>NZ_JBMDJU010000006.1:0-203313 GCF_057809355.1 Pseudomonas sp. FG29 | reverse complement strand
TGGAGTGAGCGAACCCTGGCGAAGCCAGGGCCGGATGAACGGGCGGAGGGTTTTGATGACTTTTGTCGGGCCGGCCATCCGGGGCAAAAGTTACTCGCCCGGGAGGGCGAAACCAAAAACATCCGCAAAAACGCGGCAATTCGGAACGAACAAACAGAACAACCAACACACAAACTTGCCAGTCCGAAGCTCCATCCACTAAACCACCATCTGCCTCACCACCTCCACCCCACGCTCCATCACCACGCCCTCCAACCCAAGCACCTCCCCCAAATCCGAATACACCCCACAACCCCGCTCACTGACCCACTTCTCCCGCCCATCTGCGCACAACAGACGGTACTCCAGCACGAACGGCCGCCGTGCCCGCAGACCTTCCTGCACGCCGCGCCAGACCCGCTCGCGGTCGTGCGGGTGAATCAGCCCGTTGTAGGTCAGCTCCTGGCTGTCGATCAGTCGCTCGGCCGGGTAGCCGGTCAACTCCAGACAGCCGGCGCTGACGTATTCCATGCTCCAATGGCGATTGTTGCGGCAGCGATAGACCATGGCCGGCAGGCCGTCGAGCAGGTTGCTCAGGCTGCGATGGCGCGCCAGCAGTTGCTCACGCTGCGGCATCTGCGCACTCACGTCAGCCAGGGTGAGCAGGTAAGCCGTCCCGGCATATCGCACCCGGACATCGGCCCAGCGCAGTTCGCCTGTCCGCATGGTGTAGCGCAGACACCCGCTCCATACCGGTTGTGCCGGGGTCAGCCCATGCAAAGCCAGTTGCCAGGCGACGTGATCCTCCGGATGCAGAAAGGCCTCGTGCTCAAGCCCCAGGCACTCACTGGCGCGGTAACCGCTGAAGCCCTGCCAACTGCGATTGACCCGGCACAGGCGCCCTGCCCCATCGAGCTGGATCAGCGCCAGGGGTAACTCGTCGGCGCCCGGCCAGGGTAGCCAACCCGCCAACCAGCGCAGCAGAACCTTCATGACGCCTCCCCCGAATGACGATGCGCCCAGGCCGCCAGCTCCAGCCGTGAACGCAGGTTGAGCTTGCTCAGCAGATGTTTGACGTAGACCTTCACCGTTCCATCGCTGATGCCGAGCTGGCGGCCGATCAGCTTGTTGCTGAAACCCTCGGCGATCAGCGCCAGGGTCTGCCGCTCACGCTCGGTAAGTTCGATACGCGCCGCTGCCGTGGTGCTGTCGCGTTCGCCCAGGCTGCTGGCAAGCAGCCGCGAGAGGGCTGGGTCGAGCCGGCTCTGGCCATGGGCACAGGCGCTGACCGCCGCCAGCAGTTCCTCCGGTTCGCTGTCCTTGAGCAGGTAGCCATCGGCCCCTGCCCGCAAGGCCGGCAGCACATCCTCGCGTGCCGCCGAGGCGCTGAGCACCATGATGCTGATTTCTGGCTGGTCACGCTTGAGGCACTCCAGGGTGTCCAGGCCGCCCTGCCCCGGCATGTGCAGGTCGAGCAGGATCAACGCCGGGTTCAGCTCACGTGCCAGGGCGATGCCCTCACGGCCAGTGGATACGCTGCCGACCACGCGAAATTCGCCGCTGCTCTCGAACAGTTCGGCCAGGCCACGGCGCAACATGGGGTGGTCGTCGATCAGCAGCAGGTCGAAAGGCGCGCTCATGCCGCCCCCCAGCGCAACAGCACGCGCGTACCGCCGGTCGAGGCCGCCTCGATACGCAACTCGGCGCCAATGGCGGCGGCACGCTCGCGCATGATGTGCAGACCGAAATGCCCGGACGATGGCAGGTGCTGCGGCAGACCGACACCGTCGTCGCACACCTCCACCGCGCCGCCGCCTGCGCTGGGCCACAGGCGAATCCACACCTGCCGGGCATGGGAGTGGCGCACCACGTTGGCCAGCGCCTCACGCACGATCTGCAGCACCTGCAGTTCGCTCTCGGCCGGCAGACAGTGGCCGGGCAGGCGGTTGTCCAGGCTGAACACGCAACTGCTGCTGCGGGCGAACTCTGCCACCGAAGCCTCCAGGGCCTGGCGCAGGGTGCGGCCATCCATGGTCAGGCGTGCACTGCTGATCAGTTCGCGTACCTGGCGTTGCAAGGTGCGCAGGGTGTCGCGCAGGTCGTGAACCATGGCATCGGCCTGTTCGCGTTGCTGCGGATCAGCCAGCACCTGTTGCAATCGGCTGCTGCGAATCTGCAGGTAGCCGAGCTGCTGCGCCACAGAATCGTGCAGTTCGCGCGCCAGCATGCCGCGCTCGGCGCTCAGCTCGCTGCGCCGCAGCCGCCGTGCCTCGGCGAAGGCCAGCAGCACCTCGGCCAGTTGCCGGCCGATCAGGCGCAGGCATTCGCGCTGGCGGGCATCAGGGCGCCGGGCGAAAGCCACCTGTAAAAAAGCGACGCGCTCCTGCTCACCATGCAAACCGCATAGGGCGAGAAAGCGTCCCTGCGCCAGGCAGCGCCCGCACAGCTGCAGCGACCCTGGCGACACGCCCGCCAGATCATGGGCGCCGTCGCTGCAAGGCAGCGGCTCACCCAACAGACGCCAGCCCGGCGCTCCCGCCTGCGGTAGCAGCAGGCTGACCTGTGCGGCCTGCAGGGCGTCCTCCAGCAATGGCAGCAAGGCGCGCAGGGGCGTCTCGATGCCGCCCTGCTGCAGGGCACGTAACGGCAGCTCCAGCAGCGCCTGGCGATAGGCAGGCAATGCCGCCTCGACCGACCGGGTCGGGTGCACGGGGAGCAGGGAACGCAGCAGCGCCTGGAACATCCAGCCTCCGTTCGAGCGGGAATTTGCAGCAGGCTTCAGCAAGTTTCATGCCCCGCACCGCATGGACAAAGACCCCACTGAAAAGAAAGAAAAATTCCTTAAAGGAATTTATTCATCGATCTGCTCCCGCACCAATCCGACGCCGCCGCGCCTCTGATCAGGGCAGCACAACACCATCGACTACCTCCAAGGAGGTATCCCCAACGAGCGAATTGCGGCGGGGCGTGAAGCCCGTAAGGTAATTCTCACAAGGAAATTTAAATTCCTGAAAATCACTAGAACGATCCGTACAGGAGAGCTTCCATGACCACTCGCATCGCCATCATCGGCGCCGGCCCCTGCGGCCTGGCCCAGCTCCGAGCCTTCCAATCCGCCGCTGCCAAAGGCGCGGAAATCCCCGAGCTGGTCTGCTTCGAAAAACAGAGCGACTGGGGCGGCATGTGGAACTACACCTGGCGCACCGGCCTCGATGAACACGGCGAGCCGGTGCACGGCAGCATGTACCGCTACCTGTGGTCGAACGGGCCGAAGGAATGCCTGGAGTTCGCCGACTACACCTTCGACGAGCACTTCGGCCGGCCGATGGGCTCCTACCCGCCGCGCGAAGTGCTGTGGGACTACATCAAGGGCCGCGTCGAGAAGGCCGGCGTGCGCAAGTACATCCAGTTCAACACCGCTGTGCGCGGAGTGGTCTTCGACGAAGCCAGCGGCCAGTTCGACGTCACCGTGCACAGCTACGACCACGACCTCACCCGCACAGAACGCTTCGACTACGTGGTGGTCGCCAGCGGCCACTTCTCCACGCCCAACGTGCCCTACTTCGAGGGTTTCGAGAGCTTCGCCGGCCGCGTGCTGCATGCCCATGACTTCCGCGATGCGCTGGAATTCAAGGGCAAGGACGTGCTCATCGTCGGTTCCAGCTACTCGGCCGAGGACATCGGCTCGCAGTGCTACAAGTACGGCGCGCGCTCGATCACCAGTTGCTACCGCAGCGCACCGATGGGCTACAAGTGGCCGGAGAACTGGGAGGAGAAACCGCTGCTGAGCCACGTCAAAGGCAGCACCGCGTTCTTCGCCGACGGCACCAGCAAGCACATCGATGCCATCGTCCTGTGCACCGGCTACAAGCACCACTTCCCCTTCCTGGCCGAGAACCTGCGCCTGAAGACCGACAACCGCCTGTGGCCGCTGAACCTGTACAAGGGCGTGCTCTGGGAGAGCAACCCCAAGCTGATCTACCTCGGCATGCAGGATCAGTGGTACAGCTTCAATATGTTCGACGCCCAGGCCTGGTACGCCCGCGACGTGATCCTCGGGCGCATCGCCCTGCCCGACCAGGCCGCCATGCACGCCGAGAATCTGGCCTGGCGCGAGGAAGAGCTGACCCTGAAGAACGCCCAGGAAATGTTCGAATTCCAGGGCAAGTACATCCAGACCCTGATCGACGCCACCGACTACCCGAGCTTCGACATCGCCGCGGTGAACCAGACCTTCCTCGACTGGAAGCACGACAAGTACGAGGACATCATGGGCTACCGCAACAAGTGCCACCGCTCGCTGATGACCGGCACTCTGGCCACACCGCACCACACGCCCTGGCTGGAGGCGCTGGACGACTCGCTCGCAGCCTACCTGGCCGATGCGCCGCAAGCGGCCATCAAGGCCGTGGGTTGAATCCCGCCCAAGCTCTGGTGAGCAGCAGCGCCCGACACGCGCCGTAGGGTGGGCTTCAGCCCACCACTGACGCCTCGCCCCGTAAGAGTCGGGCGCTACAGAACAATCACCAGCCACGTTCCCCAGGGTGCGCCGTGCGCACACAATATAGAACCCAGGTGCCTTGCATGCAGATGCCCGTGATTTCCCGACCACACGAGCCGGCGCTGTTCGCCCGCGCTCCCGGCCTGGAGCGCCATCGCGTCGCCCCCGGCGGCCTGACGGTGATCGCCCTGGAACCAGATGACCGGATCGAAGTGATCGATCTCGAAGGCGACCAGCGCGCCGAGCTGTTGGCCTTCGATATGGAGGGCCGCGAGGCACTCGCCGCCCTCGGCCTGTTGTCCAGCCCCGGCGCCGACTTCATCGGCCGTCTGCTCAGCGATGGCAGCCGCGAATCACAGCACGTCGCCAGTGGTCTGCTCAAACGCCACATCGACTGCCGCCACCTGCCCACGGCCGCACGCTTATGGCCAGACGGCACGCCCGCCGGCCATCGGTTGAAGCTGCAGGCCAACGCCGCCTTGCTGGTGGTCGTTGCCGCCCCCGGCGGACAGACAGCGGTGGACAGCCAGCAGCGCGCCAGCGAACTGCGCCTGATCATCCAGCGCGCCAATCCATCGAGTCTGCTGATTCCCACCCTGCCAGCACCGCTCGGCGAAGTGCTCGACGAATTCACCATCACCCCCGGCACGGCGCGCGACTATGTCGTCGCGCCTGGTCAGTACATCCAGGTGATCGACGTCGCCGGTCGGCAGTGCTCGGACTTCGTCGCCTTCGACCGCCGTGGCCTCGATGCCGGCCGCGAGATCGACCTTGACCCCACCGTCACCCGCACCCTGAACGGCAGCGCCTACCCCGATCCCGGTCTGTTCAGCCGCTTCTTCGACCGCGACCTGCAACCGATGCTGGAGGTGGTACGCGACACCGTCGGCCGTCACGACACCTTCGCCCTGGCCTGCACCGCGCGCTACTACGAAGCACAGGGCTACTTCGGCCACGCCAACTGCAGCGACAACATCAGCCGCGCCCTTCACAGCCATGGCGTGCAGGGCCGTCGCGGCTGGCCGGCGATCAACTTCTTCTTCAACACCGCGGTCGATGCCCATCAGCAACTGACGCTGGACGAGCCCTGGTCGCGCCCCGGCGACTACGTGCTGCTGCGCGCCCAGCGCGAACTGGTGTGCGCCAGCAGTTCCTGCCCGGATGACATCGACCCGGCCAACGGCTGGCAGCCGACCGACATCCATATCCGCGTGTATGCCGACAAGGAGCGCTTCAGTATCGCCATGGCCAACCGCAAGACGCCCGACGCCGACCCGGTGCTGACCCGCGAAAGCGGCTTTCACCCCGGTACATCCGCCCTCACCCGCCAGTTCGTCGATTATCGCGGCTGGTGGACGCCCACCCAGTTCGACGGCTACGGCACGCTGGCCGAGTACCACGCCTGCCGCGAGAAGGTGGCGGTGATGGATCTGTCCGCCCTGCGCAAGTTCGAGGTGCTCGGCCCCGACGCCGAAGCCCTGCTCAACCACTGCCTGACCCGCGATGTGCGCAAGCTGGCGGTCGGCCAGGTGGTGTACAGCGCCATGTGCTATGAGCACGGCGGCATGCTCGACGACGGCACGCTGCTACGCCTGGGGCCGGATGCCTTCCGCTGGATTGGCGGCGAGGACTTCGTGGGCGACTGGCTGCGCCAACAGGCCGAGAAATTGGGCATGAAGGTGTGGGTCAAGTCCGCCTCCGAGCAGATCCACAATATCGCCGTGCAGGGCCCGCTATCGCGCGAACTGCTCAAGCAGATGATCTGGACGCCGGGCACCCAGCCGAAGCTGGAGGAGCTGGGCTGGTTCCGCTTTCTCATCGGTCGCCTCGACGACTACGACGGTGCGCCGCTGATGGTCTCGCGCACCGGCTATACCGGCGAGCTGGGCTACGAAATCTGGTGCCACCCGAGCGATGCGATGCAGGTCTGGCAGCGCCTCTGGCAACTGGGCGAACCGCTGGGCCTGGCGCCGCTCGGCCTGCATGCGCTGGACATGTTGCGCATTGAGGCCGGGCTGATCTTCGCCGGCTACGAGTTCAGCGACCAGACCGATCCGTTCGAGGCCGGCATCGGTTTCTGTGTACCACTGAAGGGCAAGCAGGACGACTTCATCGGCCGCAACGCCCTGCTGCGGCGCAAGGAACACCCGATGCAGCAGTTGGTCGGTCTGGAACTGGACGGCAACGAGCCGGCCGCCCACGGCGACTGCGTACACGTCGGCCGCGCTCAGGTTGGGGTGATCACCAGTGCCATGCGCTCCCCCGTGCTGGGCAAGAACATCGCCCTGTGCCGTTTGGCGGTGGACTACTGCGCGCCCGGCACCCGCGTGGAAATCGGCAAGCTCGACGGCCAGCAGAAACGCATCGGTGCCACGGTCGCCGCCGGCACCGTGGCCTATGACCCGGACAAGAGCAGGGTGCGCGCGTGAGGCGTAACGGCAAACGACGATCTTGGACAGCTAATTGCTAGGGTTTGCACGAAAAGTCGTCGAGCGAAGGTCAGGCGAGGCAAAAACGGGTGAGGAAGCGGAGTTTACGAGCTGTAAATGAGCATTCCGAACCCGTTTTTAACGAAGCATCACCGATGCGCAGGCACTTTTCGTACAAAGCCTAGGCAAGCACTGCGTGCTTTCGAAAATGTCCAAGGAGGATCGGCCGATGTGGTTCAGCAATACGACTCGAAACCTGGCCAGCGAACTCAACCAGTGGCTCGAACACCTGCTCAGCCACCGCTCACCCGCCAGCGAGCGCCCGCTGCTGCAGCAACAGCCGCAGTTGCTCGGCAGCCTGCAGCGTCTGCAGCGCGACTGGGAGGAGCTGCAGCGCATTCGCCAGCACAGCGAACAACTGCCGCCACCGCCCTGCAGCGCAGCCGAGTATGCGGCCCTGCAACAGCGCCTGGCGCAGGCCGAGCAGCAATGCGCCCTGCTCGAAGATGAGCTGCGCGCCAGCCAGGCGCAGAACCAGGATGTCGCCGCCGAGCGCGCGCACTGGGAGGAAGAACGCCAGGTCTGGGAGCTGACCAAGCGCACCCTGACCGAGGGCAGTTGGGCGATGAACGTGGTGAATGGCGACCCCGATCACCCACAGAACCTGATTCGCTGGTCCGAGCAGTTCCGCGAACTGATCGGCTACAGCCAGGCCGAGTTTCCCGACGGCTGGGACAGCTACTTCCAGGTGGTCAACGCGGACGATCTCAAAGCCGTGATGCAGGCCTTCAACGCCTCGATGGTGGATAAAAGCGGCGACGGTTTCTACGCCGTGGAGTACCGCATGCGCCACAAGACTCGTGGTGAGGTCTGGTACCGCGAACGCGGCCGCTGCCTGCGCGATGCCCAGGGCAAGCTGCTTTACGTCACCGGTGCGGTACGCGAGATCAGCGACGAAAAAGCCGCCGCCAGCCTGCAGGAGCGTGAGCAGGCGAGCATCCAGGCCACCTACGGGCAGATCGCCCAGGTCGCCGGGGTGATCAAGGGCATCGCCGAGCAAACCAACCTGCTGGCTCTCAATGCAGCCATCGAAGCCGCCCGCGCCGGGGAACAGGGGCGGGGTTTCGCGGTGGTCGCCGACGAGGTGCGCAACCTGGCCAGGCGCACCCAGGAATCGGTGCAGCAGATCCAGGGCATGTTGCAGAAGAACACCTGAACTGCGACCCATTTTCAGGCGTGATAGCGGCTCGATGAACACAAACGGGGCATTTTTTAACCAATGCTTTCCGCGCAGCCGCAGACCCCGGCATGCGCCGAGAAAGCCACTTCTGGCATAGGGATTGCCTATTCATATTGCGAACTTTTTATAACTACAGATAAAGCTAGGGCCCAAGCGGCGCAGACCTTCAACTCCACTGCCATGACCGACAGACATTCCAAGAACAGCATCGAGGATTGATAGATGGAAGAGCAGAAGACACCCACTCTGGAGGAGCTACAGGCTCTGATAGAGATGACCAACACCCTGAATATGGAAATATTCTACTGGTGGTGTATCGCCCTGATGATCTGCATTCATGTGGGCTTCCTGTCATACGAGATCGGCGCTTCGCGACTGAAGAACGCGCTGGCCGCCGGGGTGAAGAACATCCTCGCCTTCGGCTTCATCGTACCCAGCGTGTTCCTGCTCGGCTGGGCGGTCTACAACGGCTTCCCGGACGGCATCGTGCCGCGCATGGACGCCATCATGGCCGGCATGCCCTGGAGCCAATCCATGGGGCCGAACATCAGCGATAACGCTACCGGCATCTTCTGGGCCGCCTTCGCCATGTTCGCCGCCACCACCGGCTCGATCCTCTCCGGTGCGCTGATCGAACGCACGCGGATGAGCGCCTTCATCATCATGACCATCTTCCTCGGCGGCTTCCTCTGGCTGGTGGCAGCGTCCTGGGGCTGGCACCCGGAAGGCTGGCTCACCGTCAAATGGGGCTTCCATGACGTCGGCGCGGCCGGCTGCGTGCACATGATCGCCGGCTTCTTCACCCTGGCCGTGGTGATCAACCTTGGCGCGCGTATCGGCCGCTTCAATGCCGACGGCAGCGCCAACGCCATCGTCGGCCACAGCATGCCGATGAGCGTGGTCGGCCTGATGCTGATCATCGTCGGCTTCTTCGGCTTCCTCGGCGGCTGCATCATCTACAACTCCGGTGCGCAGTGGATCAACATCTACGGCGCGCCGACCAACCTCTCGGCCTTTGCCTTCAACACCCTGATGGGCTTCGCTGGCGGCCTGATCGGCGCCTACCTGACCACCCGTGAGCCGTTCTGGATGATGTCCGGTGGCCTGGTCGGGATCATCTCGGTGGCACCGGGTCTGGATCTCTACCACCCCGGCCTGGCCTACCTGATCGGCATGGGCGTATCGGCCACCGCACCGCTGGTCAACAACCTGCTGCTCAAGTTCCGCCTCGACGATGCCGTCGGCGCCTTCGCCGTGCATGGTTTCGGTGGCTTCGCCGGCATCGTCATCAGCGGCATCTTCCTGGCCGGTTACCCCAACGTGAACGGCATGCCGGAAATCAGCTTCTTCGGCCAACTGGGCGGCGCCGTGGTCATGGCGGCGCTGGGCTTCATCCCGGGCTACCTGATCTCCTACGCCCTGAAGAAAGCCGACCTGTTGCGCGTACCGGCCCACGCCGAAGAGCGCGGCCTGGATCTGACCGAAGTACCGGCCCAGGCCTATCCGGAATGGACGTCGATGTACGGCTCGAGCACCAGCGTCGGCGGCGGTGAGCCGGCACCGCTGGCGACCACCGCAGCGAAATCCGCCTGACTTACCTTTTGCAGCCTGGCCGCACACGCGGCCAGCTCCATCGTGAGGAACACAGCATGAGCATCACCACCTACGAAGGCGCCAGCGCCGTATTCACCTTCGCTGACAAGCCGGCAATCCTGGTCTTCATCAGCCTGCTGGTAGCAGGCGTCAGCCTCTATGCGCTGATCGCCACCATGATCCACGAGAAACACAGCTACGCCCTGCCGGACGAAAAACTGCCCAAGCTCAAGTGAAACCGCCGCCGGCGGCGCTCGCCGCCGGCTCCCTTACCCTCCTGCCGCCCGGACTGAGCGAGCCTGCTCCCGCCACCGCGCAACGTCTTGCGCAGCATGCCTGAGCCCGGCGCCAGGGCCGGAAACCACTAGAACCCTGCGCTAAAGAGTGGCGCGCAATAACGCAAAACCATGAGAGGCACTGCTCGGCCAGTGCAAGTTCAGCGTTTTGGTATGCCAGTCATCGGCAGACATAAGCGAGGGACTATGCAATTCCCCCTGGAATGTGACTATCATCATGCCATCACCCATTAGTCGGTCGATGCCGGTGGTGGCCAGCTTGGTCACTCAACTTCCCTCCCCACGCCCATGGATTCTTTCCATGGAAACCGGCAATACCTTTAGCGGACGACGCAGGATGCGGCCCCCTACGCCCAGCGCAGCGGTGTGCGTCCACCCGAAGAGCCCACGCCCTGTGTCCACATGTTTGCCGAAGGTGCCTTATGTCCTCCCAGACAGCCCGCTTCTCTACCCGCACCCTGATCTACGCCAGCTACGCGATCATCCTCGCGCTGATGCTGCTGATCACCATCGTCTCGCTGGTCAGCCTGGCGGACGTCAACGACGACTTCACCGGCTACATCAACGGGATCGAATACCGAACCCGTCTGGCCAACCAGATGAACGATGCCGCCAAGGATCGCGCCATCGCCCTGCGTAATCTGGCCCTGACGCCGGATATGGCAGTACGTGCGCAACGCCGAGCGGCCATCGAGGGCTATGACAAGGCGGTCGGCGACAGCCTCGCCGAGCTGCGCAAGGCCATCGACACGCACAAGGGTGTTTCGCCACAGGCCAAGGCACTGGTCAGCCGCGTCGAGCAGGTCGAGACCCGTTACGCGCCCGTTGCACGCACCATCGCCGACCACCTGTTCAAGGGCGAGGACGACGTCGCCCTGAAGATGGTCGCTGAACAATGCACGCCGCTGCTGGAAGAGCTCACCCAGGCGATCGACGCCTACCTCAGCTACTCCATCCAGATCGCGCAGAACCGTGTTACAGAAGAAGAAGCCGAATACGCCAACCAGCGCCTGGCACTGCTGGTGATCGGTGGTATCGCCCTGCTCGTGGCCATCGTTCTCGGCAACTGGATCAGCCGCTACCTGCTCAGCGCTCTGGGGGCCGAGCCGAGCGACCTCAACCGTATCGCCCAGCGTGTCGCAGAAGGTGATCTGCGCACGATGGAATCCGCCGTAAACACCGCCGAGAACAGCGTGCTCGCCGCACTGCAGCGCATGCAGCAGAACCTGCGTCAGGTCACCCAGGGCATCGACGCCTCGTCACGTACCGTCGCCCACTCCAGCCAGGAACTGAGCGAATCGAGCCTGCGCAACGCCGAGAGCGTGGCTCAGGCGCAGCGCGAAGTGGAACAGATCGTCACCGCCGTGCACGAAATGGCGGCCACCGTACAGGACGTGGCACGCAACGCCGAATCCGCTGCGCAGGCCGCCAGCGAGGCCGACCAGGCTGCAGCGCAAAGCCAGCAGAAAGCCGGCCATGCCGTGAGCCTGATCAGCGAACTGGCACAGGTGATCGACAACTCCAGCGAAGCCATGGGCCGTCTCAAGACCGAAAGCAGCAACATCGGCAGCGTGCTCGACGTGATCAAGTCGGTGGCCGATCAGACCAACCTGCTGGCGCTCAATGCCGCCATCGAGGCGGCCCGTGCCGGCGAGGCCGGCCGTGGCTTTGCCGTGGTCGCCGACGAAGTACGCAGCCTGGCACGACGTACCCAGGAGGCCACCACCGAGATCGAGGGCCTGATCGCCAGCCTGCAGAAGATCGCCGACGAAACCGCGCGTTACATGGAGCGCTGTCAGAGTTCCAGCTCGCAGTCGGTTTCCGGCGTATCGGAAGCGGGCGAAGCGGTGGCGCGGATCGTCGCCATGATCGAACGCATCAACGGCATGAACCAGCAGATCGCCACGGCAGCCGAGCAACAGAGCGCAGTGGCAGAAGAGATCAGCCGTGGCATCGTTTCGGTACGCGACAGCACGGAGCAATCAGCCGACGCCTTCCAGCATGCGCAGCAGGAGAGCGAGAGCCTGGCACGCACCAGTGAGGCACTGCGCGGAAACATCGCCCACTTCCGTCTCTGACCGCTGCTGCTGCGCGGCTCATCGGGTCGCGCAGCGTTCAACCCAGCAGGTAGCCCAGCAGCCGCGCCATCAGCACGTTACCCGGTAGATAGCGACGCGGTTCTGCCGCCAGTTGTTCGGGCGTCTGTACCCAAGGCCCAGGCCTGAGTTCACCAGCGCATTCGTCCAGCAGGTCGGCGACGATGGCGGGCGTCATCTCCGGGTGGCATTGCAGGCCGATCACCCGTCGCCCGACCTGGAACGCCTGATGCCGGCACACCTCGCTGGAAGCCAGCAGCCTGGCGCCCTCGGGCAGAGCGAAGGTTTCGCCATGCCAATGCAGCAGCTCGATACGGTCGGGAAAGACGAAGCAGTCATCGCCGACAGATTCGGCGCGCCACACCGGGAACCAACCGATCTCCGCCTCCGTATTGGGCTGCACGCGAGCCCCCAATGCACTGGCGATCAACTGCGCCCCCAGGCAGATGCCGAGCACCGGCACGCCGGCCTCGATGGCCTGGCGCAGAAAGGCCTTCTCCTCGATCAACCAGGGCAGCTCGGCCTCGTCGTTGACGCTCATCGGCCCGCCCATGGCGACGATCAGGTCGCAGCCATCGACCTCCGGCAAGTGCGCATCCGCCTCGAAAAAGCGGGTGTAGTGCAAGTCGGCGCCCCGCGCCTGAAACCAGTCGGCCATGCTGCCGACATCCTCGAAGGGCACGTGCTGCAGTATCTGTACACACATATTCGTTCCCCTAAGCCGTCTCGTGACTGGCCAGTTTCAGGCCGACGATGCCGGCGACGATCATCACCAGGCACAGGCTGCGCAGCAGGTTCAGGCTTTCGCCGAGAAACAGCGCGCCGTAGGCCACCGTGCCGAGGGTGCCGATGCCGACCCATACGGCGTACGCCACGCCGAGCGGCAGCACGCGCACCGACAGGCTCAGCAGGTAGATGCTCAGCAGAAGAAAGAAACCGCAGTACAGGCTCGGCCAAAGCCGGGTGAAACCATCGGTACGCGGAATGATCGAGGCATAGAACACCTCGCAGATGCCGGCCAGCAGCAGAAACCCCCAACCGTTCAACCAGACCATGAGGCCCTCCTAAATCGGGCCACATCCTTATGGCCCTGTTCCCTTGCCCCAGGAACTCCTTGCCCGCGACGACTCCCGGTCGCGGGATCTGACACTCAGCCCTTGGCGGTACGTTTCTTCTTCTCCGGATCATCGAACGGCAGGGTATGGGCGATGGCCTTCACCGCCAGGCTGCCTTTGACCTCCAGCGCCGCGCCCTGCTCGGCATAAGGCACCTCCATGCGCGCGATGGCCATGGACTTGCCGGACAGCCGCGAATACATGGCGCAGGTGATTACGCCCACCTGCTTGCCGTCGGCCCACAGGGTGTCGCCAGCCTCGGCCGCCTTGTCGCCGTCGAGCAGCACACCGAAGATCTTGAAACGCTCCTTGCCCTGCAGACGACGATGCTCGGTGGCGCCACGGAAATCGCCCTTGGTCGGCGACACGGTGAAGTCCAGGCCCAGCTCCCAAAGGGTGTCGCCAGCCGGCTGGTCGGCGAAGGGGTACATCTCGGAGTTGTCGTAGGGGAAGAACAGCAGGTAGCTCTCCACCCGCAGCCAGTCGAGCGCGGTGAAGGCGCAGGGGATGATGCCCAGGCCCTTGCCCTTCTCCAGGATGCCGTCCCAGATCGCTGGCGCGTCGGCGGCCTTGCAGAAGATCTCGTAGCCGCGTTCGCCGGTGTAGCCGGTGCGCGAGATCATCACCGGGCGGTCGAACAGCTTGGTCTGCATGTGGTGGAAGTACGGCAGCTCACGAATGCCCGGCACATGCTCGGCGAGAAAGTCCACCGCCAGCGGGCCTTGCAGCGACAGGTCGTGCAGATCGTCGTCAAACAGCACCGCCACCTGGCGGCCCTGGGCCGAACGCACCAGCATCTCGTGGCCATTGCCGGAACCGTGCACCACCATGAAGGCGTTGGGGCCGGTGCGGTAGATCACACAGTCGTCGACGAACTTGCCGGCCTCATTGAGCATGGTGGCGTAGACGCTCTTGCCCGGATAGACCTTGGAAATGTCGCGGCTGGTGGCGTACTCCAGCAGGCTTTCGGCATGCGGGCCGACGTAGTGCACCTTCTTCAGCCCGGACACGTCCATCAGCCCGGCACGGGTGCGGATCGCCTCGTGTTCGTCGGCCAGATCGCTGGCATAGGTCCAAGCGGTGCCCATGCCGCTCCAGTCTTCGAGCTTGGAACCCAGTGCCCGGTGACGCTCGGCAAGGGCGGAAATACGCCAGGAATTGGCCATGTCAGTTTCTCCTGTTGTTCGTCGTTGAGCCTGCGCACGCAGGCTGGGGTCTGTCTCCCCTCTCCCACTTGTGCGGGGGAGCGGGATCTCGGCGGCGGTCAGGCAGCCTTGGCCTGCGGGTCGAACTGGCGCAGCCAATCCACCACGGTCTGGCGGTAGCGGGTCAGGCCCTTGTAGTCGGCGATCTCGTCCGGCAGATCGCGCAATACGCGGTGCAGGCGGCAGGCCCAGGCCGGGTTGGTGGCCAGTTCCTCAAGGCTGATCAGGTAGGTGCGGATGCCGAACAGCAGCGCATTGCTGCGTGGCAGGCGCGGCATGAACTGCAGCTCGACGCGCAGGTGCACCAGGCGTGCAACATTCTCCGGCGTCACCAGGCCTCGCTCATGGCCCCATTCGTGGAAGGTCTCCGAGGAGGTGTCCATGCGCGGGTTGATGGTCATGGTCCAGTTCAGGCGGCGCACCGGATGGCCGACCTGGATGTTCAGCAGGTACTTCAGCGCGCGGTCGAACACACCGAGCTGATGAGCCACGCCCGGCACCGGCGCATGCCACTGCTTGAAGCTCATGCCGGCGTCGAACTTGATCGACCAGTCCGCGGGGCAGGTGACCATGCCGGCGTCCATGAACAGGTCGCCGTCGCGCTGATCGAGCACGGCGAAGTCGCCCTGCGCCTGGCGCGTGATGTACTCCAGCGGCTCGAACGGCAGCGTGCTGGCATCGCCGAAGGTGAAGCGCTGCTCGATGCCCAGCGGGCGGTTGATCCACAGCCACTGGTCGCCCTCGCGCTGCAGTTCGAAGTGCTCGGGATAGTCGGTGCTCAGATGCTCCATCAGCATTTCCAGGGTGTCCCAGGCGGCCTGGGCCATGTGCGGCATCACCAGGCAACGCTGCGGATCCTTCTCCAATACGCAGGCACGCTCGGCCATCTCCGAGACATAGTGCTCGTCGATGTCGAACCAGTGCTCGAACACCGAGCCTGGCTCGCGCGGCGTGGCGGGCTCGATGTTGACCGAGTACATGTAGCTGTCCTCGGGAAACGGGAAGGGAAAACGGGCGATGGCCTGCGGGCTGTTGCTGAAGGTGAAATCGTCCCGGTAGGTTTCCAGCGGTTTCATCACGACGGGCATGGCGGATTCCTCAAAGATCGAGCAGCAGCGTGCCGGAGCAGCCGCCACGGGAAACACAGGGCATCAGCGCGGCGCCACGCTGTTGCTCATCCAGATAGTGATCGCGGTGCTCCACCTCGCCGCTCAGGTAGCGCGTGGTGCATTGCCCGCACACCCCGCCCCGGCACAGGTTGGGCACCTCCACACCGGCAGCCTCCAGCGCTTCGAGCAGGCTGTGGTCGCCCGGCACCTGCAGGCGCTGGCCACTGCGCGCCAGCTCGACGGTGAACGGCTGGCCTGGCTCGGGCGCGGCGAAGGCTTCCCAGTGCAGGCGCCCGGCCGACCAGCCATGGGCAGCAGCAAGCACCTTGAGTTCATCGAGCAGACGCTGCGGGCCGCAGACGTAAAGGTGGCTGCCAAGCGGCTTGGCGCTGAACAGATCGGCGCAGGACAGGCGCTGGCCGACAGCAGCGTCGTAGCCATGGAAGCGCTCGCCCAGACGTTCGCGCAGCTCATCAGCGTAGGCGTCGGTCAGGCCGCTGCGGTAGGCGTAGTGCAGTTCGAACGAAGCGCCTTGTGCCTTCAGCTCGGCCAGGTAGGCCATGAACGGCGTGATGCCGATGCCACCGGCCACCAGAATGTGGTGACGGGCCTGCGAATGCAGGGCGAACAGGTTGCTCGGCACACCTATCTGCAACCGGTCACCGACGCGCACCTGCTCGTGCAGGTAACGCGAACCGCCGCGCGAGGCCTCCTGCAGTCGGACGGCGATACGATACACGCCGGTTTCACGCGGATCGCCCAACAGCGAATAGGCGTTGCGCAGCGTGCGCCCTTCGATAGGCAACACCACCTGCACGTGGCTGCCGCAGGAAAAACCCGGCAGCGCGCCGTCGAGCGCGGCGAAACTGAACTCGCGTACCACAGGCGTCAGTTGGCGCACAGCGGTAACCTGCACCTCGATCATCGCGCTCATGCCGGCACCTCCGCCGCATAGGGGCTGTCCGGATCGATGCAGACGCCCATGTAGGCGCCTAGGCGCTGGGAGAAATGTTCGCGCACGAACAGCTTCACCCGGCACTGGCCACAGGTGCATTCGCCTTCGCTGCCGATGTCCTGGAAATGCCCGCAGTGCACGCAGTACAGGCGGCGTCGCGCGCCTTGCTTGAACAGTTCGATCTCATCGCCGAGCAGGCCGGTATGGCGTGCCAGGCGGTACACATGCCAGAGAAAGCTTTCATCGCCACAGACATACAGCCGGGTGCCGGCCTGCGCCTGCTCCAGCAGCATCTGCAGGCGCAGGTAAAGCGCCTCGATACTGGGCAAGCCCTCCTGCTCGGCACTGCCTGGCAGCGTCTCGCCCAGGCACAGCAGCAGAGTCGGCGCCGGATCATCGAGCAGCGCGGTAGCGGCACTGGCCTGCTGGGCGACCACGATGCGGCGACTGGCCGGTTGCCGGGACGCCTCGGTGGCATAACGTGGGGTACTGAACAGGGGTTCGGTACTGGATGCGGTCATCGGAAACCCTCCCGGGTGAGAGCAAGGCGATGGTCGATTGGCCTCCAGAGAAAATTCTCTGAGAGAACTTTTTGTTCTCATGAAGAAAGCACGGACTGTGCCATTTCCGTCATCCCGCGCCAGCGTGGGCGCCGGCCCCTGCAACCATCCCGCAAGCCGGCAAAGACTGCACAAGCGCAGGGCAAAGCGCGCCACTGCGGCGCATCAGGAGGATTTCTGAACAGAGGGTTTGAGGGGTGAAGAAGTGGTGGTGATGGGATGGAAATGGACTGGCGGACTGTTCGCCTAAGCCCGCCCTTATATCTCGAGCAACGCCCTTCAGTGAGGCTATGGTTCCCGAGCGATCATCGGGGGATAAGTTGCAAGCCGAGTGCGCCCGCTAAGTCATTGTGGGAGGCGCTTCAGCGGCGACAATCGCGGCTAAAGCCCCTCCCACAGGATGCAGCCGTAGGGCGGACCGGGACGCCGGCCGCTCGTAGCGTCAGCGACCAATCCACCAGTCCGTCTCCGGACTGCCATCAGGATCGATTTCCCCCGAGACTCCGCGAATGACCTGTTTCGTCAGTTGGAGTACTTGTAGCCCACCTCGCCATGCGCAGCGAGATCCAGGCCGTCGATCTCCTGCTCTTCATCCACGCGTAGCCCCCCGCAGAACAGCGCCGCGATCTTGAACGCCACCCAACTGGTCAGCGCCGAGAAGAGGATGCTGAACAGCAGTACGCCGGCATTGACCTGCAATTGATCGAGCAGGCCACGCTCGCCGGTGAAGCCCTGCCCACCCAATTCGCTCAGAGCGAACACCGGGGTCAGCAGACCACCGAGGATGCCGGCCACGCCATGCACGCAGAACACGTCGAAGGCATCGTCCAGCCCCATGGCGGGCTTGAGCTTCTCAACCGCCCAGACGCACACCGGCGCGGCGATCAGCCCCAGGACGATGGCGCCCATGGGGCCGACGTAGCCACAGGCCGGGGTGATCGCTACCAGCCCGGCGATGGCGCCGGACACCGCGCCGAACAGGCTCGGCTTACCGCGGTGCACACCCTCGACCAGCATCCAGGCCAGTGCCCCAGCGCAGCTGGCGAGCATGGTGTTGACCATCACCAACATGGCGAAACCACTGGCCGCCAGGGCGCAACCGCCACAGAAGCCGAGCCAGCCGACCCATAGCAGGCCACCGCCGATGAAGGTCATGGTCATGTTGTGCGGGGCCAGCGCCGACGTGCCGTAGTCGCGCCGCCGGCCGATCAGCCAGGCGCCGACCAGCGAGGCGATGCCCACGTTCAGGTGCACCACGTTGCCACCGGCGAAATCCTGCACGCCTAGGTTGAACACCCAACCACCGCCCCAGGCCATGTGCGCCATGGGGATGTAGTTGAGCGTCAGCCAGACCGCCATGAACAGCATCACCGCCGAGAACTTCATGCGCTCGGCGAAGGCGCCGACGATGATCGCCGGGGTGATCGCGGCGAACAGCAGCATGAACAGGAAGTACAGGTATTCGGGAATGGTGCCGACCACGGAGTCGGTGCCAACGCCCTTGAGGAACAGCTTGTCCAGCCCGCCGATCAGTGATTGCCAGGAACCACCGTCGGTGAAGCACAGGCTGTAGCCGTAGATGGCGAAGAGCACCGACATCAGCGATGCCGTGCAGAACACCTGCATGAGGATCGACAGCACGTTCTTGCCACGCGCCATGCCGCCATAGAACAGCGCCAGGCCAGGCAGGGTCATCAGCAGCACCACCAGCGAGCAGAGCGCCACGAATGCCGTGTCACCACTGTTGACCACGGGCGTCTCGGCCGCCTGCACGGCGGCACTGCCCAACAACGGAACAAGCCCCAACACGATACGACTACGGGTCATCGACTACAGCCTCCAATCAGGGAACCGTGCTGCGCGGCCTATCGCGCAGCATCGGCATACGAGACCCTGCCGGAATATATCCTGACAGGAATTTTTATTTCCCATAAGGCATAGCAATCCCCTTGCCAATTGGAAATATCCAATTACAAATAAATAAGTCAAATAAAATCATAAGGTTAAAAAGTCATACTCGATTGCTCGGATATTCGCCGACAACATGCCTCCCCGTCTTGGTGCAGCGAAGGACACAACGGCTCAGCCGCGAATACCCGATAAAAAACCAGCCACCCCCTCCCCAGCCATCAGGTAGCGGCGTAATAATGGCGCGCCCTTGCAAACATGCAGCAGAACGCCACCATCCCGACAGGCGCATGCAATTGCCCCCAACAGAATGTGTCATGAAGAAGCACAGGAATCCGGCCCGATGAGCGCCTCAGAGTCAGGCACCGCCTCCTCCAGACAATCGGCCTGGGTAATTCCCGCCGCCCTGCAGACGGCCTACCAGCGCTATGTCGTCGAACAGCATGGGCGCTTCCTGCTGGCGATCAACTTCATCGCCATGATCGCCTACGACCTCTACGTCTTTGCCGATGCCCTGCTGATCCCCGACATGGCGCTGGAGTCCCTGCTGCTGCGTGGCGGCATGAGCCTGATCGGACTGGTCAACATCTACCTGGTGTTCTGGCGGTATCGCAACATGCTGCTGATGGACATGCTGATGCCGGTGCACGACATCATCTCCACCATCGCCTGGTTCGAACTGCTCAAGCGCAGCAGCTCACCCGACGTCCCCACCTTCGTCTACGCCTCGGTGGTGTTCATCATCCTGGCCAACCTGGGGGCGCGCTACAGCTTCCGTGGCATCCTCGCCTGCTCCGCCGCGATCTCGGGGATCATCCTGTACAACCAGTGGCTGCTGCATGATGGCCAGAGCAAGCCGGTGCTGGTGTTCAGCATCGCTTACCTGCCGGTGCTGCTGTTCAGCCTGTTCATCAGTTGGACCAACATCAACGGTGTGCGCCGGGCCTTTCTCGACGATCAGGAAAAGCAGCGCCAGCGCGACGAACTGGCGGCACTCAACCTGCGCCTGAGCGAACAGGCCAGCACCGACGCGCTGACCTGCGTCGGCAACCGCCGCGCCTTCGATCTCGCCCTGGAAGATCACTGGCAGCAGATGCAGCGCAACGGCCGGCCCTTCGCCCTGCTGTTGCTGGACATCGACTTTTTCAAGCCCTTCAACGACCACTACGGTCATCAGGTCGGCGACCAGTGCCTGTGCGAGGTCGCTCGCTGCATCAGCGCCGGCCTGCGTCAGGGCCAGGGCAATGTCTACCGCTATGGTGGCGAAGAGTTCGTCGTGCTCCTGCAGATCACCGATGTCGCGGATCTGAAGGCCCTGGCCGAGCGCTTGCGCGAGCAGGTGGCCAATCTCGGCCTCGAGCATCAGCACCGCCCCGATGGGCTGAACCACCTGACCATCAGCATCGGCGCCTGCACCACCCAGGCAACGGGCGTGCAGCAGGCCCATGACCTCTTCGCCCAGTGCGACCGCCTGCTCTACCAGGCCAAGCAGCAGGGCCGCAACCAGGTGTGCAGCCAGTTGCTGCATGCCCGGCCGACCTGACCTCACAGACCGCCGCGAAGCAGAGAAAAACGACGGTTCGTTGCTGCCGGTCAAAAGGCGCCCGGCGATTCTCTCTACTCTAGCCTTCGAGCCCTGGCTGCCGCGCCCATGCACGCGGCGGCCATGCTTGTGCGCTCATCATTAGCGGATCGCGTTAAAGAAACCCGCCGCACGAACGATGAGCTGTTCATGCAACGTGCTCAGGAATGCGCCTCTGAGCGATGTCGGCAGCAACGATCCGTGATCTGGGTCGGCCATCGGCTCATAGGGCGCAGCCACCTTGAAGCAGCCGATGCAACGAAGTGCAACCGAAGGGACGGCAAGATCCCTGACCGCCAAAACCGCCATTGGCCAACAGGCCTCTGGCAATCGTCGTTCGCCTGCCAACACTCATTTCAGACGATAGGCTCGTACCACCATGCTGAAAAATGCCCCGCTGAGCGTGAAACTCCTCCTCATCCTGATATTTCCCCTACTCGGCTTCCTGGCCTTCTCCGCCCTGTATGTCGCCGGCAAATACCAGACCCTGACCGAGATGAACAATACCGTGGCCGCCAGTGACACCGCGCAGGAGATCAGCGCAGTGGTCACCGCGCTGCAGCGCGAACGCGGCGCCAGTGGCGTCTTCCTCGGCAGCGCCGGTACCTCCATGCGCGATGCGCTGAGCCAGTTCCGACTCGACAGCGACGCCCGGATCAAGTCGTTGCGCACCCTATCGGCAGCAGCCTCGACGGAACTGAGCGAGGTGCTCGGTGGGCTGGATGAACTCGCCAGCCTGCGCCAACAAGTGGACGCGCAATCGATCAACAGCAGCGAATCCGGCGCGCGCTATACCCGCCTGATCGGCATGCTGATTGGCTACACCCACTCGCTGGAGGCGCGGGTGAGCGATCCGCGCATCCTGCGGGCTCTCGGCGCACTCAACCAGTTCGTGGAAATGAAGGAGCGCGCCGGACGCGAGCGCGCCCTGCTCGGCCTGGCCTTCAGCCAGAAACAGCTGAATGCCGATCTGCTCTCGCGCCTGAGCCGTAATCTCGGCGAGTTCGCCGCCTATCAGGACGCCTTTCAACGCCGCGCCGCAGCGGACATGAAGGGCAAGCTCGACAGCGCACTGCAACAACCGACCGCGCAGGCTGCCAGCGACCTGCAGCGCACGGCACTGGAAACACCGCTGGGCGAGGCACTGAACGCCACGCCCGAAGAATGGTTCAAGCTCTCGACCGCCCGCATCGACCTCATGGTGCAAGTCGAAAGCGAACTGGGGCAAAACGTCGGCAACCTGGCCGCCAAGGCCCGCGATGAAGCCGCACACAGCCTGTGGCTGACCGCCGCGACCATGCTCGCCGTTCTGGCTGCCGTGCTGGCGCTGTCCTACCTGATCATCCGCAACATCAAGTCGGCTGTCAGCGACGTCAATGACACCCTGGTCGCCCTGTCCAAACGTGACCTCACCGCCCACACCCTCTACGAGGGCGGCGACGAGTTCGGCATGATCGCGCGCAACCTCAACAACATGGCGCAGCAGATCAAGGACGTGATCCAGGAGATCGGCGGAGCCGCCGCACAGGTCGCCACCGCAGCCGAGGAATCGTCGGCCGTGGCGCTGCAGACCAGCCAAAACGTGGCGCAGCAGCGCCAGGGCACCGACCAGGTCGCCACCGCCATCAACGAGATGAGCGCCACGGTCAAGGACGTCGCCCGCAGCACCACCGAGGCGGCCGAGATGTCGCGTCAGGTAAATGACAACACACTGCAGGGCAAGGCTGAAATCGAAGATACCGTGCGCCTGGTACAGGCCTTGTCGACTCAAGCCGAGCAGACCGCACAGATCATCCTCGACCTGAAGAAGGAGAGCGACGCCATTTCCTCGGTGCTCGACGTCATCCGTGGCGTGGCCGAGCAGACCAACCTGCTGGCGCTCAACGCCGCCATCGAGGCAGCCCGTGCCGGCGAACAGGGCCGCGGCTTCGCCGTGGTCGCCGACGAGGTGCGCCAGCTGGCGCAGAAGACCCAGGACTCCACCGTCAGCATCCAGCAGATGATCAACAACCTGCAAAGCGGCTCGGATCGTGCCGCCAGCTCCATGCAGGAAACCCTGAACAAGGCACAGGCCGGCGCCAGCAACGTGGTCAAGGCGGGCGAGTTGCTGGTGCAGATCGCCGATGGCATCGCCAGCATCAGCGACCGCAACATCCAGGTGGCTTCCGCTGCCGAGGAACAGAGCCTGGTGTCGGAAGAGATCAACCGCAACGTCAACGACATCAATGATCTGGTCATCCAGGTCAGTGCAGCGGCCGAGCAGACTGCCGTGAACAGCCGTGAGCTGGCCAGCCTGGCCGATCATCAGCAGCAACTGGTGAGTCGCTTCAAGGTGGCCTGATAGCCCCAGGGCCAGGTGGAAACACCTGGCCCATCAACTCATACCTGCCCAGCCCGCCGCGCAGCCGTGCGTGACAGGGCGGCCCAATCCAGATGCCCCTCGCCGTGCGCCAGGCTCTCGATATGGGCATCGCGCAAGGCGCTGGCCAGCGGCAAGGGCACATTGGCCTGCTCCGCAGCCGCCAGCGCCAGGCGCACATCCTTCAAGCCCAGCGCCAACTTGAAGCCTGCCGGCTCGAAGCGTTCCTCGGCGATGGCCTTTCCGTACCCCTGATAGACCGGCGCGGCGAATACCGTCGAGGTGACCAGTTCGAGAAAGTCCGCCTTCGCCACACCATGGCCCTGCGCCAGGGTCGCCGCCTCGCCCATGCTGCCGATGGCGCTGGCGATCATGAAATTCACCGCCAGCTTGGCCGCATTGGCCTGCTCGGGCCGCTCCCCGAGTGCCCAGGTCTTCTGCCCCAGTACCTCGAACAACGGCTGTACTGCTTGCAAGGCCTGTTGCGGGCCAGCCGCCAGGATATTGAGTTGCCCGGCCTCGGCCACGTTCACCCGGCCGAGCACCGGCGCGGCGACGTAGTCGATACCACGCGTCTGATGCAGTGCAGCCAGCTCAACGGCCAGGGCGACCGACACGGTCGCCATGTTGACGTGGATCGCACCGGGCCTGAGCGCCGCCAGCACGCCCATGTCCAGCACGGTGCTGCGTGTGGCCTCGTCGTCGGCCAGCATCGAGATCAACACATCCGCACCCGCCCCTGCTTCGGCCGGCGTCGACACGACCTGGCCACCGTGCTCGTGCAAGGCCTGGGCAGGCGCTGGCGAACGGTTCCAGGCCCGCACGGTGTGGCCGGCCGCCAACAGATTGGCCGCCATCGGCAAGCCCATGGTGCCAAGGCCAAGGAAACCGATATTCATCAACACCTCCTAAAATTGGAATCGATCGATTCCTAAATAGTGAAAAAATCAGCCCAGCATGGCCAATGCCGTGTCCACCACGGCGTGCATGACAGGCCGAGTACGCCCGGCCTTGCCCACCAGACGCATCCCCTGGATCAGGCACAGCAGCGTCCGGGCAGCGGCCTCGCAATCCACCTGCTGGGCGATGGAACCATCCTCCTGGCCCTGTCGGATCAGCTCGGCAAGGAGGGCTTCGTTGCGCTCGAGAGCGCCGCGGATATGCCGTGCGACCGGCGCGGGAAAGGTCGACAGCTCGGCTGTGCTGGCCACCACCAGGCAGCCTTGCCGACCTTGAGCCCCATATGCGGAATCGGCATAGAACTGCAAAAGCCGGCGCAGCCGTTGCAGCCCCGTGCCCTGATCACCAATGGCCTGTCGTAGCTTCTCGCCACGCTGCTGGCGATAGCGCTCGAAGGCGGCGAGGAAGATCGCCTGCTTGTCCTTGAAGGCCTTGTACAGGCTGCCTTGCGCCAGGCCGGTAGCCTGCGCCAGATCGCTGATCGAGGTGCCGTGGTAGCCGCGCTCGCTGAACACACGCACGGCCTGGTCGAGTACGGCATCCAGATCGAATTCGCGCGGCCGGCCACGGCTGCGCGAGCGTTCGGGAGTCGATGAGTACGAAGACGAGGTCACGGCTCACCCAAATTAGAAAATGATCACTTCCAAATTAAGGCGACCGCCTAGGAAAGTAAAGCCTTCGTACTGGTCTCAGGCACGCAATCGGTGCCCCGCTTCCCTGCGGGGCGTATCACTCACCACTGGTGGCTGTAGCTCACCGTCAGCGTGGTGCCGGGCGCTGGCAGGTGGCTGGCGTTGTTGTTGCTGCGCAGGAGCTGGCTATAGAGCGGGTAGTAGTCGCGGTTGAACAGGTTCTGGATGCCCAGGCTGACCTTGTCCGTCTCGCTCAGGCGGTAGTCGCTGATCAGGTCGACCGTGGTGTAGCCGTCCACGTCGCGGCGGCCGAAGCTGGCCTGGCCATCGAGGCGATAGTCCTTGCTGGCGAAGTAGGTCGCCTGCAGACGGTTGCTCCAGGCTTCGCTGGGGTTGTACTGCAGGTAGGCGGTGAGCTTCAGTGGCGGCACGCGGAAGCCGGTCATGTCGCGCCATTCGCCGTTGTCCGGTTTCTCGCGCCCTTTCATCCAGGTGAAGGTGCCACCTACACCCCAGGTTTCCTCCAGATCCAGCCAGTCGAGGCTGCCTTCGACTCCGTGGATGCGCTCCTCGGTGCGAGTCAGGATCAGGCCGTTATTGAAGCTCTGCACGTCGCCCAGTTTGGAGGTGGTGTAGAACAGCACCAGCGAGCCCTGGGTCTGTTCACCCAGCGCACCGCGCCAGCCCAGTTCGTAGTTGTTGGTCTTCACCGGCTCCAGGTCGGAGGAATCGATATCGAAGCCGCTGCGCGCATTGCGCAGTTGCACGCCGATATCCGGCAGTTGGAAGCCCTGACTGAAGGCCGCGTAGATCTCTTGCCCAGCCACTGGCGAATAGACCACGCCGAAATTGCCGAGCACATCGTCGTAGCGCACCTTGCCGCCATTGACGGTGGCCGGGTTGGCGTTACGGATTTCCGACAGCGGCACGAAGTCGTCGAACTCGGCGGTGGCGTACTCGTAGCGCAGGCCGCCGTCCACCGACCACTGCTCGTTGATGCGGTGCTGCAACTGGGCGAAGGCGCCGGTGCTGATGGTGGTCAGCTCGGGCATGTAGGTCAGCTTGCCGATCTTCTCGAACACCCGGCCACCGCTGGCGTCATAGCGCGCCGCATCGAAGATGTCGAGTGGCATGTCACTGCGCTCGTGGTTGAGGTCGGCGCCCCACACCAGTTCGGTGCTCTCCCCCAGCGGCGTACGCAGGGTGAAGCGGCTGCCGAAGATCTCGCTGTTCTGCATCACCTGGTCGACGAAGCGGCCACGGGTGGCCACGCCGCGTGCATCGAAAGGCGTGAAGCGGGTGAAGTAGTCGCGGTAGTAGAGCTGCGCGGAGAGGCGACTGCCGAGCAGATCCTCGTGGCTGTATTCGAGGTTGGCCAGGGTGTTCCTGATGCGGTTCTGGGTATCGAGCTTGAGGCCATCGAGCGGTTGCGCCGAAACCGAACCCGCTGGCAGCGCATTGACCGACGGATCGGAGGTGTAGTCGCTGTCCTGCTTGGCATCGTAGTGACTCAGCGCCAGCTGGATGCGCTGGTCATCATCGATGCGCAGCCCCAGCTTGCCGCCAATGTTGTAAGTATTGGAGTCGAACAGGTCGCCCTGGCTCGGTTCCGGCGCGATGCGCTGGCCGTCCGCGTCGAACGAGCCGCCGATGTGGCGCACGCCGAAATCGAAGGCATAGTCGACCTGCCCCTGTGCCCCGGACAGATGATGCTGCAGATGGCCACCGAGACTGTCCTTGTCCAGTTGCGTCAGCGAAGAGGTACCGCTCAACGTGGTTTCCGCGCGGCTCTCACCGCCGGCCGGACGCGTGGTGATGTTGACGATGCCACCGGTGGCACCGGCGCCGTAGATCGCACTGCTGCCGTGCACCACCTCGACCCGCTCGATCAGCGCCGGGTCGAGGCTGGCCAGGTTGCGCGAGGAGTCACGGTTGGTGTTCATCGGCACGCCATCGACCAGGATCAGCATGGTGCGGCCACGCAGGGTCTGGCCATAGTCGGTGATGGTGCGGCTGGAATCGGACATGCCCGGCGTGACCTTGGCCAGCAACGTGGCCAGGCTGTCAGAGCCCTGGCGCAACTGCTCCAGCTTGTCACGCTCGATCACGTCGACCTGACGCACCTGCGGCACGAGGCCGCTGGAGGTACGCGAGGCACTCACCTCCAGCGGTGCCAGCTCAAGCGGCGCGGCGACCATGGCGTGCTCCGGCGCCGGCTCGCGGGACACGACGATATAGGTCTGCTCGTCCTGCTGGCGCACCTCCAGGCCACTGCCCTCGAGCAGGTGCTGCAGTGCCTCGGCGGTGTTGTAGCGACCGCGCAGCGCGCCGGCCTGCTTGCCGTCAGCGACATCGCTGGAGAAGAGGATCTGCACGGCGGACTGGCTGGCCAGGGCATTGAGCGACTGTTCGAGCGGCGCGGCAGGCAGGTCGAAATCGACTTCGCTGGCGGCCTGCACCATCGACGACAGGCCCAGCAACAAGCTGCTGGCCAACAGATTAAGGCGCAGTGTCGGGGTTCTCACGTGGGGTCTCCGGGAATGAAAAGAAGGCGTTCCTGGAGATAGCCGCTACAGCGCCGGCAAAACCCTACCTCGCGGTGAAATTATTTTTTCGCCTCGCGCCGGCTCAAGGTCGGCACGCCATCGGCGCCCGTCTTCAATTCCACTGGCAGGATCTTCGGCAGCAGGGCCGGCAGCCCGTCGAGACGTGAGCGCTCGAAGCGTCCGGATACCGGCAGCTCCGCCAGTGTGGCGTCAGCCAGACGCACCTGGATGCCTGCCTGGCGCTGCAGCGCATCGAGCACCTCGCCCAACGGCGTGCGCTCGAATACCAGTTGTCCTTCGACCCAGGCAGCGACAGCGCTGGCATCGGTTCGCAGCGGTGTGCCCAGTTGGCCGGCGCGTACACGCACCTGCTCGCCTGGCGTGAGCAGCAGCGCATCGCCGTGGCCACGGACGGACACCCGTCCTTCGCTCACCGTGACCCGCACATCATCGCCGAGGCGACTGACGTTGTAGCGGGTGCCGACCACGCTGATGCGCGTCGACCCCGCGTCGGTGAAAAAGGGTCGATAGGTCATCGGTGCCACGGCGAACAATGCCTGGCCGGCCTGCAACACAACCCGACGGCTGCGCAGGTGCCAGCTCACATGAATACGGCTGGAGCCATCGAGCGTGACCTGACTGCCATCGGCCAGGGCAATCGTCTGCACCTGCCCCGCCGCGCTGGCATGATCCTCGCTGCGATAGGCCGGGTCGAGCCAGAGCAGGCCACCGGCCAGGGCCAGCGCGGCGGCGAACGCCCCCAGCGTAGCGCCCGGGGAGCGTCGACTTCGCTTGACCGGCGCCGGCAGTGGAAAGCGCGCCTTGAGTGATTCGCGGTGGCGAGCGATGGCATCGTCGGCGGGGATACGTTCGTCCTCGTGTGGCGGCTGGCGGTTCATGGCGTGCCTCGCTCCAACCAGGCCAGGCACTTGCTCATGCCCACGCGCAGGTGCTTTTCCACCGCCTTGAGGGAGATCCCCAACTGCTCGGCAACAGCCTGCTGGGGTAACTCATGGATCTTGTGCATGACGAACACCTGCTGGCAGCGCGGCGGTAACTCGGCGATGGCCGCGCACAGGCGCTCCAGTTCATCGCTCGCCTCGAGGCAGCGCTCCGGCCCCGGAGCCGCGCAGGCCACTTCCGGTAGGAGCGCCTGCTCGTCCACCCACGCCTGGCGCCGCCGCTCGCTGCGATAGTGGCTGACGGCGCGGTCATGGGTGATCTTGCGCAGCAGCGCCAAGGGCACACGCACGCCCTCCTTCTCCGGTGCCTCCAGCAACTGGACGCAGACGTCATGCACCACCTCGCGCGCGGCATGACGATCACCGAAGCGTCGACGCACCGAGTCGACCAGCTCCTCGTAATGACGAGCCAGCACGGCGAGCAGCGAGGTATTGGCGGAGAAATGAGGCAAGCTAATGCTTCACGGGCGATTGAGAGCACGCGAATATAAGTGAGAATACTTTTCAGTTAAAGCTTTTATCCACGCTCTCGCCGCCAACGTATCCCTACCGCTCGCGGATCAGGACGGGCATGAGGAACAGCCATCGATGTGCGTCGACATACGTACCGCCCAGCCAGACGATGCTCCGGCGATCAGCGCGGTGATCGTCACAGCCCTGCGCATCAGTAACGCCAGGGACTACTCCCCCGAGGTGATCGCCCGGGTGGTACAGCACTTCAGCCCCGAGTGCATCGAGGCACTGATCGCGACGCGCCAGGTTCTGGTTGCCATGCAGGATCAGCAACTGCTTGGTACTGCCAGCCTTGACGGGCACGTGGTGAGGTCGGTCTTCGTCGCACCGGACAGCCAAGGCCAGGGCATCGGACGCAGGCTCATGGCAGCGCTGGAGCGCCTTGCTCGCGAGCAAGGCGTCAGCGAATTGCTCGTTCCCTCCTCGCTGACAGCCCAGGGCTTCTATCGGCAGCTCGGCTTCACGGTACTGCGTGAAGTCATCGAGGGCGACGAGCGCACCTTGGTCATGGCGCGCCAACTGCCGCCGCTTGCAGCTAGCTGAGGACACCGCCGGGGGTAGCCTGTGTCTGCATGGCAGCAGGCTGATTGCGTGTCTCCGGCATGCCCAGCCACAGCAGCAGGAACGCCAAGGCGGCGATACCGGCCAGGGTCATGAATGCCGCATCGTAGCCGGCGCCCTGCACAACCAACCCGGCCAGGCCGGGGCTCAGCGCGGCGCCAAGACCGAAGGCGGTGGACAACGCCCCGAGGCTGACGTTGAAGCGCCCGGTGCCCTGGGTCAGATCCTTGACCACGATGGGCAGCAGCGCGCCGAACAGCCCGGCGCCGATGCCGTCGAGCAACTGCACGGCCACCAGCCAGTAGGGATCATCGGACAGGGTATAGAGCGCACCGCGCAACGGCAGGATCAGAAAACCGGCCATCAGCAGCGGCTTGCGCCCCCAGCGGTCAGCCTTGAGCCCCACCAGCATGGCCATCGGCACCATCACCAGTTGCGCCGCGACGATGCAGGCCGAGGTCAGCGGCGTGGCCATCTGCAGGTTGATCGCCGACAGTTTCTGGCTGACCAGCGGCAGCATGGCGGCGTTGGCCAGATGGAACAGCGCGCAGCACAGGGCGAAGATCAGCAGCGGCCGGCTGCTCAGCAACACCTGCCAACCTGAAGCCTGCTCGTGAGGCAACTGCGGCACGAAACCACGGGCCACCTCATGGTCGATGGCGCGAGCCGACACCCGGCTGACGGCGAGGATGCTGCCGACCGTCATCGCCGCCATCAGATAGAACACCGCGACCGGGCCGAACAGGTAGGCGAAACCTCCGGCCAGCAATGCGGAACAGGCGTTGCCAGCATGGTTGAAGCTCTCGTTGCGCCCAATGCGCCGAGTGAAGGCCGCAGGGCCGGTGATGCCGAGCGAGATCGCCGCGATGGCCGGCGCGAACACCGAACCGGCAATGGCACTGATGGTCTGCGTCGCCGCCACCCAGCCGAAGTCGGTCAACCAGGGCAACAGCAGGCAACTGCCGGTTACCAGCAGCGCCGCGACGACCACCACCGCGCGCTTCGCCGTCGTCCTGTCGATCAGCGCGCCGGCCGGCGTTTGCGTCAGCAAGGCGCTGATACCGGTCAGGCTCATCACCAGGCCAATGCTGGCCGGCTCCCACTTGTGCACGGCCAGCAGGTAGATCGCCAGGTAAGGGCCCAGGCCATCGCGTACATCGGCGAGGAAGAAGTTGAGCCAGTCCAGAGAGAGGGCGTTACGCCGGTCGTAATGGCTGTTATCCAATTGAAGACGCTCGCAGGGCAGGAGTTGGAGGAAGCGATGATTCATAGAGTCGAATCGCCCGCTTCGGTGCCCTGCCCGCCGCGAATTTTGCGCGCTCGTCAGCAAGCGAGACGAACGGCATCGAATTTGCTCAGCAGCGGGTATCCGACACGACCTGCCTGGGAGGCAACATGAAAGTCGAAACTGGAGCCACGAACCTCTTCAGTAGCCAACGTACGCAAACTCACGCCAACAAAAGTGACGGCCAATCGAACGCGTTCGCCAATATCCTCGCGGAAAAAATGCAGGCCGCCCCCGGCAAGTCAGCTTCCGCCACAGCCGGCGACAGCGACGTGGGCAAGCAGTACGACTTCACCCATATGTCACGCAACGAGTTGCTCGAAAAGGTGAATGGCCTGATCCAAAGCGGTGACCTCACGCTCGACGACACTACCTCGTTGCTGGGTTTCATGGGCTCGTCGCCCTTGCTCAAGGTCGACTATGACGGGCTGCCGCTGGAAAACGGCGATGTGCCGATGAACGTCTTCGAGCAGATCAAGGCGAGCATGGAAGGCGCACGCTCACGCAACGAAACCGGTAGCGTTGAAGGCTTGCAACGAGCGCTCGACGCGCTGATGAAGTTCCAGAAGAGCAACATCGCAGTACAGGCCTGATCGACCACGCGGTGAGCACAACGGCATGGATTCGCCGCCCGACGGCAGCGATTGGCCAGTAGATGGGGAAGTTTTGCCGCCACAGTCAGCCACGGCTGACAGTCGCACTGACGAAAAAAGGGCCGCAACGCCAGGTATTGCGGCCCTTTTTCATCCTACCGAGCGGCTCAGTACTGCAGTTGCCCCGGTACCCAGTTGGTGCCGGCCAGCGGTACGCGGGCCATGGCGGCAGCTTCCACGGTCAGGGCCACCAGATCCTCGGGGTCGAGGTTGTGCAAGTGCGACTTGCCACAGGCGCGGGCCATGGTCTGCGCTTCCAGCACCAGCACCCGCAGGTAGTTGGCCAGGCGGCGGCCGGCGGCGACCGGGTCGAGGCGCTTGGACAGCTCCGGGTCCTGGGTGGTGATACCGGCCGGGTCGCGGCCGTTCTGCCAGTCGTCGTAGTAGCCGGCGGCCGAGCCGATGGCTTTCAGTTCCTCGTCCAGACGTGGGTGGTTGTCACCCAACGCGATCAGCGCGGCGGTGCCGATGGCCACCGCATCAGCGCCCATGGCCATGGCCTTGGCCACGTCGGCGCCGGTGCGGATGCCGCCGGAGACGATCAGTTGCACCTTACGGTGCATGTCCATCTCCTGCAGGGCCTGCACGGCTTGCGGGATGGCTGAGAGAATCGGGATGCCGACGTGCTCGATGAACACTTCCTGGGTCGCCGCAGTGCCGCCCTGCATGCCGTCGAGCACGATCACATCAGCACCGGCCTTAACTGCCAGCTTGACGTCGTAGTACGGACGACTAGCGCCGATCTTCACGTAGATGGGCTTTTCCCAGTCGGTGATTTCGCGGATCTCGGCGATCTTGATCGCCAGGTCGTCCGGGCCGGTCCAGTCCGGGTGACGGCAGGCGCTGCGCTGGTCGACGCCAATCGGCAGGGTGCGCATGCCGGCGACGCGCTCGGTGACCTTCATGCCCAGCAGCATGCCGCCACCGCCCGGCTTGGCGCCCTGGCCAAGGACGATCTCGATGGCATCGGCCTTGCGCAGGTCGTCCGGGTTCATGCCGTAGCGCGACGGCAGGTACTGGTAAACCAGGTTCTGCGACTGGCCACGCTCTTCCGGGGTCATACCGCCGTCACCGGTGGTGGTGCTGGTGCCGGCGATGGTGGCGCCACGGCCGAGGGCTTCCTTGGCCTGCGCCGACAGTGCGCCGAAACTCATGCCGGCAATGGTCACCGGGATCTTCAGGTGGATCGGCTTCTTGGCGAAGCGGTTGCCCAGCACCACGTCGGTGCCGCACTTCTCGCGGTAGCCTTCCAGCGGGTAGCGCGACATGGAGGCGCCGAGCAGCAGCAGGTCGTCGAAGTGCGGCAGCTTGCGCTTGGTGCCGCCGCCACGGATGTCATAGATGCCGGTCTCGGCGGCACGCTGGATTTCCTGGATGGACAGGCGGTCGAAGGTGGCGGACTCGCGCAGCACCGGGGTGATTTTTTCGCTCATTGCAAATTCCTCTTCGGGCAGGGTGCGCGATCAGTACGCCGAGGCGTTGTCGACCTTGAAGTTGTACAGCTGACGGGCCGAGCCGTAGCGCTTGAAGCTGGCCGGGTCTTCGTCGAAGCCGGCGCGGTTGAGCAGTTCGGCCAGTTCTTCCAGGTGCTCGGGGCGCATGTCCTTCTCGATGCAGTCCGAGCCCAGCGACTTGACCGTGCCCTTGACGTAGATGCGCGTCTCGTAGAGCGAATCGCCCAGCGCGTCACCGGCATCGCCGCACACCACCAAGCGCCCGGCCTGGCCCATGAAGCAGCTCATGTGACCGATGCTGCCGCCGACGACGATGTCGACACCCTTCATCGAGATGCCGCAACGCGCGCCGGCGTCGCCTTCGATCACCAGCAGGCCGCCATGGGCGGTGGCGCCGGCCGCCTGCGAGGCGCTGCCCTTGATGCGCACCATGCCGCTCATCATGTTCTCAGCGACGCCGACACCGACGTTGCCGTGGATGGTGACGCTGGCCTTCTGGTTCATGCCGGCGCAGTAGTAGCCGGCGTGGCCGTCGATCTCCACGCTCAGCGCTTCGTTCAGGCCCACGGCGAGGTTGTGCTTGCCGCCCGGGTTGCTCACCACCCACTCGCGCTCGGTGAGGGTCTTGGCCTGCTCGTGCAGGGCCTGGTTCAGGTCGCGCACGGTGGCGCTGGAAAGGTCGATGGTTTTCATGATCGTGTCTCCAAAAAATAGAGAGTCGAATTCAGGCCGTCGCGAGCGCGCCGAGTGCAAGGAAGAACCGCAGCGAGCCGCGAGACAGTACGAGTAGTACGGCGAGCGGAGCGCGAGGATCTGACGCAGCAATCGGTGTGCGCAGCAGGCCTGGAGCGACTCAGGCGCTGCGTTCCCAGATATACATGGTGGCCGGTTCCGGCTCCCACACCTTGGCCTTGTCGATGCCCGGCAGGGTCGACAGGGCCTGGTATTCGGAGGCCATGGCCACGTAGTCGTCGGTCTCGGCGAGGATCGCCGGCTTGCAGGCAATCGGGTCGCGGATCACCGCGAAGCCGTCGCGGGTGCCGATGGCGAAGGTGAAGAAGCCATCGAGGTCTTCCAGCGAATGGTCGAGCGCTTCCTTGAGTGAATCGCCCTGGCGCAGGCGCCAGGTCAGGTAGCCGGCGGCCACCTCGGTGTCATTCTCAGTTTCGAACTCGATGCCGTGGCGGCGCAGTTCCTGGCGCAGACGGAAGTGGTTGGACAGCGAGCCGTTATGCACCAGGCACAGATCCTGGCCGGTGGAGAATGGGTGGCTGCCCTCCATGGTCACCGCACTCTCGGTGGCCATGCGGGTGTGGCCAATGATGTGGCTGCCCTTCATCTTGGCCAGCGAGAAGCGCTCGGAGATTTCCTTCGGCAGGCCCATGCCCTTGAGGATCTCGATGCTCTGGCCGACGCTCATCACGCGCACGGCCGGCGCAAGCTCGGCGAGCACGGCACGTACCGCCGCCTCGTCGGCATTGGTCTTGAGCACGGCGGCGCTGGCGTTCTGGAACCAGTCCAGCGAGCAGCCCAGGCGGCCTTCCAGCTCGCCCATCAGGGTCTTGAAGTCATAACCGGCTGTGGTGCTCTGCAGGGTCAGCTTGATCCAGCCGTCCTTCACCTCGTCGCCGTAGATGGCGAAGCCGGCGCTGTCCGGGCCACGGTCGGTCATGGCCAGCAGCATGGGTTCGAAGAGCGCGCCGAGCTGGTTTTCCAGCGCCGGGTTCTTCAGGTACAGACCTACGATTCCACACATAAAAAAGTCCTCATCACCTCCCTTTGGGGAGGCTCGTTCAGGGGCGTTGGCGTGTGCCCGCGCGGGCGGGCGTTCGGCTAGAAGAATTCGGTGTAGCGCTCGATTTCCCAGTCGGAGACGTGGCGGCTGTACTCGACCCACTCCATGCGCTTGAGCTTGAGGAATTCGTCGACGATCTCGGCGCCGAGCACCTCGCGGAACAATGGGTCGGCCTGCAGCGCATCACAGGCTTCCTTGAGCGATTGCGGCAGGGTGTCGATGCCGCGTGCGGCGATCTCCTCCAGGCTGAGCTTGTAGAGGTTCTCGTTGCAGGCCTTGCCCGGATCGAGCTGGCGGTCGATGCCGTCGAGGCCGGCGGCGATGATCGCGGCAGTGACCAGATAGGGGTTGCAGCCGGCGTCCGGCAGGCGGAACTCGATGCGCCCGTAGGGGATGCGCAGCATCGCCGAGCGGTTGTTGTCGCCGTAGGCGATGAAAGCCGGTGCCCAGGTCGCGCCGGACAGCGAACGACCGACGACCAGGCGCTTGTAGGAATTCACTGTCGGTGCGGCGAAGGCGCACAGCGCCGGACCATGCGCCAGCAGGCCGCCAAGGAAGTGATAGGCCAGCTTGGACAGGCCCATGCCGCTCGGGTCGCTGGCGTCATGGAACAGGTTCTTGCTGGTGCCGTTGCCGATCGACAGGTGGAAGTGCATACCGTTGCCGGCGCGACGCGGATCCGGCTTGGGCATGAACGAGCAGATCATGCCCAGGTCGTTGGCGATCTCGCCGGCGGCCATGCGGAAGAAGGTGAAGCGATCAGCCGACTCCATGGCATCGCTGTAGGTGTAGTTGATCTCGAACTGGCCGCAGGCGTCCTCGTGGTCGATCTGATAGATGTCGAAGCCGACCGGCTGCAGCGCCTCGGTGAGCTTTTCCAGGAACACGCGCGAACGCGACAGGCCCTTGTAGTCGTAGCAGGGCTTCTCCAGCTTGTCGCTGGCATCGACCGGCACCAGCTTGCCCTCGGCATCGCGGCGGAACAGGCTGAATTCCGGCTCCAGGCCGGTGTTCAGCGTCCAGCCCCGATCCGTCAGGCGCTGCACCTGCTGTTGCAATACATAGCGGGTGTCGTAGGGATGCGGCTGGCCGTTGACATGGCCGACGCACACCACGCGTCCATAACCTGGCTGCCAGGGCACCGGCATCAACGTGGACAGATCGCCGCGCGCCATGAAGTCAGGGCCGTGCGGCTCCATACCCATGCCCCAGATGGCGAACCCGGCGAAGCCGGCGCCCTCCTCGGCCACCGCCTTGAGGCCAGACACCGGCACCGACTTGGTCTTGGCCGCACCGTGGATATCGACGAACTGGGCCAGCACGTACTTGATGCCGTGCTGGTCGATGATTTTCTGGGTTTCGCTGGGCAACATGGTTGGGGCCTCCGGTGGCGTCGCCATTATTCCGCTAGGGAATTTTAATTTCCCCAAAAGAAATGCAAGCAGCTTGCCAACTGAGTAACCCAGCCCCTCTCAAGGCGCAAACCCGCGTCTTTCTTCTATCTGAGGAGGAAAAATGCTTTCATACGAGGAAATTCCCACGGTGAAAATGCACCGAAGCAAGGCATCCCGCACATTCCTGGTGCGAATTTTTTATTCATAGGAAGACAAAAGCGCGCATGACGACCTCGACGGAAACTCCTCCCCGCCTCAAGCTCGAGCAGTACCTGGGCATGCAGATTCGCCGCCAGCGCCAGGCCCAGGAATTGAAGATCGCCGACGTGGCACGCATTGCCGGGATCAGCCAGGGCATGCTGAGCAAGATCGAGAACGCCCAGGTTTCCACCAGCCTCGACACCCTCAGCCGTCTGTGCGACGTGCTCGGCATGCCCATGTCCAAGCTGTTCAGTCAGTACGACCAGCAAGGTGGCAGCGCCCTGCTGGTGAAGGCCGGCGAAGGCCTCGAAGTGGTGCGTCGTGGCACCGACAAGGGTCATACCTATCGTCTGCTCAACCACACCCGTGGGCCGAAGAAGAGCTTCGAGGCTTATATGGTCAGCATGGACGACGCCAGCGAGGAGTTCCCCACCTTCGCCCACCCCGGCACCGAGTTCCTCCACCTGCTCGAAGGCGAACTGGTGTACCGCCACGGCAACCAGCTCTACCCGATGCAGGCCGGCGACAGCCTGACCTTCGACGGCGAAGTGCCGCACGGGCCAGAGAAGCTGGTGAAAGTGCCGATCCGCCTGCTGTCGATCATGAACTACGGGGCGGATTGAGCCGGCCATGCAGTCGCCCCAAGCTTTAAGGCATGGGCTGTCTGTCCGCGATCACACTGGAAACGCTTGACTTAGAGCGCGCTCGAACCTCTAGGCTGCCCTCATGGAAACGCATCTGAGCATCGACGAAGTCGCCAAACGCACGGGCTTGACGGCCCACACCCTGCGCTATTACGAGCGCATCCGGCTAATCGCGCCAATCGGCCGGGCAGCCGGAGGGCAACGCCGTTATGCGGCATCGGACATGGTCTGGATCGAATTCCTGCTGCGCTTGCGAACCACGCGCATGCCTATCGGCAAGATGCAGACGTTCGCAAAGCTACGCGGCGCTGGGGACTCGACGGTCAAGGATCGTCGCCAGATGCTGGAAGGACATTTAACGCAAGTCCTTGCAGAAATCGAGGCGATGCAACAGGCCGCGAACGCACTGCAAAGCAAGATCGAGCACTACCGCTCGCTCGAGCAGTCCTCGGCGCCGGACTTACCCTCCGATCAAGGACATGCCGATGAATACCCAAGATGATCGCTACGCCCGCGGGCTCGCCAAACTGCAGGAAATAGACGGCCAAGCCGGTGAGGCCGTGCTGGATAGCCTGGCCGATATCGCCCCGGACTTCGCCCGCTACCTGATCGAATTCCCCTTCGGTGACATCTATTCCCGTCCCGGCCTGGATTTGAAAAGCCGGGAAATCGCCGTGGTCGCGGCGCTGACCGCGCTCGGCAATGCCGCCCCGCAGCTCAAGGTGCATATCCAGGGAGCGCTCAATGTCGGCGTCAGCCGCAGCGAAGTCGTCGAGACCATCATGCAGATGGCGGTCTATGCCGGCTTCCCTGCAGCCCTCAATGGCCTGGCGGCGGCCAGGGAGGTCTTCGCGCTGGCAGAACCAGCGCGCTGATCGGCGCCATGCAGGGCCTCCGATCAACGCCAGCCTGAGATACCCCAGTTCTAGGCCCGCTCGGTTTCCCGCAGTTGCTGGCTCAGGCCGTCGCAACTGCTCGACCACTCCAGCAGCCACTGTGGCAAGGGTGGCGACCGCTCATCCAGGCCGAGTTCACGGGCGAATTCGGCGGGAGCCACATTGCCCTTCGGCCCACGGAACAGCCCGCGCATGACCACCACGGCGATGACCCGCTGATCCTTGACGAAACGGTGCTCGACGAAGCTCCACTTGTCGTCCCAGCCGAGCATGCGCGTATGGATCTCGAAGCGCTCGAACAGCTTCAGTTCACGGCGGAACTTGCCACACACATCACCGACGACGGGCCGCGCGCGGTGGCGCAGGGCCACGTGAAAGGCGCCGCTGCGCAGCACGTAATCCATGCGCCCGACATCGGCCAGGGTGAAATAACGACCATTGGTGACGTGCCGGTTGAAGTCCAGATCCAGCGGCCAGACCCGCAGGCGCACCACGGTGGTGGCGAGCCCTGGCACCGGCCGCCGCCAGGGACGGCGCAGCAACATCAGCAAGAGGCGAAACCAGAGGTTCATACGACAAGCACCTGTTTGAATGACGAGGGCCGCACTCTAAGCAGCGAGCTTGCGCTAAGGTAGGTGCAGAAATGACCAATACCATGCTGATTACGCAATGGAGTGTCCATGCACGTCACCTTGCTGCTGGCCGAACATAGCTCACTGGCCAGCGCCGCCCTGGCCCTGGAGGTGCTGGATGCGGCCAATCGCTTCGCCCTGCCGGCCGCGCCGCCCTTCCGTCTCAGCGTGGCGTCGCTGGACGGCCAGCCGGTGACCAGCGCCCTGGGCCGCAGCATGCCGGTGGACATGGCGCTGGACGCGGTGGCGAAAACCGACCTGGTGTTGATCCCCGGCTTTCTCTTCAGCCTGCGCGAGGCGCTGCCAGGGTTCGAGCGCCATGCCGGCTGGCTACGCCATCAGCATGCACAGGGGGCCGTCGTCGCCTCAATGTGCACAGCCACCTTCATGCTGGCCGAGGCGGGCCTGCTCGACCGTGTCGAAGCCACCACCCATTGGGCCTTCGCCGGCCTGCTGCGACGTCGCTACCCTGAAGCTCGCGTGGACGAGCGGCGCATTCTCTGCGAGGACGGCCGGGTGATCACCAGTGCCGGCGCCAGTGCGGCGATGGACTTGCTGCTGCACCTGATCCGCCGCTTCGCCTCGCGCGAGCTGGCGCAGCAATGCAGCCGCTACCTGCTGATCGACAACGTGCGCAGCGAGCAGTCCGTCTACATCAGTTGGTCGCTGCCACGCAGCCATGGCGACGAAGCGATTCTGCGCGTGCAGGACTGGATGGAGGCGCACTTCACCGAGCCGTGCAGCATCGACGAGTTGGCCACGCGCTTCGGTTTCGGTGTGCGCAACTTCAAGCGCCGCTTCAAGGACGCCACCGGTCACGCGCCGTTGGCCTATCTGCAGGCCTTGCGCCTGGAGAAGGCCAAGGAGTTGCTGGAAGCCACCCGCCTGAGCATCGAGACGATCACCAGCCGGGTGGGCTACGAGGACAGCAACTCGTTCCGCCGCCTGTTCTGCCAGCGGGTCGGCGTGTCCCCGGCCGCCTTTCGCAAGCGCTTCCAGCGCGTCACGCCGGGGACGTGAGCGAGTGCCCTGCCCGTTCCGCGTGCAGCGCCTGGAGAAACTCGGCCGCCAGGTGATGCGCCCAGGGGCGCGCGGTGAAGCCTGCCAGGTAGGCGCAGTGACTGCCACGTGCGGTGACCGCCAATATCGTACGCGGCATGTTGGCCATGGCCTGCTGGTGATCCTGCACGTTGTCCAGCACGCATACGGGGTCGTCCTCGGCGTTGAGCACCAGCAGTGGAATGCTCACCTTCTCTATCACCGATATCGGGTTGCAGTTTTCGAGAAAGGCCTGGTGGCTGGAGTAACCCGCGCATTCGTACAGGTGCCGGTGGAACTCTTCGAGGCTTTGCGCGCCTTCCAGCGCCGCGAAGCTCGGCAGATGAGCCAGGGTTTCGCGGTTCGGCGTGACGAACTGGCGCACCAGCTTGCGCGCCATCAACCGGGTGAAGGGCGCGCGCGAGCGGGCGAAGGCGACACTGATGTCGTAGCCCGGGCAATAGACGAACGCACCGCGCAGCGGCGTATCCTCACCCTGCTCGCCGAGGTAGCGGATCAGCAGGCCGGTGCCGGCCGAGATACCTGCGCCGTACAAGGTTGAATGCGGATAGCGCTCGGCAATCAGGCGCAACTGCTCGCGAAGATCCTCGGTGTCGCCCATGGTGTTGAAGCGTGCGCTGGTCAGCGCCAGCTCGCCATGGCCACGCCGCTGGCACAAGACCACGCGCCACCCGGTCAGCCGCTGCAGGTCACGCATGAAGCCGCGCATGCTGTGCGGCGAGCCGGTGATGGTGTGCAGCACCACCAGTGTCGGCACCTCGCCGGGCAGGTCGGCGCCCAGCCAGTGCAGCGCCGTGGTGCCGCCATCGGCCATGCGCAGGGTGTCCACTCGGTCGTAGCGCAGGCGCCTGCAGAAGGCCTTCGTCAGCCCCAGCCCGAGCAGTTGCAGGTGGCCATTGAACAGCCAGGGCGTCACCCAGAAGCGCCGACTCAGGCGCGGCACCTGGGCAAGCAGGTGGCGGTTTTCCGGATTGTCCTGATAGCTCAACTGTGGCCTGAGCGCTGCCGTGCGCAGGTAGTGAAAAGCGAGCCCGATGACGAACACGGCAACGAGGATGATCCAGAGCGACATAGGCGTCCTTGAACAGGTGAAAAGCCGGCTACGTAGGGTAGCCGGCTGGCAAGGGTCAGGTACGCAACTGCGCCCTGAGGATCTTGCCGATGGGTGACTTGGGCAACTGCTCGCGGAACTCGATGCGCTTGGGCACCTTGTAGGCAGTCAGCCGCTCGCGACAATGACGGATGATCGCCTCGCCATCCACCCCTGGCCGGTGCAGCGCGACGAAGGCGCATACCGCCTCGCCGGTGGTCTCGTCCGGCACGCCGATCACCGCCACCTCCATCACATCCGGATGCTCGGCGATCACCGCCTCCACCTCGTTGGGGTACACGTTGAAACCGGAGACCAGCACCATGTCCTTCTTGCGGTCGACGATGCGGATGTAGCCATCTTCGTCCATCACCGCGATGTCGCCGGTGCGGAACCAGCCGTCGACGAAGGCCTCGCGGGTTTCATCGGGGCGGTTGAGGTAGTGCTCGATGATGTTCGGCCCGCGCACCAACAGTTCGCCCGGCGTGCCGCTGGCCAGCGCCTGTCCATCGGCATCGGCGATGCGCACCTCGAGACCGGGCAGCGGCAGGCCGACGGTGCCAGGCCGCTCCTTGGGGCCAGGCGGGTTGAAGGCCACGAAGCAGGAGCTCTCGGTCAGGCCGTAGCCTTCGAGAATCTGGCCGACCAGCGCGCGCCAGCGTTCGCCGGTCACCGGGCGCAACGCAGTGCCGCCGGAAACCGCGAGCTTCAGCGCAGGCGGGTTGGCCTGGAACCAGGGTTCGGCCAGCAGGCCGGCATACAGGGTGTCCACCCCGGTCATCCAGCGCACCGGGAATTTCTCGAATGCCGGTCGGGTGTTGGCCAGCGGGCGCGGATTGGGCACCAGCAGGTTGTGCCCAGCGCGGCCGAAGAACAGCAGGAAGTTAAAGTTGAAGGCGAAGATGTGGTAGAGCGGTGGGATGGTGAGGATGATGTCGTCGGGCTCGATCTGCGCACCGAAGGCGCTGAGGTAATCCTCGGCCATGCGCAGCACGGCCTTGAGATTGGCATGGGTCAGCACCGCGCCCTTGCTCCGCCCCGTGGTGCCGCCGGTGTACTGGTACAGGGCGACCGGGTGATTGCGCCGCGACAGTGGCAGTTCTGCGCCGATGCTCAGCGCCTCGCTGAAACGCTGGAAGGCGATCTGCGGCGTCAGGTCGTCGCCGCTCTGTTCTTCCAGGCTCTGCTGGATCGTCTGCCCCACCGGCGCGGGAAAGAAATCGCCGAGGCTGGTCAACAGCAGCGACACGCCGCGCTGCTCGATCACCTGCTGCGCGCGTTTGACGAACAGATCGCAGGCCACCAGCAGCCGGGCGCCGCTGTCGAGCAGTTGCGCATCGAGTTCACGTTCGGTGTACAGCGGGTTGACGTTGGTGACGATCAACCCGGCCTTCCACGCCCCCAGCACGGCGACGGGATAGTGCAGGCTGTTGGGCAGTTGCAGGGCGACAACATCCCCTGGCTGCAAGCCCTGCTCCCGGCTCAGATAGGCGGCGAAGGCATCCGACAAGCGCTCGACATCGGCAAAGGAAAGCTCGGCCTGCAAGCCGTTGGGCAGCACCTGGGTGAAGGCCGGTGCAGCGCCGAAGCGCCGGGCATTCTCGCCGGCGCTATCGGCCAGGTTGCCGGCCAATGATTCGACGTCGATGCGGTAATCATGCAGGTGCGTTGGGTAGTGCTGTTCCCAGCGGCGGGCTTGAGCGGTCATCGTCATTCTCCTGGTTCTTGTTATTGGGGCTGGAGCGTCGCGTGCCTGCTCAGAGCAACACTTCGATATCGCCAATGGGGAAGGCCACGCAGGAATAGATCCAGCCAAAATCACGGTCGGATTTGCGCAGGTGCACCTCCTGCGGGTTGAACACCTCGCCGGAGGTCAGCTTGACCCGGCACAGACTGCATTCACCGGAGCGGCAGGCGTTCTCGACGAAGTAGCCGTTGCGTTCCAGGGCATTGAGCAGCGGCTCACCGACCGTGCTGCGGAAGCTGCCACGCCCCTGCACGGTGATGGTCACCTCCTCGTCCAGGCTCACGCCTGCCGGCCAGCCGGCCTGTTGGTGTGGCGTCTTGGGTGCACCGTTGGCCTCGACGCGGATGCGCCGGCGGGCGACGTCCAGCTCACCGAGCAGCGCCACGCAGCTGTCGTTGAACGGCGTCGGGCCGCAGATGTAGAACATCTTGTCGCCGATCTCGCCCAGCAGCTCCTGCAGCATGGCGCGGTTCAGGCGACCACTGCGCCCGGCGTAGCCCGCAGGCGGCCGCGAGATGACCTCGCTCAGGGTGAAGTTCTCGTGCTGCGCAGCCAACTCGCGCAGCTCATCGGCATAGATCACGTCGTCGACATGGCTGTTCACGTAGATCATGTGAAAACGCTGCGGCAGTTTGTGCTCAAGGATATTGAGCAGGATGCTGCGCGCCGGCGCCGACCCCGAACCGCCGGCGAGGAACACCAGGTCGTCGCCATGGAACAGCGGATTGTGATGGAAGGTGCCCATCGGCCCCGAGCTGCTCAGGTGCTGACCGACGCTCACCCGGTCGAGCAGGTAGTTGGAGACGAAACCGCCCTGGGCGCGTTTGATCGTCAGGTCGTAGTGCATGCGTTGCAGTGGCGAGGAAGACATGGCGTAGGGCCGCGCCGTTCTCACCCCATCGATCTCGACGAACAGGTTGATGTACTGGCCGGCCTGGAACGGTGGCAGCGGCTGGCCGTCGACCGCCACCAGGCGCAGGGTTCTGGTGCTTGGCGTGTCTTCGATGATCTCGGCGACCTGCAGCGCCAGGCGCTTGGGGTGCAGTTGCACCACGCTGCCGGCCACCTCGCCGCGCACTTCCTGGAAGTCGCTGCCGCTTTGCTCCAGCGCCAGCTTGGCGGCGAACGCCTCGCTGTAACCGGCGATCAGGTTCAATGCATTGTGCTCAGACATTGGCCACCTCCTTCACCTTGATTTGCTTGAGTACGGCGCGGGCGGTGGATTCGCCGGCCATGTAGGTCGGCTGGAAGCCGCCCATGGACGTCCAGGAGCCGGCCATGTATAGGCCCGGCACGGCGTCCAGGCGCTCGCGCAGCAGCGCCGAATCCTGCGCGCTCTGCTGGAAGCCGTAGATCGCCCCACCGGGCGTGTTGAGGTAGCGCATCATGGTCAGCGGCGTGGCCACCTCCACCTCTTCGATGTACTGGCGCACCTTGGGGTAGACCTGCTCGATCAGCGCGATGAGCTTCTCGGCGAAGGCGTACTTGGTCTGCGCGTAGTCCTCAGGCTTCACCGATTTCCACACGTCACCGTATTGCAGGCAGACCAGCACCACCTGGCTCTTGCCGGCCGGTGCGGCGCTCGGGTCTTCCAGGTTGTAGCAGGTGAGCATGCCGCCGAGCGGCGCTTCCAGGCTGCCCATGCGTGCATGGATCGCCTCCTCGTCGAGGGTCTCGTAGATGAAGCTCGACGCCGTGGTCACGCCCAGTTCCTGCGGCGTGCAGTCCAGGCCCAGGTAGATGACGAAGGCCGAGGTGCCCATGCGCCGCGACTTGAAGTCCTGCTGGATCTTCAGCGGCGGGCGGTCGAGGTCGAGCAGCTCGTTGAAGGTGATCAGCGGGCTGGCGTTGGACACCACCGCGTCGCAGGCGACCCGCTCGCCGCCTTCCAGGCTGACGCCACTGACTCGCCCGCCTTCGGTGTGAATCTTCTCCACGCCACTGTTGAAGCGCACCTCGCCACCGGCTTCGAGGAACGACTCCACCAGCGCGCTCGACATGGCCTGCGAGCCACCCTTGATGTGCCAGGGTTTGAATACCGCATAGGCGTAGAGCATGGTGGCCAGGTCGGCGAACGGCAGCATGTTCGGCGACACGCCGAGGTAGAGCCAGTAGGTGGCGAGGATGTTCTTCAACTTGGCGTCGCTGAAGAACTCGTCGAGCACCTCGCGTGCCGGGCGGAAGCCGTACTGCACGTAGTACGGGCACATCGACCTGAGCATCGCCTCGCTGTTGGCGCGAGCGGCCTGCGGCAAGGTCATGAAGCTTTCCAGGGTGACCTTCTCGCAGACCAGCATGAAGCGCTCGATGGCCTCGCTTTCGGCCGGATACATCTCCTGCAGCAGGCGGCGGATGCCCGACCAACTGGCCGGCAGCGTGACGTCCAGCTCACCCGGCACGACCAGACGATACAGCGCGTGCTCCTGAATGAACTCGACCTTGTCCATCACCCCCAGCTTGTCGAAGAACTTGCGCATCACGAAGGGTTTGTCCTCGGTGCCCAGGCCGCTGAGCTGATGCAACGCCACCTCGAACTCGAAGTTGCCGCGCACGAACGAGGTGGCGCAGCCGCCCGGAATGTTGTGCCTCTCCACCAGCAGGGTGCGACTGCCGCCGCGCTGCAGTGCAGTGGCTGCGGTCAGCCCGGCGTTGCCGGCACCGATCACCACGGCGTCGTAATGCTTCATCGTTCACCTCAAACTTATCAGCGATAAGATTTGGTTAAAAAAGGTCTCAGAAGGTGTCCTGCAGCTCGATCAAATTGGCGAACTCCGCTGGCGTGCCGCTCTTGCGCGCACCGACCGAGCGCAGGATGTCCTGGCCGCTGAGGATGGAACTCTGTAGCAGCACGGTGTGTTGCAGGGATTCGTAGACGCCGTGGTCACGGCTGTAGAGCATGGCGCGCTTGATGCCGTTGATCGCGATCGGCGGGCGCCCGGCGATCTTTTGCGCGGCGGCAAAGGCACCGGCCAGCAATTCCTCGGGCGTGACGAAAACCTTGGCCAGCAGCCCCAGGCGGTGAGCCTCGTCGACCTGCAGGGTGTCTCCGGTCAGCGCCAGGTAGCGAGCGACACCGGCTGGAATCAGTCGCGGCAGACGTTGCAGCACGCCCAGGTCAGCCATCATGCCGACGTTGGTTTCCTCGATACGGAAGCTCGCCGCCTGCGAGGCGAAAACCAGATCGCAGGCGGCGATCAGATCGAAGCCACCACCGATGCACGCGCCCTGCACGGCGGCGATCACCGGGAAGCGCGCCCGCTCCAGCGCATTCAGCGCCTCCTGCATGCGCTCCAGGTTGACCTGCAGCACCTCGCGCTCCTGCGGCGAGGTCGCGTGGAATTCCTTGGCGGTGGAGAACATCTGCATGTCCAGGCCGCCACAGAACACCTTGCCCTGCGCCGAAATCACCAGTGCTCGTACCTGGCCCGAATGATTCAGGCGGCTGACGGCCTCCGGCAACTCGCTCCAGAAGGCCCGTGTCAGGCTGTTGGCCTTGTCCGGGCGATTGAGTTGCAGGTGGGCAACGCCGTTCTCGACGCTGACGGCAAAGCACTCGTAGTGGTGAGTCATGGGCAGGCCTCATGCAGGTAATGTTAGCGATGCTAAGATCTAATCTTAGCATCGTCAAGATACTGCTCAATGATAAGATTCGAGCGCCCCTATCCCATGCAACCAAGGCTTCTCTCGCATGAGCACGAACCGCGCCCGCGACACCTACCATGTCGGCAACCTTGCCCCTCGGCTGCTCAGCGCCGCGCGGGAAATGCTCGAGGAAGTGGGGCCGACCAAGCTGTCACTGCGTGCGGTGTCCGAACGTGTCGGCGTCAGCTCGACGGCTGCCTATCACCACTACGCCAGCCGCGCAGAACTGATCGGACACCTGGCAGCTCAGGGTTTCCGCGAGCTGGGCACGGCACTGCGCCTGGAGGATCAGGACAGCGCAGGTCTGCAGAAACTACGCGATGCCTGCCTCGCCTACTTCAGCTTTGCCCGCAAAAACCCGGCGCTCTATCAGCTGATGTTCGGCCCGGAGTCGGCCAGCGACGACATGCCACTGCAGTACCGCGAGGCCCGCGACGAGGCCTTTGACGAGCTGAAACGCATCATGGCCGACATCCTCGGCCAGGACGCTGCGAGCGCTGAGGGCCGCCGCGCTGCGCTGGCGGCCTGGTCGTACACCCATGGCCTGGCGTCGCTGGTCATCCATGGCGTGCTGCACTTTCCCGCCTCGACCACCGACGCCCGTTTCGTCGACACCACCCTGCAAGGCTTCGAGCACCTGTTCAAGGCGTGCGGCACGGGCGCTGATTAGCGCGGCGCACCGTTCAGGTTGCGGGCTGCCGAGCACAGGCCTGACTCAACCAGCACTGCAGCTCCTGCGCCGAAAGCGGTCTGGAAAACAGGTAGCCTTGCCCCACCGGATAACCCTGCTCGCGCAGTAGCTGGTGCTGCGCCTCGTTTTCCACACCTTCGGCCACCACCGTCAGATGCAGGCTCTTGCCAATACCCAGAATGGCGTTACTCAAGGCACGAGTCGCTTCGTCATGCTCCAGGTCGCAGACGAAGCTGCGATCGAGCTTCAATTCCGATATGGGCAGTCGCCGCAGATAACTGAGGCTGGAGTAGCCGGTACCAAAATCGTCCATCGACAGGCGGATGCCCTGCCGATGCACCTCATCGAGGACTTTCATGGTGCTGGGGTTGTTGTCCACCAGCATGCTTTCGGTCAGCTCCAGAGTCAGATCCTCTGGCTGCAAGGCATTGGCCTGCAGGGTCGTAGCCAACAGGTTCGGCAGGTCGAGGTTGTGGAAACTGGTCGGCGACAGGTTTACCGACATGGCGGGTATACGCAGGCCTGCAGCGCGCCACTCGGCCAATTGTCGGCAAGCCTCCTGCACGGCCCAATGCCCCAGTTCGACGATCAGGCCGCAATCCTCGGCCAAGGCAATGAAGCGCACGGGCGGAATTTCACCCAACTCCGGGTGCGTCCAGCGCGCCAGCGCTTCGACGCCATAGAGTTCGCCACTGGCCATATCGATCTGGGGTTGGTAATGCAGGCGCAAGCCACCCTGCTTGATCGCCTGGCGCAAGGCACTTTCCATCTGCAGGCGCTCCTGGGCCAGCCGGTTGATTTCGCTGCTGTAGAAATGGAAATGCCCTCGCCCGCTGCTCTTGGCCTGGTACATGGCCATGTCCGCGCGGCTCATCAGCGTCTCCATGTCTCGGCCGTCATTGGGATACATGGCGATACCGATGCTGCCGGAAATCTGCAGGCTGGTTCCGATCAGGCTGAACGGCTCCGCCAGCAATTGCAGTAGACGCTCGGCCACCGCCGTCGCGTCATTGGCATCGCAACCGGGCAAGACCACGACGAACTCATCACCTGACTGCCGCCCGGCGATGTCCGATTCGCGCAGGACGCCCTGGATACGGGCAGCGACCTGACGCAGCAGATCGTCGCCGGCCGAATGCCCGAGCGAGTCATTGACGTGCTTGAAGCGGTCGAGGTCGATGAACAACACCGCCAGGTTCCCACCCTCGCGGGTGACGGTGGCAATGGCCTGATCCGCACGGGCCTGCAGCAGGCTGCGGTTGGGCAGGCCGGTGAGGGCGTCGTAGAACGCCAACTGGCGTATGCGCCGACGGGTCTGTTCGCGCTCCAGCGCCAGTCCGCACAGATGCTGGCAAGCCTCGACCAGGCGCCGGTAGAACTGCATCGAGCAATCCTGCGGTGTGCGCCGGAAGTAGAAGGCGAAGGTGCCAACGACCCTATCCTGCGCATTGAGCACTGGCGCCGACCAGCATCCGCGTAGGCCCAGTGGCAGAACCAGATCACGGTAATCGGCCCAGAGTGGATCGCTGGCGATGTCATCGACCCAAACGGGTTCCTTGCGCCAGGCGGCCGTCCCGCATGAGCCGACGGCCGGCCCGATCGCCACGCCATCGAGTTTCTGCTGGTACTCCAGCGCCAGGCTTGGCGCCGCCAGAGGGTGCAGCAGGCCATTCTCGTCCACCTCGAGAATCGAGGCGACCACCTCGGGCGCGATGCGCTCGACCTCTTCGCAGATCAGCTCCAGCACCTCGGTCAGCGGTCGCTCACGGGCCATGGCCTCCATGACGCTGTGCTGCAACACCTCGTGCATCTTGGCCTGGGTGATATTGGTGAGAATGGTCACCGTCATTTGCCACTGCCCGATATCGTCCATGATCGGGTTGCTGATGATATTGACCCAATAACGCTGCCCGTCCCGGCCCTCGACAATCTCCTCACGCTCTACCGGCAGGCCGGCTGCCAGCGTATCGCGATACTGCTGCGCATACGCAGCGTCCTTTTCAGGAGCCAGTAGGCTAACGGGGCGACGCCCGAGCACTTCATCGGGCGTCCAGCCGAACATCCGACAGAACCCGGCATTGACATAGACGATGTACGGATTGGCATCGCTGATCATCACCGCCGAATCGCTGGCATCGGCCACCAGGGACAAGCGCCTGAGATGCTGTTGCTGCTCCTGCTCGTGCAGCAGCCGCGTGGTGATATCGATGGCGATCTGCATGATCTGCCGCACCTGGCCGGCGTTATCCATGATCGGCATGTAGGTGGTCTGCAGCCAGCAACTGCGCCCCCCCTCGCGCAGACGCTCGACCTGCCCGCTGTAGGCCTCGCCCGCACACAAGGGCCGCCAGAAACGCTCGTGAGCCGCAGGCGCGGCGTCATCGGCACGGCAAAAGAATGCGTGGTGCTGCCCCGTCACTTGCTCCGCGCGATAACCGAACAGGGCCAGATAGTTATCGTTGGCACGCATTAGCTGGCCGTCGAGGGCAAATTCGGCGATGGCCATGACCCGTTCCAATGCAGCCCATTGCGCATCAAGCAGTGTCTTCAAAATGAACGAACTCCACGGGTATACAAACGGTACGGTGACATAAACCCAGGGCCATGCAGAGCAACCGGTCACTCGCAACACTGCAGGCTATGCGGCTTGCCCACGCCTGTGCAGCGAGTCGGATCGGCGCCCGTCTTCTTGGCGCAATACTCACCGATTAAGCCTAGATCATCGCGTCAGGGTCGCGTGGTGGCGAAGTGCCGCGGCAACCTAACAGGCTGCACGTTAAGGTTGGCTTAAATCCCGCGCCGCCTCTTTCATCACTTGCGCCAATGCCTGGCGCCGGGCATCGGTCATGCGTGGCCGCGCCAGCGCGCAACTGAGAGCCCCCAGTGGCCGACCATCGCCATCGAGAATCGGCACTGCCAGGCCGGTGTAGCCCGGCAGGCGCTTGTCCACCAGGCCGCTGGCGTACCCCAGGCGCTTGACGCTGGGCAGGCTGGCGGCGATGTGCTGCACCTCCAGGCCGTAGTCCAGGCGCAGTGTGGCGGCGTTATGCGCGAGGATCTCGTTGCGCTGGCCGCGCCCGAGCCAGGCCAGCAGCACCTGCGAAGCCTGGCCAACCCCCATGGGGATGCGCCCACCCACGGCGCCGCTGTAACTCTGCACCGGCAGTTGCCCAGCCAGCATGTCCAGGCACAGCACCTGATGACCGTCCGCCACCAGTAAAAAGAAGGTATCGCCAAAGCGTTGCGCCAGGCGCAGCAGCACCGGCCGCGCCCGTTCACGCAGGGCGCTGGCATTGCCGGCCTGAGCACCAAGAGCGAAGAGTTCATAACCCAGCACGTAGCGCCCGCGCTGCGTAGCGCCACGCACGAAGCCCTGGCGACGCAGGTACTGCAGCAGGCGATAGGCGGTGGCCTGCGAACAGCCAAGCGCAGCACGCAGTTCATCCAGGCTGGCCCCCTGCTGACCGGTCGCAGCGATGAGGCGCAACAGCAGAAATGCCCGCTCCAGACTCTGGGTGCCATTCATGGCTTTTCTCACATGCTGATAAAGGAAGGCTGGCCAGTGCGATGCAAATTGCACGCCCCATCGCCCAGGGCATGCTCGTGGCTCCTTCCTTCGGTGCGCGTGGTGCACCCTATTCTGGAGCGCATGTATGTATCCGCAGATCGAGCAGGTATCCAGTGACAAGCTGCCCGAGAGCACCGAGGTCGCCATCATCGGCGGCGGCATCATCGGCGTCAGCACGGCTTATTGGCTGGCCCGCCGAGGCATCGCCGTGACGCTACTGGAAAAGGGCCTGGTCGGCGCCGAGCAATCCTCGCGCAACTGGGGCTGGTGCCGCAGCATGGGCCGCGACCTGGCCGAAATCCCCCTGGCCATGGCCAGCCTGCACCTGTGGGACACCTGGCAGACGTACCTCGGTGAGGGTCTGGGTTTTCGCCGCAGCGGCGTGCTCTACGCCTGCGAAAACCCACGCCAGTTGCAACAGCAGGCCGATTGGTTGCAGGCCGCCAGCACCCATGGCGTGCACGCGCGGCTGCTGGAAGGCAAAGAGCTGCTGCGGGTGATGCCCGAGGGCGCCGCCGCCGGCTGGAGCGGCGCGCTGCACACGCCCAGTGATGGCCGCGCCGAGCCGCACCGCGCCAGTGCCGTGATCGCCCGCGCGGCACAACGCCTGGGCGCGCGCATCGTCACCGGCTGTGCGGTGCGCGGCCTGGATATCGCGGCAGGCAAGGTCACCGGCCTGTACAGCGAACGTGGCCGGCTGCGCTGCAGCAACGTGGTGCTGGCCGGCGGCGCCTGGTCGACGCTGTTCTGCGCCAACCTTGGCCTGCGCCTGCCACAACTCAAGGTGGTGGCCTCGGTACTGCGCACCGCACCGATGGCCGGCGGCCCGGAGCTGACCGTGGGCGCCAGCCGCTATGCCTTTCGCAAGCGCGCCGACGGCGGCTATACGATTGCCCAGCGCAACGGCAACCTGGCGCCGATCACACCGGACAGCTTCCGCTACCTGAGCGATTTTCTACCCGCGCTGAGCCAGCAGTTTCGCGAAGTGCGCCTGCGCCTGGACGGGCGCTTTCTCGAAGAACTGCGCCAGCCAAGACGTTGGGATATGGACAGCGCCAGCCCCTTCGAGCGCTGCCGGGTGCTCGACCCGCAGCCCTCTGCAGCGATTCTGGCCGAAGCGCGCACAGCCCTGACCGCCGCCTTCCCCTTCTTCCGCCAGATGCGCATCGAACAGAGCTGGGCCGGGGTGATGGACGTCACCCCGGACGCCATTCCGGTGCTCGGCCCGGTCGAGCAACTGCCGGGGCTGTTTCTCTCCACCGGCTATTCTGGCCATGGCTTCGGCATCGCGCCCGGCGCCGGCCACCTGCTCGCCGACCTGATCGACGGCAGCACGCCGCTGGTCGATCCCCGTCCCTTCGCCTACGACAGGCTCTGAGCGGCAAGGGCAACCGCAACGGTTTCGCTCAAAGGCGTGGTCGGGCGACCGATGAGCTGACTTAGCGTCTGGCCCGACTCGAACAACGAGCCCTTGGCTGCCTTGGCGTCACTTTCGGCCAGCAATGCGGCGAAGCCTTCGGGCAAACCGACACCGATCAGTGCAGCCTTGTAGTCAGCTTCGGACAGATCCTGATAGCGCACCGGCTTAGCGGATTGGCGAGCGATCTCAGCGGCAAAATCGGCCAGGGTATAGGCCTGGTCACCGGCCAATTCGTAAACCTTGCCGGCATGCTGCGCGACAGCATCAGACATGACCACGGCAGCCGCTTCAGCGTAATCACGGCGTGCGGCCAGCGACAGTGCGCCATCCGCCGCAGCGCCCAGCACCACGCCATGCTCCAGCGCTGCCGCCACGCCCATGGCGTAGTTCTCGCTATACCAGCCATTGCGCAGCAGTACGAACGGCAAGCCCGAAGCGCGGATCAGCGCCTCGCTTTCACGGTGCTCGACCGCCAGCGCCATCGGGCTGCTGTCGGCGTGCAGCAGGCTGGTGTAGCCGATCAGCTTGACGCCAGCAGCTACGGCGGCGTCGATCACGTTGCGATGCTGAGCCGTACGCTGACCGACCTCGCTGGAAGAGATCAGCAGCAGCTTGTCGACACCCACCAGCGCACTGGCCAGTGCCTGGGGATCGGTGTAGTCGGCCACTCGCAGTTCGACACCATGCTCAGCCAAATCACGCGCCTTGGCGGCATCACGCACCAGGCCGACGAGTTTGGCCGTCGGCGCCCGGCGCTGCAGGGCAGCGATCACCAAACGCCCCAGTTGTCCGGCAGCACCGGTGATCAGAATGGTTTCGGAGATTGTCATCGCACTCACCTCATGGACTAGAATTGAGACCTGGATCGATTGTGAGACCATCAGAGCAAATGCGGAAGGAGGCAGTTTTTCGTGACCAGGTTACCCAGCGATAACCCCAGCCAGGCGCGCCTTGAGCTGGCCGAACGTTTCCAGGCCTGGAGCGCCATGACCTTCGGCGATGGCCTTTGCCCGGTGCGTGACGTGCTCGACCATCTGGGCGACAAGTGGACGACGCTGATCCTCATCGCGCTTGCCCAGCACTCGATGCGTTTCAGCGATGTTCGCCGTGCGGTGCCGGACATCTCCAAGCGCATGCTGACGCAGACCCTGCGCGAACTGGAACGCGATGGCCTGATCGACCGAACCGTCCACCCAACCAAGCCGCCCAGCGTCGAATACAGCCTGACCGCACTGGGAGAATCACTGCTGGTGCCGCTGGCCAACCTGGTCAACTGGGCCGAACGCAGCCATACCAGCATCAGCGCAGCCCGCGAGCACTACGACTCGGCACAGCCGCAAAGCGCCTGATCAGGCCCGGCGTATCGCCCGATCCACCAGCACCTGCAAACGCCCGCGCGAGCAGCGCTCGACACGCGCCTCAACACCGTAGACCTCGGCGAGCAGTTGCGGCGTGAGCACCTCATCGGGCGTGCCGCTGGCGTGGATGCGCCCGGCGCGCATCACCACCAGTTGATCGGCACAACTGGCCGCCAGGTTGATGTCATGCAGCACCGCTACCGTCAGCAATTGGTGCTCGCGCACCAGGTCGCGCACGCAATCCATCACCCGCAGTTGGTAATGCAGATCGAGCGCGCTGGTCGGCTCGTCGAGCAGCAGCACTTGCGGTCGCCGTGCGATCAGTTGCGCCAGCGAGACCAGTTGCCGCTGCCCGCCGGACAGGCCGTCGAGCGAATGCTCGGCCAGGTTCTCGATGCCGATTCGCGCCAGGGCATCGAACGCACGCGCCAGTACCTCGCCCTCCTCGCTCACCCGCAGCGCCGCCAACACGCTTTCCAGCACGCCGAGGGCGATGCCCGGCGGCAACTGCTGCGGCATGTAGGCCAGGGTGCGGGCACGCTCGCCACTGCTGATGCGCGTCAGATCCTGGTCGCCGAGAGTCAGGCTGCCTTGCATGCGCTCCAGTCCGGCCAGCGCCCGCAGCAAGGTGGATTTGCCGGCACCGTTGGGGCCGACCAGCGCCACCAGGCCGCCCGGTTGCAGCTCGGGCAGCGACAACTCGTGAAGAACCTGGCGGCGCCCATAGGCCACCGAGATGTTTTCCGCCCTGAGGGTCATAGGCGCCTCCCCCGGCGGAACACCAGCGCGACGAACACCGGCACACCGACCAGCGCAGTAACGATGCCCACTGGCACGATCACGCCCGGCAGGATCAGCTTGCTGGCGATGGACGACAGCGACAGCAGCAAGGCGCCGACCAGTGCGCTGGCCGGCAGCAGAAAGCGTTGATCCTCACCGACCAGCAGGCGCGCCATGTGCGGGCCGACCAGGCCAACGAAGCCGATGGTACCGACGAAGGCCACCGCCGTGGCCGCCAGCAGGCTGATGCGCAGCAGCGAGGCATAGCGCAGGCGGCGCACATCGACACCAAAGCTGCGTGCGCGATCCTCGCCCATGCGCAACAGGGTCATGCCCGGTGCGGCGCGCAAGGAGAACGGCAACAGCATGGCGAGCACCGCCGCGAGAATGCCGAGCTTCTCCCAGTTGGCCCGCGCCAGGCTGCCCAGCGTCCAGAACACCAGTTGCTGCAGCACGTCCTCGGTGGCCAGCAGTTGCAACAGCGACACCAGCGCATTGCAACTGAACACCAGAGCGATACCGAACAGCACCAGGCTCTCCACGCCAGCTCCACGCAAGCGCGACATGGCCTGCAACAGCAGCACCGACAGGCAGGCGAAGACGAACGCCGCCACCGTCACCTGGCCGCTCGGCGCCAGCCAGTCGATGGCCAGCGGATAGGCAATGGCCAGCGAGGCGCCAAGCGCCGCAGCCGAGGACACGCCAAGGGTGAAGGGACTGGCCAGCGGGTTGTCGAGGATCGCCTGCATCTCGGCGCCGGCCAGCGACAAGGCGGCGCCGACCAGCACCGCCATCAGCGCATAGGGTAGGCGCACGTTCCAGATGATCACCCGTTCGGTGGGGCTGAGCGCACCCGGATCGAAAACGCCGGCCAGCAACTGGCCCAGGCCCATACCCGAAGCACCGCTAGCCAGGTCGGCCAGCACGCTGAGCAGCAGCAGGCCGGCGAGCAACGCCACCAGCAGGGTACGCCGCCACAGCAGGCGCCGATAGCTCAGCGCAGCCGCCTCCAGCGCGGGCGCGCCGGCACTTTGCAGATAGGCACTCACGGTGTGGCATCGATCCAGTAGTGGCCATCCAGGCCAACGGCAAGGAAGCGGTTGATCTCGGTCTGAGTCGCTTGCGGGTCAAGGTCGGCGAAACGCTCGGGATGAATCCAGCGCGCCATACTCTCGATGGCCAGGATGTTGAACGGCGAGTTGTAGAAGTCATGCCACAGGCCATGGGCCTGGCCATCGCGGATCGGTCGTAGCGGCGCGAATTCGGGGCGCGCGGCGATCTTCGCAAGGCTGTCGCGGGCGGTCTTCTCGTCCACACCGGCGCCGAGCAGCACGCCGGGATTGCGGTTGCCGGTGGCGATGTACACGTCCGGGTCAGCGCTCAGCACGTATTCGACGCTGACGTCACCAATAGCGCCCGGCACCACGCCAGCGGCGATATTGCGCCCACCGACTGCTTCGACCACACCGCCCAGGCCGCTCTTGCCGGTGGTATGACCCGGCGCCTGCCAGACGCCTGCCAGCAGTTCGAGGAACACCTTGGGCCGCTGCGCATCCGGCAGATCTGCCACGGCATCGGTGATGCGCGCCAGGTGGCGGTCATAGAAGCTCAGGTACTCCTGCGCCTCACGCTCACGTCCCAACACTTTGCCCAGCGCCTCCAGGCTGACGCGGGTGTTCTCGATCGGATGCACGCGAAAATCGATGAACAGCACCGGCACACCCGCCGCGGCCAGCAGGTCGGCAACCGGGCTGTGCTGGGTCGGGCCTTCACCGGCAATGCTGAACACTGCCAAATCCGGCTTGAGGGCGAGGATCTGTTCGGCGCTGACGCTCTGCTCCGAGGCCTGGCCGATCAGCGGAATCTTGGCGATGGCCGGATATTTCTGCGCGTAGACCTCATAAGTGTGCGGATCGAGCAGGCGCATATCGTTCTGCCAACCGACCACGCGCTGGAACGGCGCCTCGCGGTCGAGCAGTGCCAGGGCGAAGAACAAGCGCCCTTCGCCCAGCACCACGCGCTTGGGTTCGGCCGGCACTTCGACCTTGCGGCCGAGCACGTCGGTGACTTCCACGGCATGAGCGGAACCTGCCAGGGACAACCAGGCACACAACAGCAACGGCAACGCCGCCAAGCGGCGCAGGAGCACGGGAGAGACTTGGGACATCGAGATTCCTTAAATACAATCAGTCGCATTTGTATCCGCGGCATTCTAGCGATCCGCCCTCCCCGGCCCGCCGCCCAAGATGTATCGCCAGTGTGAAATCGGCGCTCGCAACACAATCCATTACATTTGCCCCTGGGCGTCGGTGTATGTTCCGCGCTCAGCCTTTGCAGGTACTGCCCATGTCCCGACCGGATCACATCCTCATCGTCGATGACGATCCCGAGATTCGTCAGTTGCTTTCCACCTACCTCAGCGATGCCGGCTACCAGACCAGCGTGGCCAGCCAGGGCGTGGAAATGCGCAAGCGCCTGGAGGAGCAGCTGATCGACCTGGTGGTGCTCGACCTGATGTTGCCCGGCGAAGACGGCCTGAGCCTGTGCCGCGAGCTGCGCGTGCGCAGCAACATCCCGGTGATCATGCTCACCGCACGCGGCACCCTGGTCGACCGCATCGTCGGCCTGGAGATGGGCGCCGACGACTATCTGCCCAAGCCTTTCGACCCACGTGAACTGCTGGCGCGGATCAAGGTGGTGCTGCGCCGCACGCAGAGCTTCCCGGATCGCGCGCGTCTCGATGAGGCTGCCACCCTGCGCTTCGCCGGCTGGCGCCTGGACACCGCCACGCGGCAGTTACGCTCGTCCGCCGGCCTGGTGATCAGCCTCGGCAACTCCGACTACCGCGTGCTGCGCCTGCTGCTGCAACACCCCAACCGCCCACTGAGCCGCGACTTCCTGCTCGGCCATGCCTTCGACAAGGAACGTGCGCCCTTCGACCGCAGCATTGATGTGTGCATCAGCCGCCTACGCCAGCATCTGGAAGAGAACCCACGCTCACCGAAGCTGATCCGCACCGTGCGCAACGAGGGCTATGCACTGACCGTCGAAGAGGTGGAGCAAGGGTGAAGCGCTTCTGGCCCGACTCGCTTTCCGGTCGGCTGGTGCTGATTCTGGTGACCGGTCTGCTCGCCGCGCAGGTTCTCACCAGCAGCATCTGGTACGAAGTGCGCCATGGTCAGGTGCTGGAGATTCCCACACGCCTGCTGGCGACACGCCTGGCCGATCTGATCCTGCTCGACCGGCACGATCCGCAGCAGGCCATGGCGCTGATTCGTGCGCTGCAGGCCGATGACTTTCGCCTGCTCGAACGCCCGCCGAGCCCGGCACCACTGGACAAGGCCGATCGCGATCGCGAAACGCTGCTGCGCGAAGTGGTTGAGCAACGTACCGGCGCCGCTCCGCAACTGCGCCTGCTGAGCCTTGAGGTGCTCGATCAGGACGGCTACCCGGCCAGCCTGCCAGTGCTGTTCGGCACGGGCCCGGCCAGCGGCCGCTTCCTGGTGGAGCTGCAACTGCCCAGCGGCCCGCAGCTCTACCTGCAGGTCACCGAGGAACAGGGCTGGACGAACACCCCGCCGCTGTCGTTGCTGCTCGACTACCTGACGCGCATCTACCTGCTGCGCATCATCGTGGTGGTGCTGATCGCCCTGCTCGCCGTGCGCCTGGTCATGCGCCCACTACAACGCATGACTGGCGCGGCCGAAGCGCTTGGCCAGGACATCCATCGCCCGCCGTTAGCGGTCGAAGGCCCGCGCGAGGTACGCCAGGCCGCACAGGCGTTCAACGTCATGCAGCGCCGCCTGATCGACAGCATCGCCGAGCGCACGCGCTTCTTCGCGGCCGTCTCGCATGACCTGCGCACGCCGATCACCCGCCTGCGCCTGCGTGCCGAGCTGCTCGCCGACGAAGCCACCCGCCAGCGCTTTCGCGACGACCTGCAGCGTATGGAAGAGATGGTTTCGGCCAGCCTGGACTTCCTGCGCAGCGGCGAACTGGAAGACGCTCGCGAGCCGGTGGATATCGACGCCCTGCTACAAGGCCTGCAGGCGGACTTTCACGATCTAGGGGCACAGGTCGAAATCCACGGCAAGGCTCGACCTCTGGTAGCCCACGCCAGCGGCCTGCACCGCTGCCTGCAGAACCTGCTGGAAAATGCCGTGCGGCATGCCGGAGGCCTCATCGAAGTCCAGCTCGAAGACAGTGCCGAGCGTCTGCGCATCGGCATTGCCGACCGTGGACCGGGCATCGACGACGCACTGCTGGAGCGCGTCATGGAGCCCTTCTACCGAGAGGACGAAGCGCGCAGTGAAAATGCCGCTGGCTATGGCCTCGGCCTGAGCATCGCCCGGCAGATCGCCAGCGCCCATGGCGGCAGCCTTACCCTGCAAGCGCGCGCAGGCGGCGGGCTGCTGGCGATGCTCGACCTGCCCCGCCAGCGTTGAGCCCTGCGGGCGCGCAAGGCGCACCCGCTACATCCTCTCGAATGGCGACCAACGCCATCCCCCAGGCAGCTCTTTTTTCCATCCCTTAGCGACCTCTGTCATAGGCGCGACTGCCGCTCGTCTTTATTTTCCCTTCAAGATAAAAAAATTCCTTACAGGCATGGACAGCGCATAGTCATTCACTTATAAAAATCACCATCACGAAAAATAGATTCGTCACAGTAATTTTTATTCACAGACGAACATTACTTTTATCCCTGAAGATTTTCCTGCCGCCGACCCCAGCAGAGGATTCGCCATGCAGCACGCCAAGCACCCATACGTGATCAAGATCAGTTGCCCGGCCACATCCGGCATCGTCGCCGCCGTAACGTCCTTCCTCGCCGACCATGGTTGCTACATCAGCGAAATGGCGCAGTTCGACGACGAGGTCAGTGGTTCCTTTTTCATGCGCGCAGTATTCCGCTTCAACGAAGGTTTCCCCGGCAGCCTCCAGCAGATCGAGGACGGCTTCGCCGAGGTCGCCGAGCGCTTCACGATGAGCTGGGAGCTGCACGACACCACCGAGCCGATGCGCGTGCTGCTGATGGTCAGCAAGTACGACCACTGCCTGGCCGACCTGCTCTATCGCCACCAGAAAGGCGAGCTGCAGATGAAGATCACCGCCATCGTCTCCAACCACCTCGACCTGCGGCCGATGGCCGAGCGCGAGGGCATCCGCTTCATCTACCTGCCGGTGACCAAGGACACCAAGGCCCAGCAGGAAGCCGAGCTGCTGAAGATCGTCGACGAGACCAAGACCGATCTGGTGGTGCTGGCGCGCTACATGCAGATCCTCTCCGACGATCTGTGCAAGCAGCTCTCCGGCCGCGCCATCAACATCCACCACTCGTTCCTGCCCGGCTTCAAGGGCGCCAAGCCCTATCACCAGGCCTATGAGCGCGGCGTGAAGCTGATCGGCGCCACCGCGCACTACGTCACCTCGGATCTCGACGAAGGCCCGATCATCGAGCAGGAAGTGCAGCGCGTGGATCACAACTACACCCCAGACGCCCTGGTGGCGGTGGGTCGCGACACCGAAACGGTGGCCCTGTCCAAGGCGGTCAAGTACCACCTCGAACACCGCGTATTCCTCAACCACGACAAAACGGTGATCTTCCGATGAGCGCGCGACTGATCGATGGCAAGGCCACCGCCGCGCGCGTGCTCGCCGAAGTTGCCGCTGACGTGGCCACGCTAAAGGCCCAGAGCATCGAGCCGGCGCTGGCCGTGGTACTGGTCGGCAATGACCCGGCCAGCCACGTTTACGTGCGCAACAAGGTGCTGCGCGCGGGCGAAGTGGGCATCCGCTCGCTGGAATACCGCCTGAGTGCCGACGCCAGCGCCGAAGCGGTGCTGGAAGTGGTGGCCGCGCTCAATGCAGACGCATCGGTCAACGGCATCCTGGTGCAACTGCCGCTGCCGGCGCATATCGATGAAACCCGCGTGCTGCAGGCCATCGACCCGGCCAAGGACGTCGACGGCTTCCACAGCGAGAACGTCGGCGGTCTCAGCCAGGGCCGCCCGGTGCTCACGCCCTGCACCCCGGCCGGCTGCATGCGCCTGCTGCGCGACACCCTCGGCGACCTGTCCGGCAAACACGCCGTGGTGGTCGGCCGCTCGAACATCGTCGGCAAGCCGATGGCGGCGCTGCTGCTGGCCGCCAACTGCAGCGTCACGGTACTGCATTCGCGCAGCGTCAAGCCGGAGAAGCTGTGCGGCCAGGCCGACATCGTCGTCGCCGCCGTCGGTCGCCCACGGATGATCGGCGCCGACTGGATCAAACCCGGCGCGGTGGTGATCGACGTCGGCATCAACCGCATCGACGAGGACGGCCGCTCGCGCCTGGTCGGCGACGTCGACTTCGACGCGGTGCGGGAGGTGGCCTCGGCCATCACCCCGGTGCCCGGCGGCGTCGGCCCGATGACCATCGCCCTGCTGATGCAGAACACTGTCACCGCCGCCCGCCAGCAACATGGCCTGACGGCCCAGGAGTAACCGCAATGCCCCTTGCCCTGCTCAAGTACGGCCTGTCCTCGGAATACCCCGTGGAGGTCGACCTGCCTGCGCCGAAGGAACTCAAACCGGCGTATGACGTGGTCATCATCGGTGGTGGCGGCCATGGCCTGGCCACCGCCTATTACCTGGCCAAGTACCACGGCGTGACCAACGTCGCGGTGCTGGAGAAGTCCTACCTCGGCGGTGGCAACACCGCGCGCAACACGGCGGTGATCCGCTCCAACTACCTCACCAGCGAAGGCGTGCGCTTTTATGCCGAGTCGGTGCGGATGTTCAAGGAGCTGTCCAACGAGTTCGACTTCAACATCATGTATTCCGAGCGTGGCCAGCTCACCCTGGCGCATACCGACGCCACCGTGCGCGCCTTCCGCCAGCGCGCCGAGGTGAACAAGCACTTCGGTGGCCGCACCGAGATGATCGACCGCCAGCAGATCCGTGAACTGGTGCCCTGCCTCAACCTCGACCCCGGCCATATCCCGGTGCTCGCCGGGCTCTGGCACATCGACGGCGCAACCGCGCGCCACGACGCCGTGGCCTGGGGCTACGCCAAACAGGCGGCCAAGCGTGGCGTGGAAATCCACCAGCTCACCGAGGTGCAGGATTTCATCGTCGAGAACGGTCGCGTCACCACCGTGCGCACCAACCGCGGTGACGTGCGCTGCGGCTGCGTGGTGCAAGCGGTGGCCGGCGCCAGCTCGTTGCTGATGAACAAGCTGAACATCAAGGCGCCGATCCACACCTACCCACTGCAGGCCATGGTCACCCAGCCGTTCAAGCCCTTCCTCGACCCGCTGGTGAGTTCCTCGGCGCTGCACTGCTACGTGCAGCAGACCAGCCGTGGCGAGATCGTCTTCGGCGGCGGCTCCGACCCTTACCCGCTGTACAACACGCGCTCGACCCTCGACCTGAAGGAAAGCCTGCTGGCCCACGCCATCGAGATGTTCCCCTTCATGGCCGGCGCCAAGCTGATGCGCCAGTGGGCCGGCAGCACCGACATGACCCCGGACTACAGCCCGATCATGGGGCACTCGCCGCTGGACAACTACTACCTCGACGCCGGCTGGGGCACCTGGGGCTTCAAGGCCACGCCGATCTGTGGCTGGACCATGGCCGAGCTGGTCGCCACCGGCAAGACCCCGGCGCTGATCAAACCCTTCGCCCTCGAGCGCTTCTCGACCTTCCGCCAGGTCAACGAGATGGGCGCCACGGCTGCCAGTCACTGAGGTTCGCACCATGAAGATCATGCCCTGCCCGCTCAACGGGCCTCGCAACATCAACGAATTCACCTACGGCGGCGAACTCAAGCGCATGCCCGATCCGAACACTTGCTCAGACGCCGAATGGGCCGACTACGTGTTCAACAGCGAAAACATCGCCGGCGTCGTCACCGAATGGTGGATGCACAACGCCTCCAGCTACTGGTTCCTGGCCGAACGCCACACCGTAAGCGATGAAATTCTGCGCACCTTCGACCCGAAGGAGCTGTTCGACCGCCGCGTCGACTTCGCCGCGCCTGCCAAACCCCAGGAGGTGAGCGCATGAGCGCCGCTACCCGCCTGCCGGCCCCGCTGGGCTTGCTGATCGACCGCAACCGCCCCGTCAGCTTCGACTTCGAGGGCACCACTTACCAGGGCCTGGCCGGCGACAGCATCGCCAGCGCCCTGCTGGCCAACCAGCGCTGGCTGCTGTCGCGCTCGTTCAAGTACCACCGCCCGCGCGGCCCGCTGTCGATGGCCGGGCAGGACGCCAACACCCTGGTGCAACTGCCGGACGAGCCCAACGTGCTGGCCGATATGCAGCCGCTGTCTGGCGGCCTGCAAGTCAGCGCGCAGAACTACAACGGCAGCCTGGACAAGGATCGCGACGCCCTGCTCGGGCACTTCTCCAAGTTCATGCCGGTGGGTTTCTACTACCGCTCCTTCTACAAGCCCAAGGGCATGTGGAAGGTCTGGGAACCGCTGATCCGCAAGAAAGCCGGCCTCGGCGTGCTCAACCTCAAGCTGCAGCCGCAGTACCACGACAAGGCCTTTCTGTTCACCGACCTGGCGGTGATCGGCGCAGGCCCAGCCGGCCTGTGCGCGGCGCTGACCGCTGCCAACGCCGGGGCCAAGGTGCTGCTGATCGAACAGCAGAACTACCTCGGCGGCGCGCTGGCCTGGGCGCGTTTCGACGTCGAAGGCAAGCGTGCCGCCGAGCTGCGCGCCGAGCTGTTGGCCGCCGTCGAAGGCCACGCCAATATCCGCATCCTCAAGGAAGCCACCTGCAACGCCTGGTTCACCGACCACTACCTGCCGGTGATCCAGGGCAATCGCCTGTACAAGGTGCGCGCCCGCCAGTGCATCGTCGCGGCGGGAGCCTTCGACCAGCCGGTGGTGTTTCGCAACAACGACCTGCCCGGCGTGCTGCTGACCAGCGCCGCGCAGCGTCTGATCAAGCTCTACGCGGTCAAGCCGGGCCAGCGCGCCGTGGTACTGACCGGCAACGACGACGGCTACCTGGCTGCTCTCGACCTGCTCGATGCCGGTGTCGAGGTCGCCGCCCTGGTGGACATGCGCGAACGCGCCGATGACGCCAATGTGGCCACAGCCCTACAAGCCCGTGGCGTTGCCTGCCATGCCGGCAGCACGGTCTACGAAGCGCTGGGCGACAAGCACCTGAACGCCGTGGACGTGCGCCGCATCAGCGGCCAGGGCGAGGTTGCCGCGAGCGCCCTGCGCATCGACTGCGACCTGCTGTGCATGTCTGCCGGCTACATGCCGGTCTACCAATTGCTGTGCCAGGCCGGCGGCAAGCTGGCCTACGACGACGCCAGTGCCTGCTTCAGCCTGTCCGGCCTGCCGAGCGGGCTGCAGGTGGTCGGCTCGGTCAATGGCCGCAACGCCCTCGACGCGCTGCTCATCGATGCCGCCAACGGCGCCCTGCGCGCACTTGCCGCCCTCGGTCTGGAGGCGGGTGCGAGCCCTCGCGAGCTGCCAAGCGAGCCGCGGGTCAACTTCCCCTGGCCGATCTTCCCCCATCCCAAGGGCAAGGATTTCGTCGACTTCGACGAAGACCTGCAAGTGCGTGACATCGTCAACGCCACCCGCCACGGCTACCGCGACGTGCAACTGGTCAAACGCTTCTCCACCGTCGGCATGGGCCCCTCGCAGGGCCGCCACTCGGCACTGCCCACCGCGCGCCTGGTGGCCCAGGCCACCGGCCGCAGCGTCAGCGAAACCGGGGTGACCACCGCGCGCCCGCCGTTCAGCCCGGAAACCCTGGCGCAGGTCGCTGGACGTGGCTTCGACCCGTATCGGCAAACCGCCATGCACCAACGCCACCTGGAGCTGGGGGCGAAGATGATGCCCGCCGGTATCTGGCAGCGCCCGGCCTACTACGGCAAGCCGGAAGAACGTGAAGCCTGCATGCAGGCCGAGGCGCGCCAGGTGCGTGAGAAGGTCGGCCTGATCGACGTGTCCACACTGGGCGGCCTCGACGTGCGCGGCCCGGACGCCGCCGAGCTGCTCAACCGCCTCTACACCTTCGCCTTCGCCAAGCAGCCGGTGGGCCGTTCGCGCTATGCGCTGATGACCAACGAGCACGGCGTGGTGATCGACGACGGTGTATGCGCGCGCTTTGCCGACGAGCATTTCTACGTCAGCGCCACCACCAGCGGCGTCGACCGCGTCTACCAGCAGATGCTCAAGTGGAACGCGCAGTGGCGCCTGAACGTCGACATCACCAACGTCACCGCTGCGCTGGCCGCGGTCAACCTGGCCGGGCCGGACTCGCGCAAGGTGCTGGCCAAACTGTGCAGCGATGTCGACCTGTCCGCCGAGGGCTTCCCCTACCTGGCGGTACGCCTGGGCACGGTGGCCGGCATTCCCGCCCGCCTGCTGCGGGTCGGTTTCGTCGGTGAACTGGGCTACGAGATCCACGTCCCGGCGCGCTACGGCGAAGCCCTGTGGGATGCGCTGATGGAAGCCGGTCGGGAGTTCGACATTCGCCCCTTCGGCGTCGAGACGCAGCGCCTGCTGCGTCTGGAAAAGGGCCATGTGATCATCAGCCAGGACACCGACGGCATGACCAGCCCGGCCGAGATCGACATGAGCTGGGCCATCGCACGCAGCAAGCCGTTCTTCGTCGGCAAGCGCTCGGTGGAAATCCTCGAAGTGCAGCCGCCGATCCGCAAGCTGGTCGGCTTCACCTTGCCCAAGGGCAGCAGCCAGCCGCTGGAAGGCCATCTGGTGCTCAAGGGGCCGGACATCAGCGGCAACGTCACCTCCTGCGAGTACTCGCAGACCCTCGGCCAGATCATCGGCCTGGCCTACTGCGCGCCCGACCAGGCCACGCCGGGCCAGCGCCTGCCGATCCGCGTCGAAGGCGGCGAGATGGTGCAGGCCACGGTGGTGCAACTGCCCTTCTATGACCCTGAAAGCCAACGCCAGGAGCTGTGAGATGACCCTCCAAGCCAATCAATTCGCAGCGCGCAGCCCGCTCTACCGCCTGCAGGCCGGCGCCACCCTCGCCCCGTTCGGCGAGAGCTGCATCGTCACCACCTACGGCCAGGGCGAGGAAAGCACCCTGCTGGGCCACTGCGCGCTCATCGACCTGACCAACCTCGCCCGCTACGGCCTGCGCGGCCCGGCGGCTGCCGACTACCTGGGCGCACTGGGCTACCAGCTACCGCAGGCGCCCAACCAGGCGCTGAGCCAGGCCGATGGCAGTCACGTACTGCGCCTGTCGCAGACCGAGTACCTGCTGCTCGGCAGCCTGCACGATGCCGGCAGCAAAGCGCAGCGCGAGGAAAGCCAGTGGCAGCCCAGCGCCGGCCAATACCTGCTGCCGCGCCAGGACAGCCACGCCTGGCTGGTGCTCAGCGGCACTTGCGGGGCCGAGGTGATGGCCAAGCTCTGCGGCGTCGACCTCAGCCCGCAGGCCTTCGCCGTCGGCCAGGTGGCGCAGACCTCGGCGGCGCGGGTCAACGTCATAGTCGCCAACCTGCCGTTGGGCGAAGTGCCGTGCCTGCACCTCCTCTGCGACCGCGCCTCGGTGCATTACTTCTGGGGCGCGCTGCTCGATGCCATGCAGGAGTTCGGTGGACAGCCGGTCGGGATCGACGCCCTGCCCTGAGCCCTTAGCAGGCCGTTGAAAAACGTAAGCGAGGCAGGCAAGACAAGGCAAAAACAGCCGAAAAAGCGCAGTTTACGCGCTGTAAATGAGCATTTTGAGGCTGTTTTTAACGCAGTATTGCCAACGCAGGTAGTTTTTCAACAGCCTGTTAGCTCCCCTCTCCCATTAATGGGAGAGGGGCTGGGGGAGAGGGCAACACAGCCACGAGGGCAGCATCATGAGCATCCAAGAAGACGAGCTGGACTACCGCGTCCCCGCGCTGCAGCGCGGCCTGAGCATCCTGCAGATGTTCAACGCCAGCGAGCGCAGCCTGAGCAGCAACACCATCGCCGAGCGGCTCGGCGTCAGCGTCTCGGCCATCTACCGCATATTGGTCACACTCACCGACATGGGCTACCTGCGCAAGCTAGGCAAGAACAGCTACGAGCTGGGCCCGCAGGTGCTCTGCGATGGCTTCGCCTACCTGGCCAGCCGCGACCTGGTGGACATCGCCATGCCGCACCTCAATGCCCTGCGCGACCGCACCTCGCTGTCGTGCCACCTGTCCATCCGTGAGCAGACCGAGAGTCTCTACATCGGCCGCGCCTTCGCTGCCCAGCGGCTGTCGGTGAACATCCCCATCGGCACGCGCATCCCCTGCCACTGCACGGCCATGGGCCGCATGCTGCTCAGCGGCCTGACGCCCATGGCGCTGGACACGCTCTACCAGCACGTGCGCCTGGACGACTACCCACCGCCCGCACCGAAGACCCTGCCCGAGCTGCAACAACTGCTCGAACGCGACCGCGAGCGGGGCTGGGTGATGCACCGCTCCGACTACTCCACCGCCATCGCCTGCGCCGTGCGCGACCACCGTGGCGACGTGGTGGCGGCGATCAACCTCTCCGGCCCGGAAGCGGTGATGGACAGCCCCGTGGCGCGTGAACGCTACCGCGAAAGCCTGCAACAGTGCGCGGACGCCATTTCCGCCGAACTAGGCGCCAAGCTCGGCCGCTGAGGCTTCAGTATTCGGCGCGGCGGGTTTCCGATGGGTATTCGCCGAACAGCGCACGATAGTGGCTGGCAAAATGGCTGAGGTGGTAGAAGCCCAATTGCGCCGCCACTTCCCCGACCTTGAACTCGCTTGCCGAGGTCTCGATCAGACGCCGGCGCACGGCGTTCAAGCGCAGGTTGCGCAGGTACTCCACCGGCCGCGTGCCGGTGATCACCTGGAAACTGTTCTGCAGGGTACGGCGGCTGACGCGCAGTCGTTCGCACAGGTCGATGATGCTGATCGGTGAGTCGCCCCCCGCCTCCATCGCCAGTTCCTGGCTGCGCTTGACCAGATAGGCGCATACCGCCGCACTGCCACGGCGGTCGCGGCCCTCTTCGCAGGCATGGCTGAACAGGTCGAGAAAGGCATCGAGCAGGGTGTCTTCGAGCATCTTCTCGACCGCGGCGTTGACCGGTTCGCGGCGCTGCAACAGGCACTCGAAGACCGGATAGATGCGCTGGCGGACGCGCTGCAGCACCGGCTCGGCGAGCGACAGCTGCGGCATCGACTTGAGCAGTTCGAGCTTGTCCGAGGACAACTCCAGCGCGGCCAGCTTGGCGAAGCGCACCAGGTCGACGTTGGCACCGAGAAAGCAAAGGCCCTCCGGTGAATGCAGGAGGAATTCCTCGCCATCGCGCAGCAGCACCACGTTGTGTGCGCCGACCTTCTGCCCCAGCACCAGCGGCGAACGGTCGGCACTCATCAGCAGGGCGATGCACAAACGCCCCTTGGGCGAACGCCCATACTGCACGATGCGCTTGTCCAGGCTTTCCTGGAATATCTGGAAGTGGTCAGCAGTCACCTGACGCAACTCACTGGAAAAGCTCCCGCAGCTCTGCTGGTCGTAGACCTGCTGCCAGCCCAGCAAGGAGCTGGCATGCTGCTGCGGGTCGGAAAAGGAACGGATCTCGCGGAACATGACCATCGCCTCTCTGCGCAATTCACCGCCAGGAAACCCTCATCCCTGAACCGCTACGCGCTTTCTTAGCTTAGTTATTCGAAGCGTAGAACCAACTCTACTCCCATCATCTGCACCCTGTAATGGCCCTTGTGCACATCCACCGGCGCCAGCAGCGCGCCGGAGAGAACCACCTGCCCAGCGAGCAGCGGCTGACCGTCGGCCAACAACCGGCGCAGCAGCCAGAGCAGATTCTGCTCGGGAATCTCGCCGGCCTTGGCGCTGCCGAGCAAGGCGCCGTCATGCACCAGATCACATTCGATGCGGCGGCAGGCCTGAGCGTCGAACGCCTGCCAGGGGCCGAGACAATACAGCGCCGCCGCAGAATCGTCGGCAAGGAAGGCGCCGATGTCGAAGCTCCAACCCTGCCAGCGGCAGTCGGCAACCTCGAAGGCAGCAGCCATACGGCTCACGGCAGCCAGCAGGCTGGCGTCGTCATGCTCACCGGGGACGATGTCGCGGCCCAGTTCGAAAGCCACTTCCACCTCCAGCTTGGGCGCAATGAGCTGCGCCAGCGGCAGCAGGCTGCCGGGCTCGCGCTGCATGTCGGCGCTCAACCAACCATATACAGGCTCACTCAGGCCCAGGCGCGCCTGGGCTGGAGCACCACTCAGCGCCACCTTCCACCCCCCGAGGGCCATACCAGCTTGCGCTAACGCTTCGCCTTGCAGCCGGTAGCCCTGCTCCAGCGACAGCGACTGTTCCAGCTTGGGCAGTGGCCGAGCCTGCTGCAGCGCCTGGCGCAGCGCGGCAGGCAGTTCGCTCAGGGCACTCATGACAGTTGCCGGGCCAATTTGCCCAGCACCTCGTTGAGCCGTTCCGGCGTGGTGATGGCAGCGATGAAGCGATCCGGGCGCACCACCACGATGCGGTCGCGGGCCTTGGAGAACCAGTCGCCCAGGCGGTTATCGACGTCTTCCACGCTGATCACGCCCTCGCTGCTCAGCGGCTGGTTGCGTGCGCCGCTGCGCGAGCGGTTGACCTGGATGAAGCGGGTTTCCAGCCCCTGCCAATAGGCCTGCATCTCGGCACCGACCTGCTCCAGCGGATTGCAGCGATAGCCGATCACCGCGTACCAGGGGCCGAGCACTTCGTCGAAGCGCTGGCGCTGGCCGTCGGCGTTCTCGACGTCCGGCTGGATGAACAACTGACCGACCAGATCCCCCTCGCTGACATCGGGGCGCTCGTGATGCACCAGGCCCTTGGTCAGGGTCGCCTTGGGTTTGAACTTGAACTCCACCAGGTGCGAACGCAGGTTGTCGACGGTATTCACCGCCTGGAACAGCCAGTCACGCACCCCTGCCACCAGCGGGTTGGTCATGCCCAGCACCGCGCCCATGTTGTCGGCCAGACCGATCAGGTCGGTGGCATGGCCACGTCGCTCGACGTCGTAGCTGTCGATGATCGACGGCTTGGCGCGGCCCTTGAGCACTGCTGCCAGCTTCCAGCACAGATTGGCGACGTCACGCAGGCCGGAGTTGAGGCCCTGGCCGGCCCACGGCGGGGTGATGTGCGCGGCATCGCCGATCAGCGCGACGCGACCGCTGACGAAACGCTCGGCCACCCGCGAGTTGTGGGTGTAGGCACGGATGCGGACGATTTCCAGCTGATCCACGGCCTCGCCGATATGGCCACGGATCAGGCGGCGGATGTTGCCCTCCTCGCACATGGCCTCCTCGCTTTCACCTTCGAGGAGCATGAACTCCCAGCGGCGTTGGCGGTACGGCAGGTAAATGCACACGAACGGTCGCTGCGGGTCGGCATGCAGGGCGGTGTAAGGCGCATCCAGGGTGTCGTTGGCGGCATCGACGACCACCCATTTGCGCGGGTGGGTCAAGCCGACCAGGGGAATGCCCAATTGCTTGCGTACGCAGGAACGGCCACCGTCGGCGCCGATCACGTAGCGCGCGCGCAGTTCGTAGGCTTCGCCATCGGCATCGCGCACCTGCAGGGTGACACCTTCGTCGTCCTGCTCCAGCGTCTGCATCTCGTGGCCTTCGCGCAGGTCGACGCCCTCGTGGCGCAGCAGCTCCTCGCGCAGGGTGCCTTCGAGCAACTGCTGCATGAAGATGTTGCGCATCGGCCAGCCATAGTCGGCGACGCTCGGTTTGACCTCGGCGAAGCACACACCGCGTGCGTTGTAATAGCGCAGCGGCACATTGGCGATCATGTCGCGGTGTGCGCGCTCGGCCACGCCGACGGTCTGCAGCACGCGCAGGGCCTCGTCGTCCATGCCCACCGCACGCGGGTATGGCAGGATGCCCTGGGCCAGTTCCAGCACCACGCAATCGATGCCGTAAAGGCCCATGTAATGCGCTGCAGTGATGCCATTGGGGCCGCCACCGACTATCACGACCTGGGTAGTTTCCCGTTTCATCTTTCGCTCACCCGTTTCTTATTCTGATGGCTTGGTCATTTGCCGAAGATAACCGGCAACGCTGCGGTTGAATGCATCGCTCTGGTCATCGTGCACGTAATGGCTCGCGTCGGCGATCTCCACCGTGCGGATGTTGCTGTTGTGTTCCTGCATCGCCGCCAGGGTCGCTGGCGGCAGAAAGTCCGAATTGCCGCCACGGACGAATAACGTCGGGCAATCCAGTGCACGCACGGCCGGCCACAGGTCGACCGGCTCGATGCTCAGGCGCGCCTCGGCGATGCCCTGCTGGTCATGCCGCCAGACGATGCCTTGCGCGGTCTCCTGCATGGAGTGGGCCAGACGCGACTGCAACCCCTGCTCGGAAAGCCCAGGCCGCGACTTGACCCAGAACGCCCGCGCCGCGTCCCAGTCGGCAAACAGCAGCGGCGTCTGGCGCATCTCGCGGCGGATGCGCTCGGCGCCCTCGCCAACGTTCGACGAACCGGGGCCGATGTCTTCGATCACCAGCGCCAGCAAGCGTCCCGGATGCTGCCGCGCATACTCCAGCGCATTGGCGCCACCGAGTGAATGGCCGACCAGGGCGAAACGCTGCAGGCCCAGGTGCGCAACCAGGTCTTCCAGGTCGTGCACGTAGGACTGGGTGTGATAGCTGCTGCTCTCGGCCCAGTCGCTCAGGCCGCGTCCACGCTGATCCAGGGCATAGCAGCAGAACTCATCGCCCAGCGCCTGCGCCAGGGGCTCCCAGGTCTGCGCGTAGGCGCGCAGACCGTGCAGCAGGATCAGCGGCGTACCCTCTGGGTTGCCCCAGCGCAGGACATGCAGACGCAACCCGCTGCGGTTGTTGAAGAACTGGCTGTGCACGGTCATCGCAAAACTCCGGATCAGGTCAGGCCGTTATCGCCCTTGATATCGCTGGCCTGCAGGCCGCCCAGACGCGCATGCAGGCGACCACGGGTGGCGAACGCCCAGATGATGATCACTTCGTCCGGGGCCGGGCCGTCGCCGAAGGTCACCGAAATGGTGTCGTACTGGGCGCGCACATAGAGCGCATCCTTGTGCGCCAGCGGCACGTCGATGGTGCAGCCCGGCGCGCCGCGCTTGCCGGTGGACGGCACCCATGATTTGCCACCACCCAGGGCCACGCGCACCGGGTCGGCCGCCGGATTGGTGAGGAAGGCATTGCCGTGTTCGTACTCGCCGTTGGCGCCCACCAGGCAGGCCTTGCCGTAACTGAGGATCTGGCGCTCGCCAGCCAGCTCGCGGATGCGCCGGCCGAACTCCTCGCCGAGATCTGGCGAGTCGTCGATCAACTGACTCAAATCCTGGCTGAAACGCCCGGCGTAGGGGTTGTGCACGGCGGCGGCGATGACGTACTTGAACAGCGGCTCACCGTCGGCCAGTTGCCCGGTCTCGTTGGCCAGGGTTTCCTCGGTGAAGCTGTACCACTTGCGGATGTGGTAGCTGGCAAAGTTGCTCGCTTTCATGGTCGTGTCCTTAAAGAGGGTCGAGGGTGATATTGCGACTGGGTGCGCAGGCAGCCTTGAAACGAGCCTTGGCGCGTTCGTCGTCATGATCGGTCTCGAGGAAGAATTCCAGACGGTTCGCGTCCGGGTCGTTGAAGTACAGGCCGTTGCCGATTTCATGGTCGGTGATCTTCACCACCTCGACGCCCTTGCTCAGCAACATGCCGTAGAGCTGGCGCAGGGTGGTCATGTCGCCGGCGATCTCCAGCCCGTAGTGCTGCAGGCCCAGGCCACCATGGTGGGCGCCGGGAGCGGCCTTGATCAGGGCGATATCGTGGTGCTTGCTGCCGAAAGCCATCATCACCCAGGCCTCGCCACGGGCACTCTCGTGCATGCCGAGCACATCGGCATACCAGCGCGCGGAAGCATCCGGATCGCTGACGAACAGGGACAGATGGGTACGCACGACCTCGACTTTCATCGCGCTTCTCCTCACTTCTTGCTGGTGACAGAGGTATGCGCCGGCTTGATCTGCGCGACCGCTGGCGTCCACAGCACGTCGGCGATCTCGCTGAAGTCGCGCCACTGCTTGAGCCAGCCGTCACCGCCGTTGTCCGAGGTGAACAGATGGCCGTACTTGGTGCCGGCGATGATCTGCCGTGGGTTGCTCGGGTTGATGCCGATGGCCCAGACGCAGGAGTTGGGCTGTTGCGGCAGAGGCAGCACTTCCCAGGTCGCGGCGGCATCGCGCGAGACGAGAATCTTGCTGGTGGTGCCCGGCGTGCCGTCGGAAATGCTCAGGTAGACGGTGTCCTCGCTGCCCAGCGGCGCGTTCATGGCACGCACGTAGTACAGGCCGAAGTCGTCCTTGGCCAGTTGCCCGCTCCAGGTCTGGCCTTCGTCCTCACTGCGGTAGATGGCGTTGACGCACACCACCACGATGATCTTCTTGCCGTGGTTGGGCATCACCAGGATGTTGTGGATGTCCGAGTTGTAATCCCACAGCAGGCGGTCATCGACACGGGTGAAGCTGTCGCCACCATCGCGGCTATGGAACAGCCCGCCCTCCTCCAGGCCGAACCAGACCTGATTGCGGTCGCTCGGGTCGTAGGCGAAGGCCAGCAGGCGCGGCTTGCTCACCCCGGCGCAGAACTCGGGAATTTCCACTGGCACGCGGTACCAGCTCTGCCCAGCGTCGAGGGTGCGCCACAGCACTGCACGCGACGGCGCACCGGTGCCGACGAAAATGCGCTGCGGATCCTGCGGATCGACCGCAACCTTCCACACCGTCTGCCCGTTGAACGGCGAGTCCACCAGTTGCCAATGGCTGCCCACGTCATGGCTGACGATCAGGCCGATATCGGCGCCGGCGTAAATCACTTCCGGGCGCTGCGGGTCGAGGCTCAGCGAGCGGGTGATGGCATCGAATTCCAGCGGCTGGCCGAGGCCCTGGCGGTGCCAGGTGGCGCCGTTGTCGGCACTGCGGATGATGGCCTGGCCAACGGTGGCGACCAGAAAGGTTCCGTTGCTCATAGCTGCTTGCTCCTCAGATGAAGATGCCGCGAGTCAGGCCGCCGTCGATGCCGATCGACTCGCCAGTGATGGCGCCGGCCTTGGGCGATGCGAGAAAACCGATCAGCCAACCCATCTCGATGGGTTGCAGGGTGCGGCGGATCGGCGTGGCGTCGATGTAACCCTGCTCGACCTGCTGCGGGGTCTTGCCCTGCTTGACGCCTTCACGCTCGTACAGCTCCTGGATGTGCGGGGTGTCGACCACACCGGGGTGAATCAGGTTGACGGTGATGCCGTCCGGGCCGAGCTGGTCGGACAGGGTCTTGGTCATGTGCGCGATGGCCAGGTTGCGCATGCCCGACAGCACCTTGCTGCCGCGGCCGGTCAGGCCACCGATGTTGATGATGCGACCGAAGCCGGCGGCCTTCATGTGCGGGGTCACTGCCTTGGCGCAGCGGAAGTAGCCGATCACCTTGGTGTTCAGATCCGACAGCAGCTCGTCGTCACCGGCGTGCTCGATGTCGTTGCGCACCACGCCGGACGGCGCGGCAGCACCGTTGACCAGGATGTCGATGCGGCCGAAGTGACGCTGGGTCTCGGCGACCATCTCGGACACCGCGCTCATCTCGTTGGTGTCGCAGAACAGCGGCAGCACTTCGTTGCCGGTCTCGGCGCTGATCTCCTCGGCAGCCTGCTTGAGGTACTCCATGCGCCGCGCACAGATCACCACCTTGCAGCCTTCCTGGGACAGAAAACGTGCCACTTCCTTACCGATGCCCATGCCGCCGCCGGTGACGATGGCTACGCGGTCTTTGAGTTGCAGATCCATGATTGATCCTCTTGTTTTGTCAGGTCAGGCGAGATCGACGAAGACACTCTTGGTCTCGGTGTAGGCGTCGATCACGTGCTTGCTCATTTCCCGGCCCCAGCCGGATTGTTTGTAACCACCGAAGGGCGAGGCCGGGTCGACCACGTTCCAGCAGTTGATCCACACCGAACCGGCCTTGAGTTCGGCAGCCAGGCGGTGGGCCGCGCGCAGGTCACGCGTCCACAGGCCGGCAGCCAGGCCGAAGGGCGAATCGTTGGCGCGGCTGACCAGCTCGTCGGTGTCCGACCAGCTCATAACCGTCACCACCGGGCCGAAGATTTCCTCACGGGCCACGCAGGCGTTTTCGGCGCGGTCGAGGAACACGGTCGGTTCGATGAAGTGGCCCTTGTCCAGGTGCTCGGGGCGCTTGCCGCCGCAGATCAGCTCGGCACCTTCGGCCTGGCCGCGTTGCAGGTAGCCGCTGACCGTGCCCAGTTGCCGTCCGGAAACCAGCGGCCCCATGCTGCTCGCCGGATTCAGGCCGGAACCGAGCACGTAGGAAGTGGCATGCCGGCGCAGCTCGGCGAGCACCTGATCGAGTACGCTTTCGTGCACGTACAGGCGTGAGGCGGCAGTGCACACCTGGCCCTGGTTGTAGAAGATGCCGTCGGCGGCACCCTTGGCGGCGCGAGCGATGTCGGCGTCGGGGAGGATGATGTTCGGCGACTTGCCACCCAGTTCCAGCGACACCTTCTTCATGTTGCCGGTGGCAGCCTGGGCGATCAGCCGGCCGACCTGGGTCGAGCCGGTGAAGGCGATCTTGTCCACGTCCGCATGCTGGGCCAGCGGTGCGCCGGTGCGCGCACCGAAGCCGGTGAGCAGGTTGACCACGCCGGCGGGAATGCCCGCCTGCTCGATCAGTTGCACCAGGCGCACGGCTACCAGCGGGGTCTGCTCGGCGGGTTTGAGCACGGCGGTGCAGCCGGTGGCCAGCACCGGGCCGAGCTTCCATACACACATGGTCAGGGGGAAGTTCCACGGCACGATCAGCGCACATACACCCACCGGCTCGCGCAGGGTGTAGTTGAGCATCGGCGCGCCGCTGGCTGGCGACACGGGTATGGTGCTGCCCTCGATCTTGGTCGGCCAACCGGCGAAGTAACGGATGATGTTGGCGGCGCTGGCCGCCTCGCCCCGGGCGTTGGCGATGGGCTTGCCGTTCTCCAGGGTAATCAGTTGCGCCAGCTCTTCGGCGTGCGCTTCCATCAGATCGGCCAGGCGCATCATCAACAGGCCTCGGCGGGCCGGTGTCTCGCGCCGCCAGGGCCCCTCGAAGGCAGCACGGGCTGCCGCCACGGCTGCGTTGACGTCGGCTTCCGAGGCGTCGGCGACCTCGCACAGCACCTGCTCATTGGCCGGGTTCTCTACGGCGAAGGTCTGGCCGAGGGCAGCGTCCTGCCAGGAACCGCCGATGAACAGGCGACGCGGCGCGGCGAGAAATTCACGTACCGCAGGCAACAGTTCGATATCGCTCATGGTCTTACAGCTCCATTTCGATCAGGCAGGGGGCTGCAGAGGCGATGGCGCGGGCCAGCGCCTGCTGCAGTTCGGCATTGGTGCGCACGCTGCTGGCCGGTACGCCGTAACCCTTGGCCAGGGCCTTCCAATCCACGCGTGGGCGATCCAGCTCGGTCAGCGCCAGCGCCTGCGGGCCGAATTCGGTGACGCCGAAGCGACGCAGCTCGTTCTGCAAGATCGCGTAACGGTGGTTAGCAGCGATCAGGATGATCACCGGCAGTTGCTCGCGGGCAATGCTCCACAGGGTCTGGATGGTGTATTGGGCGCTGCCGTCCGACTGCAGGCAGAACACCGTGTTGCCGCGCTCGGCCAGGGCCGCGCCGAAGCCGGCCGGAATGCCCTGACCGATGGCGCCGCCAGTGTTGGTCAGCACGCGATGACGCGCCGCGCCGGCCGAGGCAGTGAAGAAGGGATAACCGCAGGTGCCGCCTTCGATGGAGACGATGCAGTCGTGAGTCAGGGCCGCCGACAGTACCTTGCCAACGGACTGCGGTGACAGCGCCTCATCGGCGGGCGGCAGCTCGATGCCTTGCGGCGTGGGGATATGGGCCGGCGCCTGCAGGGCGTCGGCCACCGCGTTGGTGGCACCGATCACGTCGTCACCGACCTCGGCCAGCGACAACAGGCGGTCACGCTCGGCCAGGCGCGAGGCGATGCCTTCGTAGCCGAAGTAGCTGATCGGCTCCGGCACGCCAGCGCACACCACCAGGTCGTACTGGTCGAGAATTTCGATGGCCACTTCCGGGAAGTACGGCAGGCGGTCGAGATCCGGCAGGCCACCACCGCGATGGCTGACCCGCGGGAAGGTTTCGGCGAACAGCCGCACACCCGGAAGGTGGGCGAGGCGGCCAGCGGCCTCCAGGCCCTCGGCCGTCAAACCGCTGTCACCGACGATGAACACCAGGCGCTTGCCGGCCTTGAGGGCGGCCACCACCTGCTCGACCTTGTCACCGGCCAGGCGACGAACCGGCGCCAGCAGCGGCGCGAAGTGCGCAGCACCCGCCGACACCTGGTTGGCCTGCAGATCCATCGGCAGGATCAGGCTGGCGATCTGCCCGCGCGGCTGCCAGGCAGCCTGCACGGCGCTCTGGAAATCCTCGCCGATACGCTCGGCGCTACGCGAGGTGCGCACCCAGCCGGATACCGCGCCGGCCATGGCTTCGATATCGCTGGCCAGAGGCGGGTCGTAGTTGACATGCCAGGAGGCGTGATCGCCGATCACGTTGACGATGGGGGTATTGGCACGGCGGGCGTTGTGCAGGTTGGCCATGCCGTTGGCAAAGCCTGGGCCGAGGTGGGTCAGGGTCATGGCCGGCTTGCCAGCGATGCGTCCGTAACCATCAGCGGCGCCGGTGCATACCCCCTCGAACAGCGACAGCACAGGCTTGAGTTTCAGCGCAGGATGCTTGGCGATAGCGGCCACCAGCGGAATCTCGGTGGTTCCCGGGTTGGCGAAGCAGTATTCGACCCCGCTGGCGGCAGCGGCTTCGATCAGGAGTTCGGCACCATTCATTTGACGATCCCATGGCATGCGTTGACGAATGCGAGATTTATTGCATCGCACTGCAATACCAACAAGTGTTTTTTTGCAAAAAGCTCAAAATACGAGATAAATGAGATTTTTAAGCCAAAAAATGCGCTCGAAAAACAATCCATTTCCCAGCTATGCTTCGAGGCACGCGTCCACCAGCCCCTCATACACGGGCCGAACCCGGAAGGAACATCATGAGCAGCTTGAGCAAGACCCTGGGGGTACTGGACCTGTTCGGCCCACAGCAACTGCAGCTGGATCCGGAAACCATCGCCGAGCGCATGGGGCTGTCGCGCGCCACGGTCTACCGCTACGTCAAGGATCTCTGCGAAGCCGGTCTACTGAGCCGCGTCGGCGCCGGCAGCTACGCCCTGGGCCCACGCATCATCGAGCTGGACTGGATGATGCGGCAGTACGACCCCATCCTCATCGCTGGCCGCGAACCCATGCAGCGCCTGGCCGAGGAAACCGGTCTGGCGGTGTTCGCCAGCGTTTTCTACGACGGCCACATCATCAACACCTACATCACCGACCCCAATGAGCAGTACCACTTCTCCTTCGGGCGTGGTCATCCCCTGCCGCTGTTTCGCGGCGCGCAATCGAAGGTGCTGGTGGCCTACCAGAAGGGCCGGCGCCTGCTGAAGCTGTTCGAGGAGCAAATCTCCAAGGATCCCAACAACCCCTACAGCAGCCGCAGCTGGTCGGAGTTCGCTCGCGCAGCGAAGAAGATCCGCAAGGATGGCTACTGCATCACCCATGACGAACTGAACCTGGGGCTCACCGGCATCGCCGCGCCGATCATGCTCACGGATGGTAAGGAAGTGGTTGGCAGCGTCTCGGCGGTAGGCAGTAGCGACACCTTCAAGCTGCTGCGCCAGGAACGGGTAATCGACCTGGTGATACAGACCACGCAACGTATCGCGAGCAATATGCAGATGCCCTGAAGACGCCTAGCGGCGCGCCAGGTACTTGCTCAGCATGAAGAACACCACCACCGCGAGCACGCCGACCATGGCTGCAGAGCTCAGCAGCAAGATCGAGTGGGTGGCCGAGAAGGCAGTCTTCGCGGCCTCGATCAGGGCTTGAGCCTGCGGCTCGGCCAAATCCCTGGCGACCAGATAACTGTCACCGATGGAACGTGCCGCACGTTCAGCCAGCGGCGCAGCCAATTCGGGGTCGAGCACAATGCTGTAGCGAAACACGCTGCTCATGAATACGCCGAAAAAGGTGATCCCCAGCCCGGTGCCCAACTCGTAGGCGGTCGCCTCCAAAGCGCCCGCCGCACCACCCTTGCTGGCCTCCACCGCGCCCATGATGGCGATGGACGAGGCGGTCAGGCCGATGCTCAGCGCCAGCCCCAGCACGGCGAGCACCACCGGCACGCTGACGCCCGGCTCATGCAGATCGGCGAACGCCACGAAACCCAGGGCGCCTGCGGAAACCAGCAGCGACAGGCTGGCCACCGCCCGCAGGCCGAAGCGGTTGGACAGGTAGCCGGCCAGCGGCCCGCCGACCGCCGCCGCGGCCATGATCGGAATCATGAAGATGCCGGCCTCAAGCGGTGACTTGTCGAGCACGTACTGCAGCTCCATCGCCAGGGTCAGCTCCACGCCAGCCAGGGCACCGATCGCGACCACCGCCATGATCAGCCCGGCCAGCAGCACCGGGCGGCCGAACAGCGACAGATCGAGCATCGGCTCGGCCGAGCGCAACTGCTGGCGGGTAAATAGGGTCAGCAACGCCAAGCCGACGAGCAGCACCAGCAGGGCCACCGGCAGCGGCTGGGTACCGCCGACGCCGGCCTTGAGGGCGTAGACCACGCTGATGATGCCGGCGATCAGGATCAGCGCCTGGCCGATGGCCCATTTGCCCGGCGTGGTCTCCTCGACGCGGGGCAGCAGTGCGAAGGCCACCGGAATCACCACCGCCATCACCGGCACGTTGATCAGAAACACCGAGCCCCACCAGAAATGCTCGAGCAGCGCGCCGCCCACCAGCGGCCCCACCGCTGCGCCAGCGGCGCCAACGGTGCCCCACAGGCCGAGCGCCATGGCCCGTTCGCGTTCATCCTCGAAGGTACGGCGGATGATGCCCAGCACGCAGGGCATGATCATCGATCCGCCAAGGGCCAGCAGTATTCGTGCGGCGATCAGCAGAGTCGGTGTGGGTGCGAAGGCTGCCAGCGTCGACGCCACGCCGAACACGCCGAGCCCGGCGAGCAGAATTCGCCGGTTGCCCACCCGGTCGGCCAGGGTGCCCATGGGCACCAACAGGCCGGCCATCAGCAGCGGGTAGATGTCGATGATCCACAGGATCTCCGTGCTCGTGGCGCCGAGCGCCTGGGTCAGCGACGGCACGGCGATATGCAGGATGGTCATGTCGATGACGATGGGCATGAAGGCCAGCATCACGGCGACGAGAATCAACCAGCGTTTGGGTACGGCACGCAACATGACTACTGCTCTCGATGATCGGCGTTGGCCACGGGGTCGTTCGCGGCGGTGATGATAGTACGTTCACGCAGGCCGCCGCCCAGCGCCTTGTACAAGGCCACGCTATTGACCGCTGCGTCGCGGCGCAGCTCCAGCAGGCTCTGCTGGGCGGCGTACAACCCACGCTGGGCGTCGAGCAGCTCCAGGCGACCATCGACGCCGGCCTGATAGCGCAGGCCGGACAGCGCCATCCGGCGCTGGGCGCTGGCCACCACACGGGTTTGCGCCTCGATCTGCCCATCCAGGGTGGCCGCGCCCGCCAGGGCATCGGCCACTTCGCGGAAGGCAACCTGAATGGCGCGCTCGTACTGAACCACCGCCTCGGACTTGCGTACCTTGGCCAGGCGCAGTTCGGCGCGCAGCCGCCCGGCCTGGAACAACGGTTGGGAGATCTGCGGGGCGAAGCGCCACACCTGGCGGCTCGGGTCGAACAGGCTGCCCAGCGAGGTGCTGGCATAGCCGAACGAGGCGGTCAGCGACACCTGCGGGAAGAACGCCGCCCGCGCCGCGCCGATATCGGCATTGGCGGCACTGAGGGTCTGTTCGGCCTGGCGAATGTCCGGACGCACCAGCAGCATGTCCGACTGCAGGCCAGCCGGCAGCCGCGCCACCAGCGGTTGCCGGGCGAGTTCCCGCACCGCGGGCAAGTCAGCCGGCAGCGCTTCACCGACCAGCAACTGCAGGGCATTGCCGGCCTGGACATAGGCCCGCTGGCGCGCCTGCAGATCGGCCTCGGCACTGGCCACCTGACCTTCGGCCTGGGCGACATCCAGGCCGCTGTTCTGCTTGGCGTCCTGCAGCAGGCGCGCAAGCTTCAGAGACTGCTGCCAGTCCTTGAGGGTGCGCTGCGCCAGCTGACGCTGCTCGTCGGCCAGCTGGCGAGCGAAGTAGGCGTCGGCCACCGCCCCGATCAGGCTGATCTGCGCCGCATCGCGGCCCTGCTCGCTGGCCAGGTAACGGGCCAGCGCCGCATCTGAAAGTGAGCGCACGCGACCGAACAAATCCAGCTCGAAGGCGCTGACGCCGACATTCACGGTGACCTGGTTGCTCACCTCGCGTCGCGACTCACCGCTGTTGCCCTGCGCCAGGGCGCGCTCGCGGGTGCGGCTGGCATCCAGGGACACCGACGGCAGACGGGTGGACTGCTGGATGTTGAACATCGCGCGCGCAGCGTCGACGTTCAATGCCGCCAGACGCAGATCGCGGTTGTGCGCCAGGGCCAGCTCGATCAGGCGCTGCAACTGCGGGTCGGCGAACATCGTGCGCCAGCCCATTTCGCTGGCAGGAACGGCGGCGCCCTGCAGCGCAGCAGCCTCTGGAAAGCTGGCCGGCACCGGCGGCGCCGGGCGCTCCAGTTCGGGCGTCATGGAACAGGCCGACAAACCGGTGACCAGGGCGACTACCAGAAAACAACGCATGATCATTGCTCCTCACCAGGCTGCGGCACTGCGGCGGTGCGCTGTGCGCGCCAAGCCTGGAAGCGTTCCTGCAGCCCCATCACGAACACGAAGAACGACGGCACGAAGAACACCGCCAGCAGGGTGCCGCTGAGCATGCCGCCGAACACGCCGGTGCCGATGGCGTGCTGGGTCTCGGCGCTGGCGCCGGCGGCGAGCATCAACGGCACCACCCCCAGGGTGAAGGCCAGCGAGGTCATCAGAATCGGGCGCAGGCGCAGTCGCGCGGCGGTCACCGCGGCGTCCACCAGCGAGCGACCTTCGCCATGCAGCTGACGGGCGAACTCGACGATCAGGATGGCGTTCTTCGCCGACAGGCCGATGATGGTGATCATCCCCACCTTGAAGAACACGTCGTTGGGCAGGCCGCGCAGCATCACCGCCGCCACCGCGCCGAGTAGACCGAGGGGCACCACCAGCATCACCGACAACGGAATCGACCAGCTCTCGTACAACGCCGCCAGCACCAGGAACACCACCAGCGCCGAGAGCACCATGAGCATCGGTGCCTGGGCCGCCGACTGGCGCTCCTGCAGTGATTGGCCCGTCCAGGCCACCGCATAGCCCTGAGGCAACTCGGTGACCAGGCGTTCCATCTCGGCCATTGCCGCGCCGCTGGAAACGCCAGGCGCCGCACCGCCGGCAATGCGTACCGCCGGGAAGCCCTGGAAGCGCATCATCTGCTGCGGCGACTCGCTCCACACCGGCGTCACCACTTCGCGCAGCGGCACCATGCCGCCGCTGGTGTTGCGCACGCGCAGATTGAGCACATCGTCGAGCTGCATGCGCGCCGGGGCGTCGGCCTGCAGAATCACCTGCTGCATGCGCCCGGCATTGGGGAAGTCGTTGACGTACTGCGAGCCCATGGCCGCTGACAGCGTGCTGCTCACCGCCGCGAACGACAGGCCCATGGCCTCGGCCTTCTGGCGGTCGATGTTCAGGCGAATGCTCTCGCCCGGCGGCAGACCATCGGGATAAACGTCGCTGACCACCTTGCTCTGTCCGGCCAGCTCCAGCAGCTGCGCCTGGGCCTTGAGCAACTCGGCTTCGCCACGGTTGCCACGATCCTGCAGAAATAGCGTGAAGCCCGACGAGGTACCCAGCTCGTCGATGGCCGGCGGCATCAGGCTCATCACCGTGCCTTCCACGTTATCGGCCATGGCCTCCTGGGCCAGCGTCGCCTCCTCGGCGGCAGTGGCGCCGTGGCGCTGATCCCAGTCCTTGAGCATGGTGAAGGCCATGGCTGCGTTGGTGCCGGAACCAGAGAAGCTGAAGCCCTGCACCACCAGGTTGGTGTCCAGCGCCGGACGTGTGGCCACGTGGGCCTCGAAGCGCTTGACCACATCCAGGGTGCGTTCGCTGGTGGCGCCCGTCGGCAACTGGATGGAGGTCATGAAATAGCCCTGATCCTCTTCCGGCAGGAACGACGATGGCAACTGCTGACCGGCGGCGGCCAGCACGCCGCAGAGCAGCATGAACACCACCATCATACTTCCGCTGCGCCCGACCAGCCGGCTGACACGTCCGGTGTAGCGCTCGGTCAGCCGCTCGAAGCCGCGGTTGAAGGCGCCGAAGAAACCGCGTTTCTCATGGTGATCGGCACTCACCGGTCGCAACAGCGTGGCGCACAGCGCCGGCGTCAGGGTCAGGGCCAGGAACGCCGAGAACAGGATCGACACCGCCATCGACAGGGTGAACTGCTGGTAGATCACCCCCACCGAGCCGCTGGCGAAGGCCATGGGAATGAACACCGCGGTGAGCACCAGGGTGATGCCGATCACCGCGCCGGTAATCTCCTTCATCGCCTGCAGGGTCGCCTCGCACGGCGACAGGCCGCGGGTGGCCATCAGGCGCTCGACGTTTTCGACCACCACGATGGCATCGTCGACGATGATGCCGATGGCCAGCACCATGCCGAACATGGTCAGCGAGTTGATCGAGAAGCCGGCCACCAGCATCACCGCAAAGGTGCCGAGCAGCGCAATCGGCGCGACGATGGCCGGAATCAGTGTGTAGCGCATGTTCTGCAGGAACAGGAACATCACCAGGAACACCAGCACCATGGCCTCGACCAGGGTGTAGATCACCTTCTCGATGGACACCTTCACGAACGGCGCGGTGTCGAACGGCACCGAATAACTCATGCCGGTGGGCATGCTCGGCGCCAGCTCAGCGAGCCGGTCACGCACAGCCTGAGCCGTGCGCACGGCGTTGGCACCCGGCGACAGCTGGATCGCCGCGCTGGTCGCCGACACACCGTTCTCGCGGTTGGAAAATCCGTAGGACTGCGCGCCCAGCTCGACCCGCGCCACGTCGCCGATGGTCACCCGCGAGCCGTCGGCGCTGGCGCGCAGCACCACTGCGGCGAATTGCTCGGGCGTTTCCAGCTGGCCTTCGACGGTCAGCGGCACGGCCAGCCGCTGCCCCGGCAATGCCGGCTCATCACCGAGCCGACCGGGGGCAATCTGCGCGTTCTGCTGCTCGATGGCTTGGGACAGATCCCCTATGGTCAGGCCGAAGGCGTTCAGCTTGCTGGGGTCGACCCAGATGCGCAGCGCCTGCTCGGCGCCGAACAACTGCACGCGGCCGACGCCCTCGATGCGGCGCAGCTCCGGCACGATATTGCGCGCCAGGTAGTCGCCCAGCATGACCTCGTCGAACTGGCCGTCCGGCGAGGTCATGCCGATCATCATCAGAAAGCCCGAGGCGGCGGATTCCACCTGCAGACCGCTCTGGCGCACCACCTGGGGCAGCCGCGATTCGACCGCCTTGATGCGGTTCTGCACGTCCACCTGGGCCAGTTCGGGATCGGTGCCCGGCTTGAAGGTGGCGGTGATCTGCGCGCTACCCGAGGTGTCCACCGAGGACTCGAAGTACAGCAGGTTCTTGACCCCGGACAGCTCGCGTTCGACCAGGCTGACCACCGAATCGTTGAGGGTCTTGGGCGTAGCGCCTGGGTAGGTGGCGTACAGCGCTACCGACGGCGGCGCCACCGAGGGGTAGCGGGCGATCGGCAGTTGGGGAATGGCGATTGAGCCTAACAGCACGATGAACAGGGCGATCACCCAGGCGAACACCGGACGGTTGATGAAGAACTGTGGCATTTGAGTTTTCTCCCGATCAGCGCGCGGACGAGCTGGCCAGCTCGCTCGCGGTGCCGGCTTGCCACAGCCGCGCCTTGACCGGCGCGCCCTCGGCCAGCCGATCGAGGCCTTCGATCACTACCCGCTGGCCGGCGCTGAGGCCGCTGACGATGCGATAACGACGCCCCACCAGCTCACCAAGCTCGACCGACACGCGCTGCACCTGCTCGCCTTCGCCCAGAATCCATACGCTGGCCTGGCCGTCACGGCGCAACACCGCCTGTTGCGGCACACTCAGGGCATCGGTGTAGTGTGCCCGCGGCACCCGCGCCAGCACGTACATGCCGGGCAGCAGCTGGCGGTTGGGGTTGTCGACCTGTACACGCAGCAACACGTTGCCGGTGCCGGCATCCACGCTGATGCCGGAGAACAGGATCCTGCCGCTCAGCCCATAGGCCTTGCCGCTGCTGTCGAGGATCTGCACGGGCACGCCGTCGGCGCCAGGGGCCAGCCGGTTGCCCAGGGCATGGCGCCAGCGTTCCAGACTGGTGGCCGACTCGCGCACGTCGACATACACCTGATCGATCTGCTGCACGGTGGCCATGGGCGTGGTGTCGGTGGTCGAGACCAGGGCACCTTCGGAGACCTGCGCCTGGTCGACACGACCGGAAATCGGTGCGCTGACGGTGGCGTACTTCAGATCCAGACGCTTGCGCGCCAGCGTCGCCTCGGCCTGGGCGACGTCGGCGGCGGCCTGCTCGCGCTGGGAGGCGGCGTCATCAAAAGTCTGTTGGCTGACCGCTTCGGCGCTCACCAGCGGTTGCAGGCGCTCGACCTGGATGCGCGCGCGGGCCAGCACGGCCTGGGCACGCTTGAGGGCGGCCGCCGCGTTTTGCACCTCGGCCTTGAACGGCGCGGCATCGATCTCGAACAGCGCAGCGCCAGCCTGGATGTCGGCACCTTGCTCGAACAGCCGGCGCTGCACGATACCGCCGACCTGCGGACGAATCTCGGCGGTTCTGAACGCCGCGACACGAGCAGGCAAATCCTCACTGACCTCCAGGGTCTGCGGTGTCAGCGTCATGACCGACACCTGCACGGGTTCCGGCTGTGCCTCCTGCTGCGGCGCATCACAACCTGCCAGTCCCAACACGGCAAGCACTGCGAGCACACTGCCCAGATGCCGTTGTTTGCTGCCCATAACCCACTCCTCACTGAACACTGCAGCCCGACACCTGATGCAGGCCGGGAACTGATCGAAGCGGCAGTCTGAAGCGAGGCTATTGCGAATGATTCGAGGCTTTGTGGAGAAAGCATGGAGGCCGCGATAACATTCAGCGCCATCGTCTGCGAGCCTGCCCATGTTCGATCCCCACGCACGCACCAGCTCCGCCTCCTCCGCTCCGGCACTGGTGCTGATCGCCGAGGACGAAGCCGAGATCGCCGACATCCTCATCGCCTACCTGCAACGCAGCGGCCTGCGCACCCAGCACGCCAGCGACGGTCAGCAGGCCCTGGCACTGCACCAATCGCTCAAGCCGGATCTGCTGCTGCTCGACGTGCAGATGCCTGTGCTCGATGGCTGGAAGGTGCTCAGCGAAATCCGTTCCCGTGGCGATACCCCGGTGATCATGCTCACCGCCCTCGACCAGGACATCGACAAGCTGATGGGGCTGCGCCTGGGCGCCGACGACTACGTGGTCAAACCCTTCAATCCAGCCGAAGTGGTAGCGCGGGTACAGGCCGTACTGCGGCGCACACGAGCGAGTGCACCGACCGCCACGCAGGTGCTGCGCGTCGGCGCTTTCCAGATCGACCTGGACAGCCATGAGGCCAGCGTACTTCGTGATGGCCAGACGCAGACGCTGGATCTGACCCTGACCGAATTCAAGCTGCTGGCCTGCCTGATGCGCGCACCGAAACGAGCATTCAGCCGCGCCGAACTGCTGGAGAGTTGCCTGCCCGAAGGCGATACGCTCGAACGCACCGTGGACAGCCACGTCAGCAAGTTGCGCAAAAAACTCGAAGCCCTCGATATCCAGGGCGTACCCGCCAGCGTCTGGGGCGTGGGTTATCGCTTCGGCGCCGAGCCATGAAGCCGACTCCGGGCCTGCGCCGGCAATTCATTCAGTCCCTGGCGGTGATGGCGCTGGGCATCATCTTCATCGCGGTGTTCGGTTCCTATGTGTTCTACGCGATCGCGATGGCCTACCTGCCGGGCAGCATCTCCGAAACCTGGATGCCTTCGCGGGTGGAGATGCTCTGGATCGGCTGCACCATCGCCGCGGCACTGGCGCTGTCTGTGTTCGTTGCCATTCGCCTGTCACGGCGCCTGATCACTCCGTTGAACTCGGTGGCGCACAGCCTGCGCGAAGTCGCCCAGGGCAAGCTCGACGCGCGCGCTCCCCTGGACGAACAGGCCATGGGCGAAACTGCGCAACTGGTGCGCGACTTCAATGCGATGGCCGAACGCCTGCAGGGCATGACCCGCGAACGCGAGTTCTGGAACGCCGCCATCGCCCACGAATTGCGCACCCCGGTGACCATCCTGCGCGGCCGTCTGCAGGGCCTGGCCGAAGGCGTGTTCAGCCCCAGCAGCGAGCTGTTCGAAGGTCTGCTGCGCCAGGTGGAAGGCCTCAGTTGTCTGATCGAGGATCTGCGCGTGCTGAGCCTCAATGACAGTGGCCATCTGGAGGTGCAGCGGGTCAGCGTCCGCCTCGCCGATGAGCTGGGCACCGTACTGCAGGCCTTCGCCACGCCACTGGCGGAGAGAGGCTTTGCCCTGCACCGGGAACTGGACGCCAAGCTGGAGGTGGAATGCGACGCCGTGCGCATCCGCCAGGCGCTGATGGCACTACTGGAAAACGCCCTGCGTCATGCCGATCCGGGCAATCTGCGAGTGCGCCTGGAGCAGGCCGGCGGCGAGTGCCAGTTGAGCGTGGAAGATGACGGCCCCGGCATCGACAGCGCCCTGGCCACCGATATCTTCGATGCCTTCCGCCGTGGCGACCCGTCGCGCTCGCGCAAGAGCGGCGGCAGTGGCCTGGGCCTGGCAGTGGTCAAGGCCATCGCCGAAGCCCATGGCGGGCAGGCGTACTGCAAGGCGTCAGCGAACGGTGGCAGCCGCTTCGTCTTGAGCTGGCCGCTGCGACCATAAAAACAGCCGCCCGAAGGCGGCTGCGTGACACGCGACTAGAGCGTGGTTAGGAGCAAAGCACGGTCACGCCAAGAGGGTATCGCTCACGTCAGAACGGCACGATGACCATCAGCTGACTGTAAACGTTGGTGCCGTTGCCACCGACCTGATTGCCACCGTTATCCGAACTCTTCTTCGGCTGATACAACCCCACCAACGGGCTGATGATCAGGTGTTCGCTGACCGCCCACTCGGCATACAGATCCAGCTCGCGGGCATCCAGGTTGAGCGCATCGCGGTCATGCAGCGTGCTGTAGTCGAAGTACAACGCCCCCAGGGTGACGCCCTCCATCGGTGACGCCTTCAGGGCAACATGATGAATGCCGGTATTACTGTTGAAAGGGCCGGAATAGTTGGACGCCACTTCGCCCTGCAGCCAGGTGCCATAACCGGTGCTCAGGCCGGTGAACAGCGAATCCCAGCCACCCGAGTAACGGGTATAGCGATAGGTCAGGTTCGGCGACCAGGGCGCGTCGGCGAAGGTATAGCCAGCCTCGGCGTACCAGGCCTTCTCAACGCCGGTATCGACGTCCTGCCAGGCATATTCGAAGGCAAAATTGGCATTCTCGATGCCGGCATTGCCTTCACCACGGATGCTGTAGACGTCGAGGTTGTCACGCTCGCTCTGGATCGGTGTGGCCCAACGCTGGTTGACGTCCAGACCATGCACCCAGGTCAGCCCCAGAGTGCCGGCGTCGGTGGTGTAATCCAGGGTACCAGCGGCCAGTTCGGTTTCGGCCTGGGCGCGGTTATCGGACTTGAGCCAGACCACCGAGCCATGCAGACCCTCCTCGCCGCCCAGGCGCAGCACGGCGGTGCGATCGAAGGCATGGCGCGCCGCGATGTAGTAGGCGCCGCCGCGATTGAGGTCACCGTCGGCCGGGCCCTTGCCCAGGTTCGGGCCATCGTCGTTGATCAAAAATCCACGCCCCAGCTTGACCACCTGACGACCAGCGGAGAAGTCCACGCCATCCTTGCCCAACGCGGGGAACAGATCCCCCGAGCGCCAGCCCAGATAGGCATCCTCGATCTTGGTGGTGCGCTCGGTGCCCAGGGTATTGCCAGCCGGGTCGCCATCACCCCAGGTGCCGGAGCTGACCAGGTTGAACGCACCATACAGACTACCGGCACTGCCCAGGCCCTGCTGACCGCTGAGGCCATACTTGATGAAGCCCTCACGCCAGGTGGAGCCACCGGTGGTGCCATCGTAGTTCTTGCGGCTATTCATCATGCCGAATACGGCCAGTACGTCAGCATTCAGTTGGGTGTCTTCATCGGCGTACAGTTCGTAGGCCTGAACCTGTCCGGATAATGCCGCCGTAACGGCTAGGGTTAGAACCAGCTTGCTGCTATGTCGTAGGTTCATCTTCATTGAGCTCCTCGGTGCTTGTGCAGTCGTTCTTATTGGTTTTTCGGGAGGGAATGGATGCCCGCGCCGAAAGACGCGGGCTGGCAGCTTCAATGCGTGGTCAGGGCGCTGCTCAGCGCGTCGACGATAAGGTCAGCCTCACCGCTGGTCAGGGTCAGAGGCGGGGAGATGATGATCTTGTTACCTACCGGGCGAACCAGCACACCCAGTGCACGCGCCGCTTCGGCGATGCGCGAGGCCTGGCCCGACGCTGGGTCGAGCGGCTGACGGGTACGTTTGTCGGCGACCAGATCGAGGGCGATCATCAGGCCCTTGCCGCGCACTTCACCGACCACATCAAACTGCTCGCTCAACGGCTTGAGGCCCGCGATCAGGTGCGCACCAACCTTGGCCGCGTTGCCTGGCAGATCTTCCCGCTCGACGATGTCCAGCACCGCCAGGGCGGCTGCGCAGGCGGTCGGATGGCCGCTGTAGGTATAGCCGTGCATGATCACGTTGGCGAAGCCGGGCGCGTTCTCGATGGCATCGACGATGCGCTGGTTGAACACGGTGGCGCCCAATGGGATGTAGCCGGCGGAAATACCCTTGGCCAGGCACAGGATGTCCGGCGCCACGCCCCAGCCACGGCTGCCGAGCATGCAGCCGCTGCGGCCGAAGCCGGTGACCACTTCGTCGGCGATCAGCAGGATGTCGTGGCGGTCGCAGACTTCACGCAGGCGCGGCCAGTAGGCCGACGGCGGTACGATAACCCCGCCTGCGCCCTGCACCGGCTCGGCGATAAAGGCGGCGATGGTGCCGGCGCCGAGGAAGGCGATCTGCTCTTCCAGTTGGCGAATGCAATGCTCGACCAGTTGCTCGGCATCGTTGCACTCCCAGGGGTTGCGGTACAGCCAGGGGGTGTCGAGCAGGTGGCAGCCAGCGAGCAGTTGGCCGTGGTTGTAGTGGTAGACGCCGTTGCCGCCAACCGAGGTGCCGCCGACATGCACGCCGTGGTAGCCATTACGCAGCGAGAGGAAGCGGGTGCGGCCCGGCTGGCCAGAGGCGATCCAGTACTGGCGCGCCATCTTCAGCGCGGTTTCCACCGCATCGGAGCCGCCGGAGTTGAACAGCACACGGGCCATGTTCTCCTGGGCGAACATCGAGGTCAGGCGCTCGGCCAGGTCGAATACGCGCGGGTGAGCGATGCCGTCGAAGGTCTGGTAGTAGGCCAGCTCGTCGAGCTGGGCGGCGATGGCGGCTTTCACTTCCGGGCGGTTGTGGCCGACGTTGACGTTCCACAGGCCGCCAACGCCATCGAGCAGGCGGTTGCCGTCGATGTCGGTGATGTAGTTGCCGTCACCACGGGCGATGATCAGGGTCTTGGCACGATTGGCCGGCGCTGAGGCGCTCATCGGGTGCCAGAATTTCTTTTCCGCTGTCTTGTATTTCGCGTACATGGCTTCGCCCTGCGCTGCTTCGGGAGTTTCGCTGTGCTTGAACATGGCATTGGTCGACATGGGGATGATCCTCACTGCTGAGCCGCAGGCTTGCGGACGAACAACAGCTGCTGAGTGGTGAATTCCAGCAGCCCTTCCTGGCCGAACTCGACGCCGAAACCGGACATCTTGCAGCCGCCGAACGGGGTGTTGGGTTGAATCTGGGCGTGGCAGTTGACCCACGCCACGCCGCTTTCCAGGCGCGCCGCGACAGCATGCGCGGCAGCCGCATCCGGGCCCCACACCGAGCCGCCGAGGCCCATGGTGCTGGCGTTGGCGCGACGCAACGCGTCATCCACGTCGCGGTAGGCGATCAGTGGCAGCACCGGGCCGAACTGCTCCTCGTCCACCAGGCGGTGGCCGTCGCTGACGCCGGTGACGATGGTTGGCGGGTAGAAGAAGCCGGCCCTCGGCAGCGGCGAGCCGCCGCACAGCACCCGGCCGCCCTTGGCGCAAGCGTCGTCCACCAGCTCGGCCACCAGCCCCAGTTGTTCCGGGTTCTGCACCGGGCCAAAGGTGACGCCCTCCTCCAGGCCATCACCGACTACCTGGCGCCGGGCGATGGCGGCCAGCGCCTCGGCGAACGCCTGGTACTGCGACTCGTGAACGTAAAGCCGCTTGAGCGCGGCGCAGGTCTGGCCCATGTTGAGGAAGGCGGCCTGGAAGATGTCCTCGACTACAGCCTCGACCGACGTACCGGGCAGGACGATGGCGGCATCATTGCCACCCAGCTCCAGGGTCAGGCGCTTGAGGTTGCCGGCTGCGGCCTGCATCACGCGCTGGCCGGTCTCGGTGGAGCCGGTGAAGACGATCTTGTGGATGCCCGGATGGCTGGCGATGGCGCTGCCGAAGCCACGTTCGCCGGTGACGATGTTGATCACCCCGGCCGGCACGTGACGGGCGATGATTTCCACCAGGCGGATGGTGCTCAGCGGGGTCAGGCTCGAGGGCTTGCTGATCACGCAATTGCCCGCGCGCAGTGCCGGCATGATGTGCCAGATGGCAATCATGAACGGCCAGTTCCACGGAGTAATCGAGGCGACCACGCCGAGCGGTTTGCGGTGCAGTTCGACGCGCTGGGTCGGGGTGTCCTCGACCAGTTCCACCGGCAGTTCCTGGGAGGCGGCGTAGCGCGTCCAGGCAACCCCGCCCATGACTTCGGAGAACGCCAGCGCCAGCGGCTTGCCCTGCTCCATGACGATCAGCCGCGCCAGCTCGTCAGCTTCGCGTTCGATATCGGCTGCGATCAGTTGCAGGCGCTCGCAACGCTCGGCACAGGAGCTGCGGCCCCAGCTCGTGAAGGCGCGCTGGGCAGCCGCCACGGCCTGCTCCAGCTGCGCCACGCTGCCCGCCGGGCAATGCGCGAAAGCCGCACCGGTAGCCGGATTGATCACCTCGAAGGGGTCACCCTCGCCCGCTACCCGGGCACCGTCGATGAGCAGTTGATAGTCAGACATAGGAAGTCTCTCCCTGGTCGCCGGCGAGAGCGCTCGCACGGCGCATGGTGGTGTGAGGGATGGAGTGAATGCTCAGAGCTTGTGGCTGCCCAGCACGCGGAAGCGCTCGGGCGAAACGCGCCGTAGACGCGCCGCGAGCATGGTCCCGACGATCAGCGAAAGCGGAATCAGGATGCACAGCCCGTAGGAAATCAGCTTGCTCGAACCGGTCAGCACCTCGAAGTGGATCACCGCCAGCACCAGCACGAAGACCAGCGCGATACCGGAGAACGCAGGCAGAACGAAGCGGCGCACGATGCCCAGATTCAGTTCAGGATGCTTGTGGAAGTAAACCAGCACGGCCAGCGAGGTCAGCGCCATCAACAGGATCAGCGACAGCGCGGCCAGACTGGAGAACCAGGCGAACAGTTGCAGGATCGGGTCAGCACCGGCGGCAGCGAAGACCATCACCACCAGAGCTGCGATCAGGGTCTGCACGGCGGAACCGACGTGCGGGCTCTGGTGAATGTGATGAGTGGTGCCCAGCAGACCATGTAGCAGACCGTCACGACCGGTGGCGTAGAAGTAGCGCGCCGCCGAGTTGTGGAAGGCGAGCAGGCCGGCATAGATGCTGATCAGAAACAGCACGCGGATCACCTGAGTCAGCTCGGCGCCAACGAAGTGATCGGACAGGCCATAGATGAAGGTGGTCGGGTCTTCCAGCGATTGCAGCAGCGGCACGATCTTGTCGGAGCCGACGCCGACCACCATGGCCCAGATCGACAGCCCGTAGAAGCAGCCGATCAGCAGGACAGAGGCGTAAGTGGCGAAGGGAATCGCACGCTGCGGGTTCTTGGCTTCCTCGCCGTAGATGGTGGTGGCCTCGAAACCGATGAACGCAGCGAAACAGAACAGCAGGCCAATCGACGGGTTACCGCTGAATACGTGCTCGGGCTTGAAAGAATCGAGATTGATGCCGTGATCACCACCGCTGCGCAGAATGGCGATGTCCAGGGTGAGGATGGCCAGGTATTCCGCGACGACGATGAACGACAGCACACGAGCCGAGAGATCGATGTTGCGATACCCGAGGATGGCGATGCTGGCCATGGCCAACAGCGAATAGATCCACCACGGCAAATCGATGGCGAACACACTGGTCATGGTGCCGGCGGCTACCCCACCGAACATGCCATACAGGCCGACCTGCAGGATGTTGTAGGCGAACATCGCCAGCACCCCTGCCGCGCCCCCCGCCAGGCCGCCCAGGCCGCGCGCCGAGAAGGCGTAGAAGCCACCGGCATTGGTGACATGGCGCGCCATGGTGGTGTAACCGACCGAAAAGGCCAGCAGCACCAGCAAAGTCAGCCCCAGCAGTACCGGCGTACCGGCGCCGTTGCCGAGCATGATGCCGATAGGGAAACCACCCGCCAGCACGCTCAATGGGCTGGCCGCGGATACCACGAAGAAGATGATGAAACCGACGCTGAGGGCGCCACGCCGCAGCTCGTTGGAGCTGACAGCCGGACTCATGGATACGCTCATTTTCTTGACCTTGTTCTATGAGGCAGTCGTTGGAAGACCGGTGAGCAACTGGTGCCGCTCATGCCGACCAGCGAATCGTTGTTGTAGTCACGCTAGCGATTTCGATGCTAGGCCGATCCCCGACAAGGCGTTAGCCCAAATCGGCAGCATCGGAAGGCCCGCTCCGCAATGAGGCATGCACGTAAATGGAGCACACAAGGACACTGCCGATTTGGGCTAACGCCACCGCTTTCCCGCTTCCTATAGTGGCCACGACGCTGCGCAGCGGGAGCCACATCCCGCGAGCCCCGATAGAAGAACAACAAGCCGAGGCCCGACCCCATGATCCGAGGCAGCATCGTTGCCCTCGTTACCCCTATGAACGAAAGCGGCGCAATCGACTACGCCGCCATCGACCGCTTGGTCGACTTTCACCTGCGCGAAGGCAGCCACGGCATCGTTGCCGTCGGCACCACAGGTGAATGCGCGACGCTAGAGTTCAAGGAACACCTGAGCGTGGTCAGGCGCATCGTCGAGCGCGTCGCCGAACGCGTGCCGGTGATCGCCGGCACCGGCAGCAACAGCACCCGCGAAGCCATCGCCCTGACGGCAGCCGCTGCGGACATCGGTGCCGATGCCTGCCTGCTGGTCACGCCCTACTACGTACGGCCGACCCAGGAAGGCCTGTACCGCCACTTCAGCGAGATCGCTCAGGCCGTGGCCATCCCGCAGATTCTCTACAACGTGCCGGCACGCACCGCCTGCGACCTGCTGCCGGAAACGGTGGTCAGGCTCGCCGAGTTCGACAACATCATCGGTATCAAGGAGGCCACGGGTGATCTGGCCCGCGCCCAGGCGCTGCTGCCACTGACGCAGCAAGGGTTCGCCCTGTATTCGGGCGACGACGCCAGCGCTGCGGAATTCATGCTGCTGGGCGGCCAGGGCACCATCTCGGTAACGGCCAACGTCGCCCCGCGTGCCATGGCCAGGCTGTGCGATGCGGCGCTGGCCGGCGATGCCACACACGCACGTGCCCTGCAGCGCTATCTGCTGCCCCTGCATGCCGCACTGATGGCGCAGACCAATCCAATCGCCGTGAAGTGGGCTCTGCAGCGGATGCAGATGATCGGCGCCGGCATTCGCGCGCCATTGACCTGGCTCGACCAGACCCACCAGCCACTTCTGCAGCAAGCCATGGACGCCTGCCTCATCCCAGCGCAGCCCTGACAGCCCAGCCCGCGCACCACCCGGAGGTTCGATCATGTCTTTCGAGCGCATCAGCATTCAGTGGCGCATCAGCCTGCTCAGCGGCTGCTGCCTGCTTACCGTGGTCGCCGTGGTACTGGGCATTACCCTGTACCAGGCACATCGCAACGCCGAGCTGTTCAAGCGCGAAAGCACGCGCATCCTCGAAGAGTCGGCAAAGGCACGACTGGAAGCCAGTGCAGTGACGCAGAAACTGCATATCGAGCACTTCTTTCGCAGCATGCAGCTGTACGGTGACGGTATCGCCGGGCAGGTGCTGCAATTGCGCAAGCAGAACGCAAATGGTGCCGGTCCGGCCGGCACGCTGCGCCAGCAACTGGTCGCACTGATCCATAATGCCCTGCTCGCCAGCCCGAAGACGCTGGGCATCTATCTGGTGATGCAAGCCGACACGCTCGATGGACTGGACAGCGCCTTCATCGCCCAGGGGCCCTTATCGAGCAATGAAAAAGGCCGCTTTGCCCTGTACTGGTCGCAAAGCGAACCCGGCAAGCTGGTGCAGGCGACCCTGACCGAAGAGAACATCAACGACAACCAGGCGCCCGTCGACGCAGAGCCGCAGAACGCCTGGTACGTCTGCCCGATGCAAAGCGGCAAACCCTGTGTGGTTGAGCCCTACGCAGTCGAGGTGGAAGGCCACAACACGCTGATGAGCAGCCTGTCCATCCCGCTGCTCGACAACGGCCGGGTGATCGGCGTGCTGGGTTTCGATATCAGCCTGGCCACCCTGCAAGGCTTGACCGAAGCGCTCAGCGCCGAGCTGTATCAGGGCCAGAACGCCGTCTACATTCTCTCCGCCACGCAGTTGCTGGCCGGGCACAGCGCCCAGCCCGACAAGCTGGGCAGTCCGTTCGCCAGCGCGCCTGCCGCCGACAACGTGCAACTGAGCCAGGTGTTGCAACCCTTGGCCGATTCGCGGCCCTGGCACCTGCATATCGACATCCCCAACGCGCAATTGCACGCTCCTGCCCAACGCCTGCAGACGCAGATGGACAACGGTCAGCAGGATGCGCTGTGGCAGAGCCTGGGCCTCGGGCTCGGCGTCAGCCTGCTCGGCGTGCTGCTGCTCGGCCTCACGGCGCGCAGCATCAGCCGCCCACTGCAACGGGTGGCCGAGATGCTCGACGAACTGGTGGAGGGCGACGGCGATCTGACCCGGCGCCTGCCCAGGCAGCGCAGCGACGAATTGGGTCGGCTGGTCACCGGCTTCAATCGCTTTCTCGATCACCTGCAACCGATGGTCGGCGAGATTCAGAAGGCGGCCTTAAGTACCCGTGAGACTGCCGACCGCGCGGCCAGCGTCGCCGCGGACATCAACGCCGGCATGCACCGCCAGCACCAGCAAGTGGAGCAAGCGGCCGTGGCGCTGCAGCAGATTCATGCCAGTGCTCAGGAGGTCGCCGGCAGCTCCACCCAGGCTGCCGATGCAGCACGGGCCGCCGACCAGGCCGGCCAGCAGGGTGTGCAGTCATTCGCCAAGACCACCGAAACCATCAACCAGCTCGATCAACGCCTCGAAGCTGCAATGCACAACGTGCAGGCGCTGGCTGGCAGCAGCGAGGATATCGGCCAGGTGCTCGACGTGATCTGCACCATCGCCGAGCAGACCAGCCTGCTCGCGCTCAACGCCGCCATCGAGGCGGCGCGAGCCGGCGATCAGGGACGTGGCTTCGCCGTGGTCGCCGACGAGGTGCGCCACCTGGCGGACAACACGCAAAACTCGGTGGGCAAGATCCGCCTGGTGGTGGAGAACCTGCAGCAGCTCAGTCGTGAAGTGGTCAACGGCATGCACCGCAGCCGTGAGCAGGCGCGCAACAGCGTCAGCCTGCTCGACGATACCCACACCGCCCTGCACACCATCGGCGAGGCGATCGGCGTGATCGACCGCATGAACCGACAGATCGCCGAGGCCTCGCAGGCGCAGAGCGCCGGGCTGGACGACGTGGCCCAGCGCGTCGACGGTATCCGCGCCATCAGCGCAACGCTCACCGCGCAAGTCGAGGCGTCGTCGCATATCGGCCGATCCCTGCATGACATGTCCATCCAGCAACAGCGTCTGGTGGAGCATTTCCGTACCTGACGCCGCGTACCCAGGAGCCATTTCATGAAACGTCTGCTCTATCCGCTGCTCCTCGCCGTCAGCCTGCAGGCACAGGCCCAGGACGTGATTCGCTTCTATAGCTGGAAGGATTACTTCGACCCCGCCGTGCTGCAGGACTTCGAGGCACGAACCGGCATTCGGGTCGACTACCAGGCCTACACCACCGCGCAGGAGCTGGATCAGGCACTGCGCAGCGGTGAGCCCTATGACCTGGTGGTGCCCAGCCACTTCATGCTCAGGGAACTGATCGACGAGCAGCGACTGAGCCGTATCGAGAGCCAACGCCTGCCCAGCTATGCCCGGCTCGATCCCTGGCTGCTGTCGATCCTCGCGGGTATCCCCCATGCCAATCAGTACAGCGTGCCCTACCTGTGGGGCTCCATGGGCATGGTGATCGACCAGGAGCGGGTGCAAGCGGCGTATGGTGCTGAAGCGCCGAACAGTTGGGCGCTGCTGTTCGACAGTACGAAATCGTCCAGGCTCAGCACGTGCGGCATCGGTCTGCCGGATGCGCCGGAAGAAGTCACCTCGCTGCTGCTCAACTATCAGGGACGGCGCTTGGCAGCCAGCAGCAACCGGCAGATCCAGCGCAGCGTACAGCGGCTGACGCCACTCGCCGCCCAGCTGCGCAACCTCGACAACTGGCCACACATCGAGGCCCTGGCCTCCGGCCAGTTGTGTCTGGCGATGACCTGGAGCGGACACGCCCTCAAGGCGATGCAACGCAATCCCAGGCTGACCTACCGCATCCCCCGTGAAGGCGCCCTCATCTATATCGATACCCTGGCCATCCCCAGCAATGCCAGCCACCCCGAGCTGGCCTACCAACTGATCGACTTCCTCATCGCCCCAGCCAATGCGGTGCGCAATGCCCGCACCACTCAGTTCTATGCCCCCCTGCCAAGCGATGCGGCGGAACTGCAGACGCTGATCCAGCACTCGCCATTGCAGGTACTCAGCGCAGAACAACGGCGTAGCAGCTACTTGCTGGAAAGCCTACTGCCCGCCCAGAAGCATGCCGTCGAGCAGGCCTGGAAAGGCTTCAGGGATGCAGCCCCCAAGCTGGCACAGCCATAAATCGACACGCTCATCGGGTCATTCTGCCGCTGCACACCCTCAGGTAGCGGCAAATTGACCGTCAGTCACAAAAAATTGACGCCATATTGCCAGCGAATATCAGGCTGTTAGTCTGCCCTGGACGCCGCGTTGCAGACCCCTTTGAACGGTACGCCTCAGCGGTTCCCCTCCATCCAGCCCTGGCATCACTGTCAGGTCGGCGAAATCGCCCCCGCTGCACGCCACGCCTTGCGACACGACGCACCGCGATAACGACACCCCACACTCAGCGACATGGCCCTATCGGCCAGGTCAGCTAAGGTCTTTCAAGGGTTGTCCGACAATCAGAAAGCACAAGGAATCGTCATGAATACCGTCAATCGCATGCTTCTGGATCTGAGTGTCCGTAAAAAACTACTCGGTGGCTTCGGCTTGATCCTCCTGATAACCCTCGCGACTGCCTGGATCGGCAACAGCAGTCTGAACAATACCCTCGACCGTATCGATAACCTGTTGGGGGTCAGTGAAATCGACACCCAATTGATGCGCGCACGCCAGCAGGAGAAGAACTACCTGCTACGCAACGACGAACACGCCATGCAGCAAGCATTGACCCTTTCCCAGCAGATAAGGGATCAGGCAGCCGAGAAAGAAGCCCTTCTGGTGCGCCCTGAAAACAAGACATTGATGCGTCAGATCCAGGAAGACGCCACTGGCTATCGCAGCGAACTGGAGCAATTGCAGGCCGCCGGCAAGGCCAGTAACGACGCACAAAAAGCCATGGAGGACTCCGCCCGCGCAGCGCTCAAACGCTTCACTGATCTGCAAAGTGAACTGAGCAAGCTGGCGCTCGAGCAGATCCGCATGAACGGCGATCAGGCCAGCATCGATACATTGGGACGAGCGAACCAGGCCAACGAGTTGGCCATGGAATTGCTCGAAGCACGGCGGCGCGAAAAGGATTTTCTGCTGCGGCAGGACGACCAGTACGCACAGTTGCTCGACGCTCACTTCAACTCGCTCGACAGCAAAGGTCGTGAACTGCTCGGCACCCTGCAAGACAGTGGCGCGCGCTCGGCGATGGAAGATGCCCTGCAGCAATTGGCCAGCTACCGCAGTAACTTCGGCCAGCTCAAGACCAGCATCGGTGAGCTGAATCAGAGCGAAAAGGACATGACCGACCGCGCTCGTGAGGTCGCATCTGCTTCGAGCCAGTCGCTGAAACTGCAACGCGAACTGCTGGCCAGCGACTCCAGCCATGCCAAGCAAACCCTGCTGATCGCGGCCATGGTCGCGTTCGTGCTGGGCGTGCTCTGCTCGCTGTTCATTACCCAGGCCATCGTCGGCCCGCTGCAGCGCGTGGTCGGCATTGCCCGCAAGGTCGCCGATGGCGATCTGACCGAGGACATCGCCAGCAACCGCCGCGACGAACTGGGCCAACTGATGCAGGCCATGCAGGCCATGACCCTCAGCCTGCGCGACCTGATCGGCAGGCTCGGCTCCGGCATCACCCAGCTGGCCACCGCCGCCGAGGAACTGTCGGCCGTGACCGCGCAGACCAGTGCCGGCGTTACCGAGCAGCGCATGGAAACCGAGCAAGTGGCGACTGCCATGAACCAGATGGCCGCCACCGTGCTGGATGTCGCGCGCAATGCCGAAAATGCGGCAGGCTCGGCTACCGAGGCGGAAGACCAGACCCGTGAAGGCGGCAAGATCGTGCAGTTGGCCATCACCCAGATCGAGCAACTAGCCCGCACGGTAGAGACCTCGGCCGAAGCCATCGGCCGGCTCAAGGGCGACAGCGCCAACATCGGCACCGTGCTGGACGTGATCAAGAGCATCGCCGAGCAGACCAACCTGTTGGCGCTCAACGCCGCCATCGAAGCGGCGCGTGCGGGCGAGGCCGGGCGCGGCTTCGCCGTGGTCGCCGACGAAGTACGCGCCCTGGCCAGGCGCACCCAGGAGTCCACGCAGCAGATCGAGCAACTGGTCGCTACATTGCAGAACGGCGCCGAAAGCGCAGTCGGTGTGATGGCGCAGAGCCGCAGCATGGCCGGTGACACCGTCGAGGCCGCGCGCCACGCCGGCACCGCGCTGACGCGGATCGACGAGGCAGTTTCACGCATCCAGCAGATGAACCAGCAGATCGCCACGGCATCGGAAGAGCAAAGCTCGGTCGCCGAGGAGATCAACCGCAGCATCTCCAATATCCGCGATATCGCCGAGCAATCGGCCGCCGCCAGCGAGGAAACCTCGGCAGCCAGCGTCGACCTGGCGCGTCTGGGCAGCGACCTGCAACTGCAGGTCAGCCGCTTCAAGGTCAGCTGAACGACCACCTGACCGCGCCGCCATGCTGCGCGGTCAGGCCTCGCCCCCAACAATCCGGCATCATCGCGACGCCTGGATCCCTCCTGATGAGTGAACGCTTGGCCACGAGCCAGGCAAGCGCGACCTTTTGCCTCGACAGCTAACGCTAATTGATCTTATTTAAATTACCTTAGCCTGCTAATCTTGGCGCCCCGCCCGCCCCGGATAGCTCTACCGATGTCGCCGTATCAGCGCTGCCTGCTCCCTTTTCTGGCCCTGTTCCTGGCCGCTTGCGATCAACAACCGCATTTCAGCGCAGCCGAACCGGGCGAAGCGCTGTCGGCTGGCGCCGCCACGGTACGCAAGTTCGACCACAACGCCTTCTCCCAGCCTTCGGCCAACCTGGCGCCGAGCCGCCGCCTGGACTTCTCGGTGGGCAACAGTTTCTTCCGCAACCCCTGGGTGCCGGCACCCGCCTCCACCACCGCGCGCGATGGTCTGGGCCCGCTGTTCAACACCAATGCCTGCCAGAACTGCCACATCAAGGACGGTCGCGGCCATCCGCCGGAAGCCGATGCCGCCAGCGCCGCCTCGATGCTGGTGCGCCTGTCCATTCCCGCCGGGGCCGATGACGCCGAGCGTCTGATCCATCAGGGCGTGATACCCGAACCCACCTACGGCGCCCAACTGCAGGACATGGCCAACCCCGGCATCGTCCCGGAAGGTAAGGTGCGCCTGCGTTACAGCAGCGTGCCGGTACGTTTTGCCGATGGCACCGAGGTGCAACTGCGCAAGCCGCAACTGGACATCAGCCAGCTCGGCTACGGCCCGATGCACCCGGACGTACGCGTCTCGGCACGCGTAGCACCGCCGATGATCGGTCTGGGCCTGCTCGAAGCCATCCCCGAGGCCGACATCCTGGCCCAAGCCGACCCCGACGATGCCAACGGCGATGGCATCTCCGGCCGCGCCAACCAGGTCTGGGATCGCGCCGAGCAGCGCACCGTGCTCGGCCGTTTCGGCTGGAAAGCCGGTCAGCCCAGCCTCAACCAGCAGAACGCCGAAGCCTTCGCCAACGACATGGGCCTGACCACCACCCTGATCGTCCATGACAACTGCACCGACGCGCAAAGCGATTGCCTGGCCGCCGTCAATGGCGGCGTGCCCGAGGTGAGCGACAACATCCTCGCCAGCGTACTGTTCTACAGCCGCAACCTGGGCGTGCCGGCGCGCCGCGATGTCGATGCGCCCGAGGTACTCAAGGGCAAGGGCCTGTTCCACCAGGCCGGCTGCCAGCAGTGCCATACACCGCGCTTCACCACCGCCGCCGATGCCGCCGAGCCGGAGCTGGCCAACCAGGTGATCCGCCCTTACACCGACCTGCTCCTGCATGACATGGGCGAAGGCCTGGCCGATGGCCGCGACGAGTTTCTCGCCACGGGCCGCGAATGGCGCACGCCACCGCTGTGGGGCATCGGCCTGACCCAGACGGTCAATGGCCATACCCAATTGCTGCATGACGGTCGCGCCCGCAATCTGCTGGAAGCCATACTCTGGCACGGCGGCGAGGCCGAAGCAGCCAAGCAGCAGGTGCTGAAATTCGATGCTGATGAGCGAGCAGCCCTGCTCGCCTTCCTCAATTCCCTATAAGGAGTCCGAGATGTTGCACAAGAGCCTGATCGCCTCCCTGCTTGGCCTGGCCCTGGTCGGCTGCGGCCAGCAGGATCCGGCCGCCAAGGTCACCGGCGCCCTCACCGACGGCGTGCTGCTGCCGGCCTATACCAGTTGGCAGGAAGCCGACCGCCAACTGGCCGAGCGCGCAGCGGCCTTCTGCGCCGGCAGCGCCGATCTGCCCGCCGCACGCCAGGCCTTCCTCGGCGCCATGAGCGCCTGGTCGGCGCTGCAACCGCTGATGCTCGGCCCCCTGGCCGAAGGCAACCGCGCCTGGCAGGTACAGTTCTGGCCGGACAAGAAGAACCTGGTGCAGCGCCAGGTCGAAGCACTGCTCAAGAGCAAGCCGCAGCTGACCCAGGCCGATCTGGCCAGCGCCAGCGTCGTGGTGCAGGGCCTGACCGCCTCCGAATACGTGCTGTTCGATGCCGATATCGACCTGACCCAGGACGAACAGAAAGCCCGCTACTGCCCCTTGCTGCAGGCCATCGGTCAGCATCAGCAGGCCCTGGCCGCCGACATCGTCGGCCAATGGCAAGCCGACAAGAGTGGCATGGCCGCGCAGCTCAAGAGCTTCCCCAACGAGCGCTACGCCGACTCCAAGGAAGCGGTGGCGGAATTGCTGCGCGTACAGGTCAGCGGCATCGACGGCCTGAAGAAGAAACTCGGTGCGCCGCTCGGCCGCCAGAGCAAGGGCATCCCGCAGCCGTACCAGGCCGAAGCCTGGCGCAGCAACGCCAGCCTGGCCAACCTCGGCTCGGCCCTGGCCAGCGCCGAACTGCTCTGGCACGGCAGCAACAAGGATGGCCTGCAGGCTCTGCTCGGCAGCGACCAGGCCGATCTGGCCAAGCGTATCGACGCCGCCTACCTCGACACCCGCCAGCGTCTAGCGGCCCTCGATCTGCCGCTGACCGAGCTGCTGGCCAACGAAGCCGGCCGCACTCAGCTGAGCGAGCTGTACGACAGCCTCAACCGCCTGCATCGCCTGCAGGAAAGCGACCTGGCCAAGGCCCTTGGCGTGCAGATCGGCTTCAACGCCCACGACGGGGACTAAGCCATGCAACGTAGAACCTTCCTCGGCCTCAGCGTCTTGCTCGGCATTGGCGCCACCGCAGGTGCATTCGGCGGCTGGACGCTGTTCGGCCCCGGCGGGCAACCGCTGCTGCTGTCCGCCCGTGATGGCGGCGACGGCCGCCACTACGCCGTGGGCTACCGCCTCGACGGCGAGCGCGCCTTCGCCACCCTGGTGACCGAGCGCTGCCACGACGTGGTGCCGCACCCAAGCCTGCCGATGGCACTTTTCGTCGGCCGCCGCCCGAGCACCGAAAGCTACCTGATCGACACCCGCGACGGTCGCCTGCTGCACACCCTGATATCGCCGCAAGGCCGTCACTTCAACGGCCATGCGGTGTTCCACAAGGAGGGTGAATGGCTGTACGCAACCGAGAACGACACCACCGAACCCGGTCGCGGCGTGCTCGGCACCTATCGCCTCAATGGTGAACGCCTGGAGCGCACCGGCGAGCACAGCACCCATGGCGTCGGCCCGCATCAATTGCTGTGGATGCCCGATGGCGAAACCCTGGTGGTGGCCAACGGCGGCATTCGCACCGAGGCTGAAAGCCGCGTCGATATGAACCTCAATGCCATGGAAGCCAGCCTGGTGCTGATGCAGCGCGACGGCAGCCTAGTCAGCCAGGAGCGCCTGGCCGACCAGCAGAACAGCATCCGCCACCTCACCGTCGCCCGCGACGGCACCGTGGTCAGCGGCCAGCAATACATGGGCGACATGCACGACCAGGTGCCCCTGCTGGCGATCAAACGCCCCGGCCAGCCCTACCAGCCCTTCCCTCTCGGCGAAGCACAGCGCGTAGTCATGAACCAGTACACCGCCAGCGTCGCCATCCACGACGACCTGCGCCTGCTGGCAATGACCGCCCCGCGCGGCAACCGTTTCTTCATCTGGGATCTGGACAGCGCCGCAGTACGCCTCGACGTGCCCCTGGCCGACTGCGCCGGTGTTGGCGCCGTGCATGACGGTTTCGTCGTCACCTCCGGCCAGGGCCGCTGCCGCCTGTACGACTGCCGCAGCGAACGCATCACCGCCAGCGCCCTGCAACTGCCGGCCGGCCTGTGGGACAACCACCTGCGCTTGGCCTGAGGCCCAAAGCCGGGAGCTCCCGGCTTTTCGTAGGAGCGGATTTATCCGCGAACGGGCTGGCACCGATGATCGCGGCTGAAGCCGCTCCTACCAGTCCTGTACACCGCGTGGTGTCAGACGAGAACAGCGAATCCAATCAGAACCATGCGTCCTGGGTGTCGCTGCGCTCTACCCAGGCTACAAGCTCCAAAACTACCCCTGATTGAGCCGTCGCCATTCCGATGCCACCTCTCCCATGGTCTTGGGATCGCCATTCCTGATCCAGGCCATGAACGCACGATCGAACTTGAAGCCGGGGCCACAGGAAGCGGTCAGGAACCGGCGCACATTCTGGGTATTTCGATAGTGCTCGGTCACCGGGGTTTCGGCAGTAATCAGGTCACTGTGCCAGTCAAAATCACTCATTGTTCGCTCCTTGATGTTCTGCAATCCGGGATGGTGAATACCAGGTAAGGCTACGCTCCAGGCGCTGAGTGTTCACTGCTCGGCGCGGATACGCCGTCCAGGTGCCGATCGACCTCGCTGGCGATACGCCCCAGCGCCAGCCAAACGGTGCGCTCTCGCTCGAAAGGCATGGGTGACAGCACAGGGATGCTCACCGGCTCCAGCCCAACCAGGATACTCCTGCGCTCATCCTTGGGCAGAATCGCGACATGTGCGAAGGATCGGGAGAAACCTTGCGACAGCACCAGGGTCTTGTCGCCGCCGCTGATCTGCTCGGGTACATCGGCTGGCGACTTGCTGCGCCAAGGCATGATGGAAAAGACCGGATCAATGCTCTGTTCCAGCTCGGCGAAGCCCACGAGCACCAGCCATGCTCTGCCCTGGCTGGGTAGTTCAAGCGCGAAGACGGAGCCAATCGGCGCGTTGGTACGAATCTTCTTTGGCTTTGGCGGCACAACCTCGATCGCCCTTGCCGGTGGCTGTGGTGCGGTCAATCGCGCCTCCAGCGTTGCCAGTACTCTGCGTCTCGCCGCGACATCCCCAGGCGCATCGCGCTCCCAGACGAACAGATCGCCACCGGCGTGTATGAGCGAGAGAGCGCTATCCTTCAGGGTCTCGTCGAGGCGACCGTACTGCCAGGCCGTGTCGGCCAAGGCAAAACGGACAAGGCAAGCAACGGCCTTATCGCCAAGCAGCTCAACGTAGCGCTCCAGAACTTTCTGGCAGGCGTCCTCATGGGATAACCCACTCTTGAGATGACGAACGTAGTCATCCCGTACGTCGCACGTCGTGTCATCGCTGTACAGCCCGGTGCCCCATGCGCTCATCTCAACTCCTGATGCTTTTCAATCTGTCGTGGCCTGCACAGCCTGGAGGTCAGCTTGCTTCGTCGTCAGGCTCAGGCGCCATGGGCTCGATCATCCACTCGCCACCGACATGAGTGCGCGTCGCTTGCCAACCGGGTTCGAGCCCAGCGAGTTCAGCCATCGACGGATCCACTTCAAGAATATGCCCCAGCCCGACGATGCACAGGTCGTCCAGCGCCTCGCTCTGGTTGTCGAGAAACTGCCAGCCATGATCATCCTCATCATGGGTGACCTGGAGTATGGGTTTGCGCTTTTCGATAACGCTTTTGGAGACGATGGTCGCGCAATTAGGCGGTTGGTCAAATGGCCACATAGAAACCTGAGCGGGTATGAGATGGTTAGGCTTCATTCAAGATTTCGACACCCGTCGTCGCAACCCCCTAGCGCGCGGCCAGAGCCTCAAACGCTCGCGAAAGAGACGTCATGCTTTGCGCCATGAGCTGACAACCGTGACGTTACCGGTGCAAGGCATGGGGTCGAACGAAGTGGTCAAAGGCCGTCATCTCGGCAGCCAATGCAGTAGCGTGATCCCCACTAAGGCCAACAGTTCGGCAGATCGGGGCATCTCGGTTCACCTGGCAGCGGTTGCGTGTGACAACGGCAATGGGCCGATGCTAGATGCTCCTCATGACACCCGCCATCTCGACTAACGCCATGCAAGCGATTCGTCACAGGACGGCAGCAATATGACGAGGGTCAGGCATGCTGAGGGCCAGCGGCAACCCGCCTGCAACATTTATGTCATCAAACTGTTATCCAATGCAGCAAGCGGCCATTAGTCCGGCTAAGACCTATACTTCCATGACCGGCACAAGTGCGTGCAGCAGTCGGCTCGGTGAAATGGATATCCACAACACGGACACCGTCCTTTCCTCCATTTCCATGGGTGCTTGCCATGTTGCAGAAATCGTTGCGCGCGCAAATCCTTTCCCTGCTCGGCGGCAGCCTTGCCCTGATCCTGATCACGGCCCTGGCCTGCTTCAGTTTCCTCTCCGGCGGCCTTCAGTCCTACCGTGGCCTGCTCGACGGCCCGGTGCAGGCAACGCGGCTGATCGACGCGGCCAATCTCGAATTCAAGATCCAGGTTCAGGAGTGGAAGAACGTACTGCTGCGTGGCAAGGACGACGCCAACCTGCAGCGCTACTGGAGCCAGTTCGAAGCGCAGGAGCAAAAGGTACAGGCCATCCTTGGCGAGCTGGCGCAGGCCGGCGGCGATGCGACGCTCAACGCTCAGGTCGAGCGCCTGCGCAGCGAACACCGTGACCTTGGCCAACGCTATCGCCAGGGACGTGACGCCTTCATCAAGGCCGGTGCCGATGCCCAGGCCGGTGATGAAGCGGTCAAGGGTATCGACCGCGCTGCCAGTGAACAGATGACGGCGCTGGTCGAACAGTTGCGCCAGCAAAGCCTCGATCAGGCCCAGCAGATCAATGCCAGCGCACAGCGAACCGTCATTACCGGCTCGCTGTTGATGCTCGCCGCCGCGCTGGTGATCGGCGTCTTCAGCCTGTGGCTGGTCAACCGCCACCTGATCATTCCCATCCGCCACCTGATCGGTCACGTCGACCAACTCAGCCACGGCCAGTTCGGCCAGCGCGTGGACAGCAGCAGGCAGGACGAACTGGGCTTGCTTGCACGCGCGGCCAATACCCTGCGCGACTTTCTCGCCAGCACCACCGAGCGACTGCATCGCAGCACGCATGACCTCGACGGTGCCAGCGGTGAACTCAACGCCATCGCCTCACGCATGACCGAAGGCGTCAGCGAGCAGTTCGAGCGCACCGATCAGGTCGCCACCGCCATGCACGAGATGTCCGCGACCGCCCAGGAGGTTGCACGGCACGCCGCCGATGCGGCCCATGCCGCCACCGACGCCGATGACTCGGCGCGTCAGGGCAGCGCGGTGATGCAATCGACCATCGCCACCATCACCGACATCCGTGGCGAAATCGCCAACACGGCCGAAGTGATCCGCCGCCTGGAAAGCGACAGCGGACGTATCGGCAAGGTGCTTGAGGTGATCCGTGGCATCGCCGAGCAAACCAACCTGCTGGCGCTCAACGCCGCCATCGAAGCCGCGCGGGCTGGCGATCAGGGACGGGGCTTTGCCGTGGTCGCGGATGAGGTGCGCCACCTGGCGCAACGCACCGCCCAGTCGACGGCCGAAATCAACCAGATCATCGACACCGTGCAGACCGGCGCGCTGAATGCCGTGCGCGCCATCGAGAGCGGCCAGCAACGCAGCGAACAAGGCGTGACTCAGGTGACTGAAGCTGGCGCCATGCTGCAGCGTATTACCGCGGCAGTGGAAGCGATTCGCGACATGAATCAGCAGATCGCCACCGCCGCCGAGGAGCAGACGTCGGTGGCCGAGGACATCTCGCGCAACCTGACCGAGCTGACGGCCATCGCCAGCGCCAACCAGGAAAACGTCGAACGTACCCAGGCCGCCAGTCTGAACCTGCGCGGGCTCTCCGGCGAACTGGGTGAAGTCACCCGCCGTCTTGGTTCGTGAAACACGCGACCGGCACGCCAACGTGCCGGTTTCATGGGGAAAATACCTTGTAAATGAGGAGTTTTGACTTCATCTGCGAGTAGCACTATCGTGCCCGATCCTGCCTATTCCAGGCTTGACCCCGCTCTGCCAAGGAACCGGAATATGTTGCTCCGCCGCATGCTGATCATGCTGGGTGCCGTCGTGCTCGTGGTACTCGCCCTCGCCGCCTACAAAGGCTTCTCCATCTATAAGCAGATTCAGATGTTCTCGGCGCCGCAGCCGGCCATCAGTATCTCGGCGGCCACTGCGGTCGAGCAGCCCTGGCAGGGGCGTCTGCCGGCCATCGGTACGCTCAAGGCCTACCAGGGCGTGGATCTGTCCGCCGAGGTCGAGGGTATCGTGCGCGAGGTGTTGTTCCAGTCGGGGCAGAAGGTCGAGCGTGGCCAGCCGCTGATCCAGCTCGACAGCGAAGTGGAGCGTGCCAGTCTGGCCACCGCCGAGGCCGAGCGCAGCCTGGCGCAGATCGAGTACGAGCGCGGGCGCAGCCTGGTCAGCCGTTCGAACATTTCCAAGAGCGAGTTCGACCGCCTGGCTTCGACACTGCAGAAGGCCACCGCCAGCGTCGCCCAGCTCAAGGCACAACTGGACAAGAAGCGCATCAATGCACCCTTCTCCGGCACCATCGGCATTCGCCAGGTCGACCCGGGCACCTACCTGTCGCCCGGCGCAGCCATCGCCACCCTGCAGGATCTGTCGCGGCTGAACGTCGACTTCTTCCTGCCCGAGCAGCAAGCCCCGCAACTGGCCGTCGGCCAAAGCGTGCAGATCAGCGTCGCCGCCTACCCTGGCGAGGCCTTCGAAGGGCGTATCAGCGCGATCAACCCCAAGGTGGAAAACGAGACCCGCAACCTGCAGGTACGCGCCACCCTGGCCAACCCCGACGAGAAACTGCTGCCGGGCATGTTCGCCAACCTGCAGGTCTTGCTGCCAGGCGACAACGCGCTGATTACCGTGCCAGAAACCGCCATCACCTACACCCTGTACGGCAACTCGGTGTACCTGATCACCGAGAAAAAGGACGACAAGGGCGAGCTGGTCAAGGACAGCGACGGCAAAGCGCAACTGGTGGTGGAGCGCCATTTCGTCACCACCGGCGAACGCCGTGACGGTCGCGTGGTGATCCTCAAGGGCCTGCAAGCCGGCCAGCAAGTGGTCACCTCCGGCCAGTTGAAGCTGGACAACGGGTCGCATGTGGCCATCGTCGACGATCCCGTGCAGCCCGACAGCACCTCGCCGAGCACCAACTGACCAGTACCCCGGCCACCGCCAGATCGGCGGCCAGGGGTGGCAACAGCCAAGGAAATCATCATGGCTTTCACCGATCCGTTCATCCGTCGCCCCGTGCTGGCTACCGTGGTCAGCCTGCTGATCGTCCTGCTCGGCATCCAGGCGTTCGGCAAGCTGGTCATCCGCCAGTACCCGCAGATGGAAAACGCCCTGATCACGGTCACCACCGCCTATCCGGGCGCCAACGCCGAGACCATCCAGGGTTACATCACCCAACCGCTGCAGCAGAGCCTGGCCAGCGCCGAAGGCATCGACTACATGACCTCGTCGAGCCAGCAGAACCTGTCCACCATCTCCATCTACGCGCGCATCGGCGCCAACAGCGACCGCCTGTTCACCGAGCTGCTGGCCAAGGCCAACGAGGTGAAGAACCAGTTGCCGCAGGACGCCGAAGACCCGGTGCTCTCCAAGGAAGCGGCCGACGCTTCGGCGCTGATGTACGTCAGCTTCTACAGCGACGAGCTGTCCAACCCGCAGATCACCGACTACCTGTCACGCGTCATCCAGCCCAAGCTGGCCACCCTGCCCGGTATGGCCGAGGCGCAGATCCTCGGTAACCAGGTGTTCGCCATGCGCCTGTGGCTGGATCCGGTGAAAATGGCCGCCTACGGCGTAACCGCCAGCGACCTCAACGACGCGGTGCGCAAGTACAACTTCCTCTCCGCCGCCGGCGAGGTGAAGGGCGAGTACGTGGTCACCAGCATCAACGCCAGCACCGACCTGAAATCCGCCGATGCCTTCGCCGCAATCCCGGTGAAGACGATGGGTGACAGCCGCGTGCTGGTGCGCGACATCGCCCGCGTGGAAATGGGCGCGGCCAACTACGACTCGATCAGTTCCTTCGATGGCGTGCCCTCGGTGTACATCGCCATCAAGGGTACGCCCAGCGCCAACCCGCTGGACGTGATCAAGAACGTGCGCGCGGCCCTGCCGGAACTGGAGGCGCAGCTGCCGCCGAACCTCAAGGTGGCCATCGCCTACGACGCCACCGAGTTCATCCAGGCGTCCATCGACGAAGTGGTGAAGACCCTCGGCGAAGCGGTGCTGATCGTCATCGTCGTGGTCTTTCTGTTCCTCGGCGCGTTCCGCTCGGTGTTGATCCCCGTGGTCACCATTCCGCTGTCGATGGTCGGCGTGCTGTTCTTCATGCAGTTGATGGGCTATTCGATCAACCTGCTGACTCTGCTGGCGATGGTGCTGGCCATCGGCCTGGTGGTGGACGATGCCATCGTCGTGGTGGAAAACATCCACCGCCATATCGAAGAGGGCAAGACGCCGTTCGACGCGGCCATCGAAGGCGCGCGCGAGATCGCCGTGCCGGTGATCTCGATGACCATCACCCTGGCCGCCGTGTACGCCCCCATCGGCTTCCTCGAAGGCCTGACCGGCGCCCTGTTCAAGGAATTCGCCCTGACCCTGGCCGGCGCGGTGATCATTTCCGGCATCGTCGCGCTGACCCTGTCACCGATGATGTGTGCCAAGCTGCTGCGCCACGAGGAAAACCCGTCGGGGCTGGCCCATCGCCTGGATCAGGTCTTCGACACGCTCAAGCGGCGCTACCAGAAGGCGCTGCACAGCACCCTCGACACCCGTCCGGTGGTGGTGGTGTTCGGCCTGATCGTGATGGCATTGATCCCGGCCCTGCTGTCGTTCTCCAAGAACGAGCTGGCACCGGATGAAGACCAGGGCATCGTGTTCATGATGACCCAGTCGCCACAGCCGACCAACCTGGACTACATCAACGCCTACACCGATCAGTTCGTGGAGATCTTCAAGACCTTCCCCGAGTACTACTCGTCGTTCCAGATCAACGGTTTCAACGGTGTGCAGTCGGGCATCGGCGGCTTCCTGCTGACCCCGTGGAACGAGCGCGAGCGCACCCAGATGGCGATCCTTCCCGAGGTGCAGGCCAAGCTCAACCAGATTCCGGGCCTGCAGGTCTTCGGCTTCAACCTGCCGTCGCTGCCGGGCACTGGCGAGGGTCTACCCTTCCAGTTCGTGATCAACACGCCGAACGACTACGAGTCGCTGCTGCAGGTGGCCCAGCGGGTCAAGGCGCGCGCGCAGGAGTCGGGCAAGTTCGCCTTCCTTGACATCGACCTGGCCTTCGACAAGCCGGAGGTCGTGGTCGACATCGACCGCGAGAAAGCCGCGCAGATGGGCGTATCGATGCAGGATCTGGGCACCACGCTGGCCAGCCTGCTCGGTGAGGGCGAAATCAACCGTTTCACCATCGACGGGCGCAGCTACAAGGTGATCGCCCAGGTGGAACGCGCCTACCGCGACAACCCGGGCTGGCTCGACAGCTACTACGTGCGCAGCGAGAACGGCCAGATGGTGCCGCTGGGTACGCTGATCCGCGTCAGCGACCGCGCCCGCCCGACCAAGCTCAATCAGTTCCAGCAGCTCAACTCGGTGATCATCCAGGGCGTGCCCATCGTCAGCATGGGCGAGGCGGTGGACACCATCACCCAGATCACCCGTGAGGAAGCGCCGCGCGGCTACAGCTACGACTACGCCGGCGCCTCGCGCCAGTATGTGCAGGAAGGCAGTGCGCTGTTCCTCACCTTCGGTCTGGCACTGGCGATCATCTTCCTGGTGCTGGCGGCACAGTTCGAGAGCTTCCGTGATCCACTGGTGATTCTGGTCACCGTGCCGCTGTCGATCTGCGGCGCGCTGATACCGATCTTCCTCGGCTTCTCGAGCATGAACATCTACACCCAGGTGGGTCTGGTAACGCTGATCGGCCTGATCAGCAAGCACGGCATCCTCATCGTCGAGTTCGCCAACCAACTGCGTCGCGAGAAGGGGCTGAGCGTGCGCGAAGCCATCGAGGAAGCCGCCTCCATCCGCTTGCGCCCGGTGCTGATGACCACTGCTGCGATGGTATTCGGCATGGTGCCGCTGATCCTCGCCACCGGTGCTGGTGCGGTGAGCCGTTTCGATATCGGCCTGGTGATCGCCACCGGCATGAGCGTCGGCACCGCCTTCACCCTGTTCGTCCTGCCCTGCGTGTACAGCTTGCTGGCCAAGCCGGATGCCGAAGCGCAACAACAGGCGCAGGTCACCCCCGCGCACTGATCGATCCTGTGGGAGGCGCTTCAGCGGCCTGAAGCCCCTCCCACAGCCCTCTTTATCGCCAGCCTCGATTCACGGAAACGACAGAAGGTCGCAATTAACCCTTGCTATTTATGTAATAGGAATTATTCTCAGTTACGTAATGACGGCCAAGGAGAACTGCCATGACCTACCTGATCGATGCCTGGCTGGATCGGCCACATCCCTACCTGCGCATCCTCAACCGCCAGACCGGCGAAGTCTGCGCCGTGCTGGAAGAAGACGCTCTGGACGAGCTGCGCGACCAGGGCGACCTGGATCTGCACGAACTCAGCTCGAGCGAACCCAGCGTGCTCAAGGAGCTGGTGCGCAGCCTGTTCCTGTTCTGCTATGCCCGGGCCTTGCGCCCGTCCTGAAACGCAACGGCCCCCTGCATGGCAGAGGGCCGTTCAATCGTAGGGTGGACGACGCTTCACCCGTCCACCGTCGCCGTGGTGGACAAAAACAGCGTTGTCCACCCTACGACTCACCTACGGATTTTGCTTACAGGATGTCGAGCAGCTCGACATCGAACACCAGCACACTGTGCGGCGGGATGCTGCCAACGCCCTGGGCGCCGTAGGCCAGCTCGCTCGGCACGTGCAGGCGCCATTTGCTGCCGGTGCCCATCAGTTGCAGCGCCTCGACCCAGCCCGGAATCACACCACCAACCGGAAATTCAGCCGGCTGGCCGCGCTCGTAGGAGCTGTCGAATACGGTGCCGTCGATCAGGGTGCCGTGGTAGTGGGTACGGACTTGATCATCGGCCGACGGCTTGGCGCCCTCGCCCGCTACCAGCACTTCGTACTGCAGGCCGGAAGCCAATACGGTGACGCCTTCGCGCTTGGCATTCTCGGCCAGGTAGGCACGGCCTTCGCCGGCAGCAGCTTCAGCCTTGGCCGCGGCCTCGGCCTGCATGACTTCGCGGATGACCTTGAAGCTGGCGCCCAGCTCAGCCTCGGAAACGCGGCTGGCCTGGCCGGTGAAGGCATCGGTCAGACCGGCGAGGATAGCGTTCAGATCGACACCCGGCGGCGGGTTGTCGCGCAGTTGACCACCGAGTTGGCGGCCGATGCCGTAGCTGACGCGGCCCTCGTCGGAGGACAGATCGGGACTGAAGGTGAATTCGGACATGAAAAGGCTCCGCTAGGGGCTGCAAAAAGGCCGGCCAGACTAGCACAGAAGCCGGGCGCGAGGTCACGGCAAGGTGCCAAGCCTGTCGCGGCTAAAGCCCCTCCCACAGCCGCAGGAGATGCACGCTCTGTGGCAGGCGCTTCAGCGGCGACAGTCTGGATCTATAGGGCGTTACGCCCTCGCCGACAACGCTCGGAGCAATAGCGCACCTCCTCCCAACAGCGCGCCCACTTCTTGCGCCAGGCGAAGGGCAGGCCGCAGACCAAGCAGGTCTTCACCGGCAACTGGCTCTTCTTCACAGTCTCTCCCCGGCATCGAGCCGTGCCAGCAAACGCTCGCCCCAATCCCACAACGCCTGCTGCTTGGCCTCGCTCATGCGCGCCAGGTTGCGGTAGACCATGCCGATACGCGGGTTGCGCTCCAGGCGCTCGCGGTGGCGCATCAGAAAATGCCAATACAGTGAGTTGAACGGACAGGCCGACTCGCCGGTGCTTTCACTCACCTTGTAACTGCAACCCTGGCAATGGTTGGACATGCGCTTGATGTACTGACCGCTGGCGCAATAGGGCTTGGAGCCCAGGTAACCGCCGTCGGCGTGCATCACCATGCCCAGGGTATTGGGCAGCTCGACCCAGTCGAAGGCATCCATGTACACGGCCAGGTACCAGTCGCAGATGGCCTTGGGCGCGATGCCGGCAAGCAGGGCGAAGTTGCCGGTAACCATCAGCCGCTGGATATGGTGCGCGTAGGCGTGCTCCAGGGTCTGACCGATGGCCTGGCGCATGCAGTTCATGCGCGTCCGGCCCGTCCAGTAGAACTCTGGCAGCGCCCGCGAATTGCCAAAGGTATTGCCCTCGGCATACTCCGGCATGCGCAGCCAGTAGATGCCGCGTACGTACTCGCGCCAGCCGATCAACTGGCGGATGAAGCCCTCGGCCGCGTTCAGCGGCACCTCGCCCGCGCGATAGGCCGCCTCGACATCGGCACACAGCCGGCGCATATCGAGCAGGCCGATGTTCAGCGCGGCGCTGATGCGTGAATGAAAAAGAAACGGCTCGTCATCGGCCATGGCGTCCTGGTAATCGCCGAAATCGGCCAGGCCATGAGCGAGGAAATGCTGCCACAGGCGTTCGGCCTGTGCGGTTGTCACCGGGTAATCGAAGCCGTCCAGAAGGCCGTAATGATCGACAAAACGCTGCGCGACCAGCTCCAGCACCTCGGCCGTGATGGCGTCCGGCTCAATACGCAACGGCGCCGGTGGCCGTACGCCCTTGGGCAAGGCCTTGCGGTTGTCGGCATCGAAGTTCCAGGCACCGCCGTCGGGGCTGCCATCCGGGTTCAGCAGCAGGCCGCTGGCGCGGCGCATCTCGCGGTAGAAGAACTCCATGCGCAATTGCTTGCGCCCCTGCGCCCAGGCGGCGAAGGCTTCACGCGAGCAGAGAAAGCGGGTGTCCGGGTGCCACTGGATCGCCACGCCGCAATGACGCAGCGCCTGTTCCAGGCGCCAGTCGCCACACTCGGTCAGGTGCACCTCGGCCGGGTTCAACTGCTGCGTCCAGCGCTGCAGTTCACCCGGCAGCGAGCCGCTGTTGGCAGGATCGTCCAGCTTCACGTAGTGCACCTGCAGGCCCTGCTCACGCAGAGCCTCGGCGAAATGGCGCATGGCGCTGAAGATCAGGGCGATCTTCTTCGGATGATGCGGCACATGGCTGGCCTCCTCCATCACCTCGGCCAGCAGCAGGTGATCGCGCGCGGGGTCGACATCGGCCAGGGCGCCGAGGCCCAGGCTGAGTTGGTCACCGAGAATCAGAATCAGACGGCGTACGTTCACAGCAGAGCGACCTCCATGTGCGGATAACGGCGCAGGTGGCCGAGCAGGATGTGGTAAGTATCGCGGTCGAAACCGCCCCGGCCTTCGGCCAGCAAGGCATTGGCCTGATCGAGGCATTCCACGCTGCCCAGGTAGTGCCACTGGTCGAGCACATGCCACTGCACGAGATCGTGCCGCGCGTCGCGCTCGACCAGGGCAACCGGCCCACGCCAGGGCCAGGCCTGGGTCTGCAGCCGTTCGGCGCCTTCGAGCAAACGCGCATCATGCGCCTGACGCGACTCCATGCCACAACAGGCGCCAGCGCAGCGACCCAGCTGGTAGGCGAAGCAGGCACCCTCGCCCTCCTCCAGCCCCAGCACCCGCAGGCACAGACGGCGCTCACGTGCCTGCTCCAGCAACCATTGCCGTGCGTGATGACGCGAGCAGAACAACCCCACATGCCGGGTACCCGGCAGCAACGCGCGATGCGGCAGCAGTTCATTGCGCCACTCACCGCCCGCCTCGCTCAGCGCCCAGGTCAGCAGTTCGCGCTGCTTGCGCAGGCGCCGGTTGTACAACGGCTGCAAGCGTTTGATTTCCGCCGACTCGAGCAACAGCGCGCCCAACTCGCCAGCGGTGGGTTGCACCTGCACATCACGGATCTGCTGCACCATGTGCAGGCTGCGCCGGTCACGGTGGTCGTTCTGGAAGTGCGACGTCACCCGCTGGCGCAGGTTGCGGCTCTTGCCCACGTACAGGTGGGCGCCGCTGTCGCCGAGGAAGTAGTAGACGCCCGGCCGCTCCGGCAGGCCGGCGAAACGCTCGCTGGGTAGCAAGGGTGGCCGAGCGGCGCTGCGCAGCTGACTGCTCAGCGCACTGGCCGGCACCTGTGCGAGCAGATGCCGGGCAAGGAGCAAGGTCGCCTCGGCATCGGGTACGGCGCGATGACGGAAGAAGCGGACGATGCCGAAATGCTCACAGAGCGCGTCGAAGCCCTGGTCGGCGATATCGGGCAATGCCGTTCTTGCCAGACGCAGGGTACAGAGCTGTACCGGACGCAGTGCTTTCCAGTCGGCCAAGGCACGGCGCAGGAAAGCCAGTGAGAAACGCAGGTTGTGCCCGACCAGCACGCGTCCTTTCAGCGCGGCGGCAATCGCCTCACCTGCAGCGTCGATGCCTGGCAGACCGCGCAACTCCAGAGGATGCAGCCCGGTCAGCGCCAGCAACTTGCTCGGCAAGGCCACGGGGGGCTCGAACAGCCAGTGCAGACGCGCCTCGACACTGCCCTGCGCGTCGACCTGGATGATTGCCAGTTCCCAGACGGCATCACGCAGCGGATGCGCCCCTGTGGTTTTCACCTCGACAACGGCCAGGGTACGACCTTGCAGCGCCCCGGCCGGGATGAACGCTGCCGTCACCAGCCGGAACGAAAGGCGATGGGCACGCGCAGGCTGTTGTCAGCCGAGGGCATGCCACACATTTCATCATGCACCGAGCTGTGCACCAGGAAGAACGGCAGCGTCGGCATTTCCTGCAGCACGTCGCGGGCGTGTTCGACCGAGCGTAGGTGCAAGGTACTGCCCTGCTCGTCACGCACCGGGTGGGCACGGCCCTCCATCCGCGCCTCGAGCAGGTAGATGCCACCCTCCAGGGAAATCAGGTTGAGTTCGTCGATGCGCCCAGCCAGGGCGTGCACAGAAAGATCGTACAGATTCATGGGTTCTCCTCGTCTCGCGCAAATTATACAAAAACCTCTACAAAGACAATTTTTGTACAAGATCGAGAAAGCACAAGGCCCAAATGAAAACCGCCCGTCCGTTTTCCAACGGCCGGGCGGTTCGGCAACACGGTGAGCGGATCAGTGATCGTGCTTGGTCAGCTTGTCCAGGTAACCCATTGCAAAAGCCGATCCAACGAAGGTCAGGTGGATGATGACGTACCACTGGAGGTACTTGAGGTCATAGTTCTTGGCATCCATGAACACTTTCAGCAGGTGGATGGAGGAAATCGCCACGATGGACGCCGCCACCTTCATTTTCAGCGAGCTGGAATCCATCTTGCCCAGCCAACTGAGCTTCTCAGTGTCATCATGGATATCCAGGCGCGAAACGAAGTTCTCGTAGCCCGAGAGCATCACCATCACCAACAAGCCGCCAACTAAGGCCATGTCGATCAACGACAGCAGCTTGAGGATTACATCCGCTTCAGCAAGGGAAAATATCTGCGGCAGGATGTGGTAAAGCTCCTGAAAGAATTTCAGAGAAAGCGCCAGAACCGCCAGCGACAGGCCGAAGTAGATGGGTGCCAGCAACCAGCGCGAGGCATACATCGCATTTTCGATAAAGCGTTCCATGAAGGTCTCACTGAGGGATCGGAAATGGCGGCGAGTATACCCAGCCACACCGGCCGCACAAAGCGCCGTACGGATTGTGGATAACCCCAGTGAAAACAGCCCGTATGCGCCAGGCCAGGCGCGCCCTCAGCTTTGCCCGTCGGTATCGGGGCGGAAGCGGTACTGGCCCGGATGGCGCCGCTGCGAGTCGTTCAGGCGGCGCAGCTCGGCCTGCAGGTGCAGGCTCCAGATCGGCGGCTCGGTGCATTCGGCATAGCCCTGCAACGCCAGGCTCTGGACGATGGCAGCCAGCACTTCTTCAGCGACGAGAGGCCCGAAGAACGGGCCTTGTGCCTTGATGGCCGAGGGCTGCGCGCCGGCCATGCCGGCTGCACAGATCAATGTCCAAAGCCCGCGATCACCTGCCAATGGCCTGATCACGCATTCGATACGGGTGACAAGCCCCAGACAGTGTCGGGTAAGGCAGAGGCTGCGCGACATGGCGGCGACCCTCGCGAAATTCAGCATCCAGCCTACACCCCGAGCGGCTGAGCTGGGAAGCCAAAGTTATCCACGAAAGCTGTGGATAACTCTGTTGATGACAGGTGAGCAAGCTGTCCGGTGCGCCTACCGCAGTGCCTGCACGGCGGTCGCGCAAGAACTGATCAGCTCGCCTCGCCGTCAGTCTTCTTGCGGCGTGGCGCACGGGCCGTCTTGCTCGCCTCGGCGGGGGGCGTTTCCTTTGGCTCAGCCGGCTTGCTCTCCTCTTCCAGGCCGATCGCGGCGATATCGCGCAGGCGCTCGACCACCCGAGCGTTGACGCTGCCCTTGGGGAAGCGCCCCTTCTCGTCCGGATGCCCGGCCGGCTCGCCGACCAGCAGGCTCAGCGCCTCGTCGACATGACGCACGGCATAGACGTTGAACTGGCCGGCACGCACCGCCTGCAGGACACGCTCGTCGAGCATCAGGTTGGCGACATTGGAGTGCGGGATGATCACCCCCTGCTCGCCGCTCAGGCCACGCGCCTCGCACAGGCGGAAGAAGCCTTCGATCTTCTCGTTGACCCCGCCGACCGCCTGCACCTCGCCGAACTGGTTGATCGAGCCGGTGATGGCGAAGCACTGCTTGAGCGGCGTGCGCGACAGTGCCGAGATCAGCGTGCACACCTCACCCAGCGAGGCGCTGTCGCCATCGACATAACCGTAGGACTGCTCCAGGGCGATGCTCGCGGAAATCTCCAGGGGGAATTCCTGGGCGTAGCGGCTGCCGAGGAAGCCGGTGAGGATCATCACGCCCTTGGAGTGGATCGACTGGCCGAGGCTGACCTCGCGCTCGATGTCGACGATGCCGCTGCCGCCCGGGTAAACGGTGGCGGAAATCCGCGCAGGAACGCCAAAGGCCGAGTCGCCCACTTCCAGCACGGTCAGGCCATTGCACTTGCCGACAGCGGCGCCACTGGTGTCGATGAGGATGATGCCAGCCAGCATGTCGTCGATGATCCGCGCCGAGACACGCCCGGTGCGGGTCGCCTTGGCCTTGAGCGCACGCTCGATATGACCGACGTCGGTAAGGGCCTCACCCGCCAGTTGACGGATGAAGTCCGCTTCGCTGACCAGTTGGAACAGGTCGCCGATACGTGCCGACAAGCGCCCCTGATGTTCGGCCAGGCGTGCGCTGTAGGTGGCCAGGCGCGCCACGGCGGCACCGGTGAGCGGCGCCATGCCCTCTTCCGAGGTGCGCGTCTTCATCAACTGGGCGAACTGCTCCAGGCTCTCGTCAGCGAGCGGAATGTCCTCGTCGAAGTCGACCAGCACACGGAACATTTCCTGGAAGTCCGGATCGGCATCCTGCAGTGCGTAGTAGAGCTGACGCGAGCCAATGATGATGACCTTCAGTTGCAGCGGGATGACCTGCGGATTGAGGGTCACCGTGGCGATGCGGCCGAGATCGCCCAGCGGCGACTCCATCTTCAACTGGCGCGAATGCAGGGCGCGCTTCAGCGCTTCCCAGACGAAAGGCTCGCCGAGCAGTTTTTCCGCCTCGACCACCAGGTAGCCGCCATTGGCGCGGTGCAACGCACCCGGGCGCAGTTGGCGATAACTGGTGTACAGCGCGCCCTGGTCAGAGTTGTACTCGATGCGGCCAAACAGGTTGTCATAGGTCGGGTGCGGCTCGAACACCACCGGCGCACCGCCGTTGGCGTGATGACCAACCACCAGGCTCGGGCAGTAGATTTCCTCGAGCAGCTTGCGCAGTTGCGGGTCGGCCTTGTCGACGTCCACCAGTTGCTCGACCACGGTTTTCAGCAGGTTGACCTGCACGGCCTGCAGATAGGCGCAAACGCCGGCGTTCTCCGCGTATTTTTCCGACAGCGGCGCCAGCAGCGGCTGCAGGGCGACGGTGATGGTCTCCTCGTTGAGCTGACGCAACTGGTTGCTCGACTCGCGCTTCCACAGCGGCAGGCTGGCCAGTTCCTCGTTGAGGCGCTCTTCCAGCGCGGCGATATCGGCGTGAAAACGCTCGCGCTCGGCCTCCGGCAACTGCGCGAACTCGGCTTCATCCAGCGCCTTGCCGTCGGCCATCGGGGTGAAGGCGATGTTGGTGCTGTCGCGGTACAGGGCAATGCCCTTCTCCAGCGACAGACGCTCGATCACGTCCAGCGCCTGGTCATAGCGTTTGTTGAAGGTGCGGTCGATGGCACTCTTCTTCTGCTGGTAGGTCGGCGTCTCGAACACCGCCGGGAAGGTGGCCAGCAGGTTGTCGATCAACTGGCTGACATCGGCGATGAAGGCCGTTGCCGTGCCGGCCGGCAGCTCCAGCGCGCGCGGCTCGCGCGGCTCGTCGAAGTGATTGACGTAGACACGGTCGGCCGGCGTCTCCATGCGCTTGGCCTCGGCCTTGAGGTAGCGCTGCACGAAGGAGAAACGCCCGGTGCCGGGCTCGCCCATGACGAATACGTTGTAACCGGGGCGCGGCATGGCCACGCCGAACTGCAGCGCCTCGACGGCGCGCGACTGGCCCAGCACGCCGCGGAAGGGTTCGAGTTCATCGGTGCTGGTGAAGTTGAACTGCTCAGGAGCGAAGGGGCGGGTCAGTGACTCGGGGGCAAGGCGCAAAGCATCGAGGCTACGCTTGGACATTGGCAATCCTTATAGCGAGCGGAAAGTTCCGCAAAAACATGGGGTGATTCTGGGCCTGTGGTGCAATGGCGATCAAGGTTTGATTCACGGCAATGCACAAAAACGGGGCTGGGATAATCTGCCAGACGATCCGCCATCGAGCCTGCACCCACGACAGGCAGCCCCAGCGCCAGGAGACTTGCCTATGAGTGCCTTTCAGGAAATCGCCGCCCTGCTCAGCCTGTCGGCCGTGCTGGGCATGCTCGCCGTGAGGTTGCGCCAGCCTCTGATCATCGCCTACATCCTGGTGGGCATTCTCGCCGGGCCGGCGGTAATGAACCTGGCCGGTGATCACAGCTCGATCAGCCTGCTGGCGGAAATCGGCATCACCGTGCTGCTGTTCGTCGTCGGCCTCAAGCTGGACATGCACCTGGTGCGCACCCTGGGCGCCGTCGCCCTGGCCACCGGCCTCGGCCAGTTGAGCTTCACCATCCTCGCCGGGCTGGCGTTGTGTCGCCTGCTGGGCCTGGACTGGATGAGCGCCGGCTATGTAGCGGTGGCCCTGACCTTTTCCAGCACCATCATCATCGTCAAGCTGCTGTCGGACAAAGGCGAGATCGACTCCCTGCATGGGCGCATCGCCATGGGTTTTCTCATCGTGCAGGACATCGCCGTGGTGCTGGCGATGCTGATGATCAGCCTGTACCAGCCGGCCAATGGCAAGCCCGGCTTATCACCCCTGACGCTGATTGGCGCCCTGCTGGCCAGCTTGGCGCTGCTCTACCTGCTGGTGCGCTTCGCCCTGCCGCGCCTGCTGGCGCCGATGGCCCGCTCGCCGGAGTTGCTGATGCTGGTGGCGGTGGCCTGGGGCACGCTGCTGGCCGGCGGCGCCGAGGCGCTGGGCCTGTCCAAGGAGCTGGGGGCCTTCATCGCCGGCTTCTGCCTGGCTTCCACGCCGCTGCGCGAGGCCATCGCCAGCCGCCTGAGCAGCCTGCGCGACTTTCTCCTGCTGTTCTTCTTCCTGCACCTGGGCATTCAACTGGATTTCTCCTACCTGCATCAGCAGATCGGTAGCGCCGTGCTGCTGTCGCTGTTCGTGCTGATCGGCAATCCGTTGATCGTAATGGCCATCATGGGTGCGATGGGTTACCGCAAACGCACCGGCTTCATGGCCGGGCTGACGGTGGCGCAGATCAGCGAGTTCTCCATCATCTTCGTCGCCATGGGCATCAGCCTGGGCCACGTTGGCGGCGCAGCACTGGGGCTGACCACCCTGGTGGGGATCATCACCATCACCCTGTCCACCTACATGATTCTCTACTCGCAGCCACTGTTCGAGCGCCTTTCGCCCTGGCTCGGCATCTTCGAGCGGCGTGTCGCCCACCGCGAGAATGCCGAGGACAATGCACCCGACCAGACCCAGCCGGAAGTCATCGTCTATGGCCTGGGGCGCTATGGCCGCCAGCTGGCCCATCGCCTGCAAGACGGCGGCCTGCGCGTTCTCGGTGTGGACTTCGACCCACAGGCGCTGGCCAACGCTCGCCAGGCGGGGCTGAGCGTGTGCTACGGGGATGCCGAGGATGGCGACTTCATCGCCCACCTGCCCCTGCAGCAGGCCCGCGCCCTGGTCAGCACCATTCCGCAACGCGAAGTGAATGCCTTGCTGCTACGCGCCGCGCGCCATGCCGGTTTCCGTGGCAGCGTGACCCTCAGCGCGTTCCGCGAAGGCGACCTGGAGGCCTTCACTCGGGCGGGCGCCGCCAGCGTTCTGCAGCCATACATCGATGCCGCCGATTCCGCAGCGCGCCGCCTGCTGGAAGAAGTCGAGCAACCGCTCAGTTGAACTCGGCACACCCCTGGCAGTACTCGGCAGCCGGCATGGCGGCCAGGCGCGCCGCCTCGATCGGCTCGCCGCAGCACAGGCATTCGCCATAGCGTCCCTCGGCCAGGCGCTGTTGCGCCTGACGCACCAGCAGAAGGCCGTGTTCGGCCTCGGCCAGCAGGGCCTCCAGTACTTCATCATTCTGCCGCTGCTGCGCCTGCTCGGCGAAATCCGCCGAGTGACTGCGCGCCAGGTCACGGCGAATCGCCTCGGCACGGGTCGCGTAATCATCCAGCATGGCATCCAGCACATCACGGTGGCTCATGAACAATCTCCCTGAGTACGAAGAACCCGCAGTGTGCGACGCCCAACATTAACCATCACTGACGCCCGTCAGTACTTGCACGAAAGGCTTTTCTCTGCTGCCTTGACACTCATCGCGCACCTGGCCAAAGCTCGGCCATCGCCCGCCTCAACAAGAGCCGCGTCCTTGAATCGGATAGTCGCCATCCTCGCCCTGTGTTGCAGCCTTCCCCTTCATGCCGCCTCGCCCCAGCGCCTGGCCGAACTGGCCCTCGATCCCTACTGGATCGCCATCGGCCACTACGAAACCGGCAAGCTCGGCGGTTGGCGCAGCTATGTCGACGACGATGACTTCTTCCTCGCCGAGAACGGCGCTCACGATCCCGCGGCCGAACTCGCCGCCACGGTAAAGGCGCTGTACCAGCCAGCCGACCTGGGTGACCGTCATCCGCAGTGCATCTATCCAGCGCGCACGCGCTGGCTCAAGGCGCAACTGCAACTGACCGATCTGCCCACGCCGGACTGCGCCGAGTACCGAGCGTGGATGACCGACGTCAACCCGAACAGCGCCGTGCTGGTGTTCCCGGCCGCCTACCTGAACAGCCCGTCGTCGATGTTCGGCCACACCCTGCTGCGCATCGACCAGCCCGATATCGACAGCCACAACACCGCGCTGCTCAGCTACGCGCTGAACTTCGGCGCCTTCATCGAAGGCGACGACAACAGCATCCTCTACGCCTGGCGTGGCCTGATGGGCGGCTACCCCGGCCTGTTCGCCCTGGTGCCCTACCACGACAAACTCAGCGAATACAGCCGCCTGGAAAACCGTGACCTGTGGGAGTACCGGCTGAACCTGACGCCCGAGGAAACCCGGCGCATGGTCGAGCACGTTTGGGAACTCAAGCAGATCCGCTTCGACTACTTCTTCTTCGACGAGAACTGCTCCTACCGCCTGCTGGAGCTGCTGGAGATTGCCCGCCCCGGCGTCGAGCTGACCGAACACTTCCCGCTCACCGCCATCCCCACCGACACCGTGCGCGCGGTCAAGGACGCCGGGCTGATCGAGCGCATCGACTACCGTCCTTCCCGTGAACGCGAGCTGCTGGCCCGCGCCGAACCGCTGGCTGCCGACGAGCAAGCCTGGGTATTGCGCCTGAGCGAAGACCCGACGCAGATGAACGATGCAGCGTTCACTGCCCTGCCCAGCGAGCGCCGCGCGCTGATCCAGGACGCCGCCTTCCGCCTGGTGCGCTACCAGGCCAACGACAACGAACGCAGCGTCACGGCGCAACGCAGCTTCCAACTGCTCGGCGCGATCAGCCGCAACCCGCCGCCGTCACTGGATATCGAACGCCCGCCTTTACCCGAGGAAGGCCATCAATCGCGCACCTGGCAACTGGCCGGTGGCAGCCGTGACGACCGTGCCTTCGCCGAGTACGGCCTGCGCATGGCGTACCACGACCTCAACGACAACCTCGACGGCTTCCCGCTGGGTGCGCAGATCGAAATCCTCCAGCTCAAGCTGCGCCAGTACGAGAACAACCACTGGCAAGTGCAACGCCTGGACTTGGCCAACATCCGCTCGCTGACGCCGCGCAACGCCCTGCTGCAGCCGTTGTCCTGGCAAGTCGGCGGCGGGCTGGAACGGGTACTCGGCAAGGATGGCGACACCCCGCTGGTCGCGCATATCAGCGGTGGCGCCGGTGCCAGTTGGCAACTCGACGACGAACTGCTCGGCTTCGCCCTCGGCACCACACGCCTGGAGTACAACGAAGACTTCGCCTCCGTGATCTCCCCAGCCCTGGGCTTCAACACCGGCCTGCTCTGGCGCAACCCGGTGGGTAACCTGACCCTGGAAGCCGCAGGCGACTACTTCCACAACGGCGAAGTCCGCCGGCGCTTGTCGCTCAACCAGCAATGGGAAGTGTCACGCAACCTCGGCCTGCGCCTGAGCGCCCAGCGCGAATTCAGCCAACTGGCCAGCCCAGTCAACGAGGTGAAGCTGGAGCTGCGCTGGTATCACTACTGACTTAGCGCCTGCCAACGCAGGCCAGTAGGTATGAGGACGTGCGACGGCGCTCACCGCGCAGAAGCCCTCCTATACTGCAATCTCCACCGTCCGTTCGGAGAGCCGTCATGCGCCGTCTATTCGTGTTTCTCGCTGCCGCACTGATCAGTCTGCCCCTATGGGCCATGCACTGCCCGCAGGACATGGCCAAGATCGACGAGATGCTACAGAACGATCCGCCCAGCGATCCCGAGGTCGTGGCCAAGGTCAAAGAATTGCGCGCCGAAGGCGAGGCCCTGCACAAGGCTGGCGATCATGCCGAGTCGGCTCGCGTGCTGGGCGAGGCGCTCGACCTGCTATCCGCCAGCGAGTAACGCCGGCGGTTCAGAAGCCGCTGTAGATCAATCCCAGGGCCGCCTGGCGCAACGCCTGCAGATCCACGGGTTTGCTCAGGCAGACGTCTGCACCACGCGCCCGGGCTTCCTCGAACAGGCGGGTATCGGCCACGGCACTGATCACCATGACCGGCACGTCGCGCAAGCGCGGCTCGTTGCGCATGGCATCCAGCACATCCAGGCCGCTGCCATCGGGCAGGTCGATATCCAGCAGCACCAGCGCTGGCGTCTGCAGGTGTAGCTCAGCCAGGGCACTCTGCCGCGAACTGACGCCACGCACGTCGGCAAACTCACGCAGCGATTCCTGCAACACCCGCATGCATGCTGGGTGATCCTCCACGCACAGCACCGGCACCAGACTACGAGCCGGCTGCACCTCTTCCAGAGCCTCGTTCGGCCGGTCGTCCTCTGGGCTGGCGGCACTGGGCAGGTCGAGCCAGAAACGACTGCCCACACCCTCTTCGCTGCGCACGCCAATCTCACCCTCCATCAGGCTGGCCAGCTCGCGGCACAGCACCAGCCCGATCCCGGTGCCGGGAATGTTGGAACTCTCCCGCCCCAGACGCTGGAATGGCTGGAACAGCTGGGCCTGCTGCTCGGCGGACAGCCCCGGGCCGGTATCGTCGACCCACAGCCGCACGCAGTCGGCACGGACTTCATAGCCCATGCGGATCATGCCCTGCGGGCTGTTGTACTTGATCGCGTTGGACAGCAGGTTAAGCAGGATCTGCCGCACCCGGCGCGGGTCGCCCTGCACGTAGAGAGGTGGTTCGGCAGCGGCCATCACCTGCAGTTGCAGCCGGCGTTGCTGGACTTCAGGTTGCACCAGCTCGGCACAGCCATTGAGCAGCGCCCCGATCTCGATGGCTTGCAGTTGCAATTGCTGACGCCGGCTCTCGATGCTGGAAAGGTCGAGGATGTCATCCACCAGTGAGGTCAGGTGACGGCTGGCATGGACGATCTCGCGGGCATAATCGGCCTCCTGATGGGCGTCGGCCTTGTCCTGCGTTTCCAGCTCGATCAGCTGGGCGAAACCATGGATGGCATTGAGCGGTGTGCGCAGCTCATGGCTCATGCTCGACAGGAAGCGGCTCTTGGCCTGGCTCGCCGCGTGCGCTTCGAGGCTGGCATGGCGCAACTCCTCCTGCACCTGCTTGAGCCGGGTGATATCCACGTGCGTACCGGCGATCCGCCGTGGCCAGCCAGTGGCATCGCGCTCCAGCAGACGTCCACGGCTGAGCAACCAGACATACTCGCCATGACGGTCGAGGTAACGGTACTCGGCGTCGAAATACTCCTCACCTTGCTCGGCGAACAGCTTGCGCAGATGACGCAGACGCTCAACATCGTCCGGATGCACGCGCTGGTTGAACTCGCTCAGGGTAATCAGGCTGGCGCCGAGGCCGAAGCGCCGCACGAAGCGCTCGCTCAGTTCGATGGTCAGGGCTTGAGCGTCGATCTGCCAGAGACTTTCGGTGGTGTTGTCCAGCACCAGTTGCAGCAGATCTTGAGTGTCCTGGCGCTGGCGCTCGCTGGTCTGCAACTGTAAAGCAGCCTGCTGCACGGCTTCGGCCAACTCGCTGACCTCGCGAATGTGGCTCTGCGGCGCATTCGGTGGATACTCGCCCTGACCGAGACTGCCGGCCATGTCGACGACACCGTTGATCGGCCGCGCCAACTGCTCGCTGAGCTGACGCGAACGCCACCACATGCCGGCGAAAAACAGCAGATAGAAAAACAACAGACCGGCAATCAGCAAGTAGCCAATCTGTTGGTAGCGCTCGGCCAACTGATTGGTGTCACGGAATATCTGCTCCTCATCCACCACCAGCATCAGTCGCCAGCCGGTTTGTGGGATGACGCTCCAGGCGACCAGTTGCTTGCGGCCACCCAACAGCACCTCTTGTACGGTGCCTGTACCCTCGTTCATCGTTGCCAGCAGAGGCTCCATCCCCTTGCGCTGCAACAGGCTGAAATCCTCTGGCTTGAGCACCTCACGGCGCACGGCCTCTTCATAGGAATACTGCGTCAGCTCGCGCAGGCCGAAATCCAGCTCCCCCGCCGCCGGCAGCGCCATGATCCGGTTGTCATGACTGACCAGCATGGCGTAGCCGTGCCAGGGCACGTTCAGCTCGTCGATCTCGCCCAGTACCTGGTCGACGGTGATATCGAAACCCACCACGCCTTCGAGAAAATCCTTGCGGTACACCGGGGCAATGGCCGACATCATCCAGCCCTGCCCGGCGGGGTCGAGGTAGACATCGGTCCAGACCAGCTTGCGCTGCGGGTTGTGCTTGGCATCGGCCAGGTAATAGAAGTTGTAGTCCGGTATCACCATGTCATGGGGATACTGCGCCGGCGTTTCGAACCAGGGATAAATCCGGTTGTAGCTGTCCCAACTGTTGAAATAGAGCGCCGCCACCAACGGGTTGGCCTGATGGATCGAACGCATCAAGGGGTCGACCTGCGAGAGCCGCATCACCTTGGCGTGATCCTGCTTATCCAATGGCGTGGTATTGGCATAGAACGACGCCGCACGGCCATCATCACTGCGCGAGTAAAAGACGCCAGAAGACGTCGTGGCGTAGCGCTGCAGCTCCGTGTCATCCGGGCGGAAGCGGGTATCGAGCAGCGCGCGCTGCACCGCATCGCGAAAGACCTGAACCTGCACCTCGATGGAACGCAGACGCCCGTCGATGATCTGCGCCTCACGCTGCGCGGCGCTGGCCAGATCACGCACGGCGGTTTGCTGCAGATGCGCCACCTGCTCGTCACGAATCGCCTGGTTGCTCAGCAGATACACCGCGATCAACACCGACTCCACCAGAACCAGCGGGATCAACGCACTCTGCACGAAAGCCCGCCAAATCCACTGACGCAGGGGATAACGGCTACTCGGCATGACGACTCCTATCCAATGGCCCATCCCGGGCAGGCGGGGCCATCATAGCGTCACTGAACCGAATACGCAGTCGACGCGATGGAACCTTTGCCGTAAACTCCGTGTCCTAGCTTTACACCAAGGTTTTGGGGTCGATTAGGATTCGACGCCGGTAGCGAAGCTCGAGGTGCATGCCGACTTGGTAACAGAAGTCGTAAATCAACTGTTGCAACTTTCTATAGTTGCCAATGACGAAAACTACGAGGGCTACGCTCTCGCTGCGTAAGCGGCGCGACTAGTCCTTCTGGTAGCTTCGGCTCCAGCGATCACTAGGGGATGCCTGTAAACCTGAAGTGATTGTCATGCAGAACAGGATCGCCGCGTAGTACGTTGTGGACGAAGTGGCTAAAACTTACACAACTCGCCCAATGCACCCTGCCCGTCGGGCGGCTGAGGGTTAACTCAATAGACACGGCTAAGCATGTAGTACCAACAGTGGAGAACTGGCGGACGGGGGTTCAAATCCCCCCGACTCCACCAAATAAACCCCTGATTTTCCTAGAGAAAGTCAGGGGTTTTTCTTTGGGGTGTAGAAAAGGTCTCGGAGCGTTAGGCCTGCTGGAGAAGATCGATTTCGATGTCTGAAAAATTGCTGATCTTCACCGAACCATCGGGAAACCGGGCAATGACGTCCAACTGACCACCCATGGCTTCGATATGGCTACGCAACGTGGAAATGTACATGTCAGTACGTTTTTCCATCTTGGCGATGGATGGTTGCTGTACATGCAGCACCTCAGCCAGCACCTTCTGTGACAACCCTCGAGCCTGGCGCAGCTCATTAAGCGGCATCTCTGCAAGCAGCTCCTGGGCTTTGGCCTCTACCCTGGCCTGAGCCTCAGGCGCCATTTTTGCGCGCAGCTCTGCAAATTTCTTAGCCATCTATCAAGCCCTCCTTACGAAGCTGTTCCAGATGTTCGTCATACAGTCGATCAGACAGCGGAACGTTGATGTCATACCAACGATCATCACCGGTCTTGTCGCCACCAATCAGCAAAATAGCCGAGCGTCTAGGATCGAATGCATACAGGGTTCTGTAAGGTCGTCCTTCGTGCTGCGTCCTCAGCTCCCGCATGTGGCTGTGACGAGAACCATTGATTCCGCTGCTGTGTGGGAAACCAAGTGACGGGCCGCGCTCCTCCAAGAGCTGGACTGACACCGCAACAGACACCTGCTCCTCAGCAGACAAGCTTTCCCACCACTCACCGAATTCGTCGGTGTATTCAATATCCCAAGCCATGACGAAAATATAACCCCAAAGGAATATTCCATCAATGGAATATATGATTCACAGAGACGAGGGCGAACCAAAGCGTACCGCATCCTGCAGATGATCCAGCGCCAGGTGCGCATAGCGCATGGTCCTGGCCAAGGCGCGGCGGAACGAGGTTATGGCTGAGCTCGACTGGCCGTATTGCTGCCAGTGACTGACGATCTTGGCTTAGAGCTCTGCAGTGATCGGCACCGAACGAACCTTGCCGTTCTTGGTTCCACTGAAGGTGATAACGCCATTGCGCAGGCCGGTCGGTTTCAGCTTCTCTGACTCTGACCACTGATCCCCAGTGGCCAGGCTGAGCGAACCGAAAGCCAAACAGCGACGGTTTATCGGCCAGACCGATCAGTCTGGATTTGCAACGATCTGGGCCCGGCAGATGCTTCGAAGCGCTAGGATTAACCCTTGGTCTTGAACCTATTGTGGAAACGTCAGCACTTGATAGGTTCAACGTCTCATCAGCAACACGCCAGCGCCAGTAACGCTCGGATTTGCACACAAGTAACCGATATAGCCGAGGCAGAATCCGCAAGGCCAATACCCTAATCACCCAGTCGATTGGTTGCGGTATTGCCTGGGCGACATGGCCAGGCGTTGGCGAAAGGCCTGGCGGAACACCCGGTCGGACTGGTAGCCGACCTGTGCGGCGATCTGTGCCACCGAGGCATTGCCAGCGCGCAGCAGCTCGGCAGCGAGGGTGATGCGCCAGGCATTGAGGTAGTCGATCGGTGACTGACCAATCAACCGGCAGAAGCGCGCCGCAAAGGTCGAACGTGACAGGTTAGCCACTGCAGCCAGTTGCGGCACGCTCCATTGGCGCTCCGGCGCTTCGTGAATGGCCAACATGGCCTTGGAGATGTAGGGATCCTGCAGGCCCTTCAACCAACCGGGCGAGAAGCCCTTGTCGCTGAGGATGTAGTTGCGCAGCAGGCCAACCACGATCAGCTCGGCCATTTGCTTGGCCACGGCGTAATAACCGGGCCTGGCGTCAGCCAACAACGCCTCGATGGTCGGACGCATGAGGCTGAGGATGCTGGCCTCTTCGTCGCGCAGCACGATGAAATCCGGCAGTGCCGCGAGCACGAAGCCACCCTGCCCGCTGTGAATGTTGAACGCCAGCCCGAGTAAACGGCACGCCACACCGCCCCCGCCGTGCACCACGGAAATAGCCGACCCAGGCTGCTCGCTGCGATCCAGCCTGGGCGAGCGCGACTCGCTCCAGTTAAGCGCTTGCAGGTCGGTGATGGCGACGCCCAGTTGCGACAGCAACTTGCATTCGCCACCGCGTGGCACCAGCAGCGTGTCGCCCTCGAAGAGCCGCAAGATCGCGCCCGTGGAGGTCTCCACCACGAATGCGCCCTCGGTGACGATAAAACAGAAACCGGGCTGGTAGTCGTGCACGCGCACGCCCCAGGGCGCCGAGAGGTGCCAGCTGGAGATGCTGGTCGACTCGACCTTCAACATCGATAGGAAGTGACTAAGTAGATCCATGGCACACGCAATCGAGAGTATTCATCCGAATATTCGGCTTTAAAGGCATTTAATGTCCAGGCATCGACTTCCAGAATATCCGGCACAACAACAAACCGGAGGGTGTGCAAATGGCTGTCGAAGCTGGTCTGCAATGGCGTGCTGGAAAACGAGTCGCGGTGATCGGCGCAGGGCCGGGTGGGGTTTCTGCCGCTTTGGCCCTGCACAAGCAGGGCTTCGATGTACGGATCTTCGAGAAGCAGCCCGCCCCCAAACCTCTGGGCGGGGCCGTGCTGCTGAGTGTGCCGGTGCTGGCAGTGCTGCGTGATTACGGCGTCGATCTGGACAACTTCGGCTCGTTCACCGTCACCGAGTTTCGCAACAACAAGAACCGTCTACGCTCGCGCCTGCCCTTCAACCAATCGGTGGAAAAATCCTTCGGTATCGAAGGCTGGCACTACGGCATGCTGCGCGCCAATGCCTTCGCACGGATGATGGAGTTGCTGCCCGCAGGCATGCTGGTGGCCAATGCCGAATTCGAGCGCTACACGCAGACCGCAGATGGCGTGAGCATCATCTTCAAGGACGGCAAGCGCATCGATGCCGATCTTCTGGTCGGTGCAGATGGCATCCGTTCCGGCGTATCACGTCAGGCCTTCGGGCAGCCCGAGCTGTTCCACGTCGGTCTACGCGTCTGGCTGGCCTGGTGCGATCCCATAGAAGGGATTCCCGCGCAGACCGGGCGCATCATCCACTCTCACAAGCACCAGGCCAGCTTCTTCCCGATGCTGCATGACGGTAAGCCCGGCTACGAATGGTGGATCGTCGAGCCCTGCCAGGAAAATGCGCCTGCGCCGCAGGATGTTGGCGATTACCTTGGCAAGATCCTGCGCCACTTCCCCGATCCATTGCCGCGCTTGCTGCAGGCCACCAACCCGCGAACGCAAATATTCAAATGGGATATCTACAACCGCCCCTCATTACAGCGCTGGAGCAGCGGCCGCGTGGTGTGCCTGGGCGACGCCGTTCATCCTGTTTCGCCCTACGCGGCCTATGGCATGGGCATGGCCATCGAGGACGGCTACTTCCTGGCCCGAGCGCTGAGTGGCGCCGACCTCGGCGATGAGCAGCAGGTCAGCGCAGCCTTTCATGACTTCGAGGAACAGCGGGTGGCCTACGTCAACCACCACGTCGAGTTCGCCAGGAAACTGGGCAACGTTTTCCATCAATTGCCCTATCCACTGGCCAAGCTGCGCGACTGGGTCTTCGACCATACCGGCCTGCTCGATCGGATGATCAGGCGCGACTACCTCGCCGACGCAGAAAAGATGTCGCTGGCGATGCAGGAACTGCATCAGGCCTGACGTCACGGCTGATGAAACAGGGCGTTAATCGCCCCTCGGTTCCATGGCCATATTGAGGAAAACAGCACCCCGCTCTATCGTGCCTGCGGCTCGCCACGACGGGCTCCGGCGCCCACCACGAGAGGGCTGCCGGTCATCTCAAAAGCGCGTCTGCCAGGCACGTTGGGTTACCCGCCGAAACGCACCTGGCCCGGGCTCGCATGAGCCCGGACGACGCTCACCCTATGCGCCTGAAACGACAAGGAAGATGCCGTGCCCCTGAGACAGGCTTGCCCTGCTGCTCGATCCGCTTGCGCCCTGCACTCGCCTCTCTTCTTCGCTCCTCATCGCCAGTCATTACCCGCGCACCGACCATCTCTCGGCAATTACACTACCGCACCTGAAGCCATACCCACGCACCAGCCAGAGCCCTCATGAACGAACGCATTTCCGAAAGCCGGCTTCGCCGCATCCTCAGCGGTCTGATGCTGGCCCTGTTTCTCGCCGCTCTGGATCAGACCATCGTGGCAGTGGTCCTGCCAGATATGGCGCGCACCCTGGCACTACCCGATTACTTGCCCTGGGTGGTTTCGGCCTATTTGCTGGCCATGACGGTGGCCGTGCCCATCGCCGGCAAGCTGGGCGATCTGTTCGGCCGTACCCGCCTGCTGCAGGGCGCCATCCTGCTGTTCATGCTCGCATCCCTGCTGTGCGGCCTGGCCCGCGACACCGGCGAGCTGGTTGCCGCGCGCGCCCTGCAGGGCATCGCGGCAGGGGCGATGATGAACTGCATCCAGAGCCTGATCGGTGAGCTGATTGCTCCGGCCGAACGTGGCCGCTACCAGGCCTGGTTCAGCGGTATGTTCGCCATCGCCGGCCTGTTGGGGCCACTCCTGGGCGCCTGGATCGGGCAGTGGTCGTGGCGAGGTGTGTTCCTGATCAACCTGCCCCTGGGTCTGCTTGCCCTGCTGCTGGCTCGTCGTGGTTTACAAGGGCTGGGTAATAGCCAGACAGGTAAGCAGGTCGATTATCTGGGATGCCTGCTACTGACCCTCGGCCTGGGCAGCGTGATGCTGCTGATCACCCGCATCGGCCATGGTGAGCCTTGGCAAAGCACCGAGCATGCCTGGCTGTTCTTGCTCGGCGCATTGGGCAGTCTGGCCTTTGCCTTCTGGCAAACCCGCGCCAGCGAGCCCTTGATCCCACCGGCTTTGCTGCGCATTGGCACCCTGCGCGCCAGCCTGACGGTGATGCTGTTCAGCAGTTTTCTCGCGGTAGGCCTCGCCGTACTGATCCCACTGCAGGCCCAGGGCAGCAACGCCACGCCCCTGCTCACGGCCCTGGCAGCAGGCGTGCCCCTCGGCGCCTTTGCCGGCGGACGCCTCAGCGCTCGCCTGAAACGTTACAAGCCGCTGATCCTGATGGGTTGCAGCGCCCTGCCCTTCTGCCTGGCCGGTGTCGCCTGGGCCGGCAGCAGTCAGGTCCTACTGCTGGTCTGTCTGCTGCTGACCGGCGTGGCACTGGGGCTGCAGTTTCCCACCGCGCTGGTGGCCGTGCAGAACGCCGCGCCACGCGCCCAACTGGGCGTTGCCACCGCCTGCTGCGGCCTGGTTCGCGGCTTGGGAGGAGCGCTGGGCGCAGCGCTGCTGATGAGTCTGTTCGTCGCCCTGAGCGACAGCCAAGCCTCCCAGGCATTCGAGCACGTGCTGCTGATGTGTGCCGGGCTGGCCATGCTACCGCTGCTGATTGCCTGGCGTATGGAGGATCAGCGCCTGGCCGAACAGGTGGCCAGCCGCTAAGGGCCGCTAAGGATTCGCTCAGCCCTTCTGGTAGTAACCGACGGCCACCAGGTAGTGACCGACCTTGCGCAACAGGGCGTGCTTGTTCTCCACCTTGCTGGTTACCGGGTTCTTCCAGCGGTAGTCGAACTCCGCCGTCTTGGCGTTCTGCATCAGCTTCAGGATCGGTTCACCGACTGGCTGACCATCGGGGTCACGGATGGTCGCGAAATCCATCCCCAGCAGGCGTTTGTTGTAGCCATGGGCGACATAGCGCTGATTGCGCAGGTCGATGACGAACACGTACAGATCGTCTTCGCGGAAGCTCGCCGACAGGCTGTTGATCGCATCGAAGCTGCCATCGGGATCCTGCTCGATGGCCTCCGCCGCGCGCTGCAACAGCCCTTGAGCCTGCTGCTTGGAGGCGCGCGGCAGGTAGTGGCCGACGGCGATGAAACGATCCCCAACGCGCTGGAAGTAGACGCGCTTGAGTTCTTCGCGGCCATCCCGCCAGTTCATCCAGCGGTAGTCGGCCACTTGCACGCCCTCGGTCGCTTCCAGTGCCTGGGCAAAGGCCTCACGCAGTTCCGGCTCCAGCACGGAGTTGACGTCACGGCCGATCAGCACCACCGACGGGCCACCGCTGGCCAGCATGGTGCCGGCGCTGTCGACCACGAAGACGTAGCGGTTGTCCTGGATGAATTCACCCTGGCGACTGAACACCGCGAACGCCGCATCGCCTTGTAGCCGGTAATACTCGACAGCCTGCCGCAGCAGTTCAAGCGAGCGCTGTTGCTCGTCCTCGGCATGGGCGGTGCCGAACAAGGCCAGGGTCGCCAGCACAGCTATCCGTAATGAATCAAAACGCATCAGAGTCTCTCCGTTCTGGCTGCACGGCAGCTCGGTAAGAGCCGCCCGAAAGGCCGCCTGACCTTGGCAGGCAGCGGCACGCCCACAGGCGTGATAGCGCTGGCGCTTACTCCTCGAAGATGGCCACGGCGCGCACGAAGCCTGCCGAGGCATGCTTGATCTTGTAGGGGAAGCACGACACCTGGAAACCATGGGCCGGCAGGCTCTCCAGGTTGGCCAGTTTTTCCATCTGGCCGTAGCCGATGTCGCGTCCGGCCTTGTGCCCTTCCCAGATCAGCGCGGCATCGCCCGTTTCGGCGAAGCGTTCGCGGGTGTACTTGAACGGTGCGTCCCAGCTCCAGGCATCGGTGCCGACCACGCGCACGCCGCGCTCCAGCAGATACAGGGTGGCCTCACGGCCCATGCCGATACCGGCCTCCAGATAGCCCGGCTGGCCGAACAGGCTGCCGGCACGGGTGTTGACCAGCACGATATCCAGCGGCTGCAGCTCATGACCGATGCGTGCCAGCTCCGCTTCCACCTCGGCGGCGGTGACGACGTGGCCATCGGGCAGATGACGAAAATCCAGCTTCACGCCCGGCTGCAGGCACCACTCCAGCGGCAGCTCGTCGATGCCGAAGGCCGGCTTGCCGCCATCGGTGGTCGAGGCGTAATGCCAGGGCGCATCCATGTGGGTGCCGCTGTGGGTGGTGATGCTCAAGCGTTCGGCAGCCCAGGACTCATCGCCCGGCAACTGCTCCTTGCGCAGGCCGGGGAACATCGCAGCCATTTCCGGCCAGCCTTGCTGGTGATCCATGTAATCGATCTTCGGCAGCAGCGGCGGCGGATCGGTGTAAGGGTTGTTGTCGAGAGTCACGGACAGGTCGACCAGGCGGCGAGTTTTCTGGCTCATAGCGGAGCTCCTGCAAGAGTGGGCACGACGCGGCGAGACGACCGCGTAGCAGACAGATTCAGGGCATTGCGGATCAAGGCGTTGGCCGAGCCGTCATGACGAAAGCCCAAGGCCTTGGCCTGCGGGGTGCGCAGTGGCGGATAGCGGCCGAACAGCGCCTCCAGCTCAGGCTCCGGAGCGAAGCTGACCAGCGCCCGGCGCGGCTCACCCAGGATGCCTACCAGCGCGTCGAGCACCTGTTCGATGGAGAGGTGCAGCACCGGCAGTTGCTGCACGGGGTTGGCGCTGCCGCGTGGCAACTCGGCGGCATGGATCAGGTTGTCGACGCAGCAACGGGCGGACATCCACCAGGCCGTCGCCTGGGGTGACACGGGGCAGGTGTAGGGCTCCCCTGCGGCCACGGCATGCAGCAGGTCGCTCATGAAGGCCGACTTCAAGCCATTGGCCTGGCGCGGCCGGGCGACGATGCCGGGAAGGCGCAGGGCGATGCCATCCACGTCGCCGCGCCGCGCCAGATCGGTGAGTTGAGCTTCCACCATGAGCTTGTGGCTGCCATAGGACAGTTTGGGCTGGCTCAGCGACGCTTCGTCCATACGCGACGGCAGGTCGGCGCCATACACCGCCACGCTGCTGGCGTACACCAGGCGCGGCGGGCGGTTGCAATTGCGCAGTTGATTGAGCAGTTCCAGGCTGGCCTGCAGGTTGACCTGGTAGCCCAGCTCGTAGCGCGATTCGGCAGCCCCGCCCGGTACGCTGACCAGGTGAAAGACGACATCGATCCCATCGGCCAGCGCACGGCGAATCAGGGCCGCATCGGTGACGCTGCCGAAGTGACGGCGAATGCGCGGGTCGTCGGGCAAGCCGGACAGCTCCTGATCCAGCAGCAGCAGCGCCTCGATCGGCTGGCCGCGCAGCACGCCGCCCGCCAGCAGGCGCTTGACCAGCTCACGGCCGATGAAACCATTGGCTCCGGTGATCATCACGCGCATGGCGATACCTCTTGCACCACGCGCTGGTCGATGGCGCCGAACAGCAGGCTGCCATCGGCGCAGCGCGCTTCCATGCGGATGCGATCGCCAAAACGCATGAAGCCGGTGCGGGGCGCGCCGTGCTCGATCATCTCGATGGCGCGACGTTCGGAAATGCAGGCCGAGCCGACACTACGGTCGTTATTGGAGACCGTGCCCGAGCCGATCAGGGTGCCGGCGCTCAGACGGCGAGTCAGCGCCGCGTGGGCGATCAACTGATCGAAGCCAAAGTGCATGGCGCCGCCGTGCGGATGGCCGAACCACTCGCCGTTCCATTCGATATGCAGCGGCAACTGCACGCGTGCATCGCGCCAGGCCTCGCCCAGCTCGTCCGGGGTTACCGCCACCGGGGCGAAGCTCGACGACGACTTGGCCTGGACGAAGCCGAAGCCGGTGCGCATTTCACGCGGGGCCAGGGCACGCAGACTGACGTCGTTGAGTTGCAGCAGCAGACGGATATGCCGGCGCGCCTGCTCGGCGCTGCAGCCCATCGGCACCTCGTCGACCAGCACGGCGAACTCGCCCTCGAAGTCGATGCCATGAGCCTCGCTGGGCAGCGGGATGTCCTGGCACGGGCCGATGAAGTCATCGCCGGCGCCCTGGTACATCAGTGGCGTGTGCTCCACGCCCTCGATGGGATCGAGGTGGAAGGCCTTCTGCATCAGCTCGCCGTGGCTGAGGAAGCACGAGCCATCCAGCCATTGCCAGGCGCGTGGCAGCGGCGCCATTACCTGGGTCGGGTCGAAGTCGAAAGCCTCCGCCGCTTCACCACGATTGAGCGCCTCATAACGGCGTTGCAGATCGGCCTCGACGCCGCTCCAGTTGTCGATTGCCGCCTGCAGCGTCGGCGCCAGGTCGGCAACCAGCAGCGCACGGGTCAGATCGCGAGACACCAGCAGCAGCCGTCCATCACGGCTGCCATCGGCGAGAGTGGCCAATTTCATGCGAGCACCTCCAGCAGTTCGGGGGCATAACGGCCATCGAGCAGAATGAACACCATGCGCGCCATGGCGTCGGTGCGGTTGCTCCAGGCATGGTTGGTGCCGCGCTGCACGACGATGTCGCCGCGCTTGAGGTGCACCTCCTCCTCGTCCAGCACCAGCCACACTTCGCCCTCGGTGACGATGCCGTAGTCCAGGGTTTCGGTGCGGTGCATCAGCTTGTGCTTCGAGTCGGCCTGGCCGGTGCCGGCGTGCGATTCGCCGATTTCAGAAAAGACCGCAGCGGCATCCTCGGCGCTGACCTGGTTCTGGATGCTGTCCGGCGGAATATCCACCACGCGGATCACGCTCCCCAGCGCACCTGGGCTGAGCTGCAGCGGCTTGTCGGTAGGGTCTGCGCCGTTATCCAGCGGTGCCGGGCTGGTGGCACTGTTCCACACCTCGTAGAACACCGTGCCGGGCACGGCCTTGAGCGGAAAGGTGTTGGGCGTTGCGCCAGCCATGGCGACCAGCGCGCGGCCTGCGCCGTCATGGCCTGTGACGATGCGACGGAATGGGGGAAGTGACTGCATGTTCATATCACCTGACAGGTTTGCTCGAAGGACAGGCGCGGGCCTGCGGGGCGCAGGCCGGCCTCATTGCCGTAACCCAGGCAGCAGAGAAAGTTGCTGCGCCAACGGCCATCGGGGAAAAACGTGGCGTCCACCTGCTCGGCATCGAAACCGGACATGGGGCCGCAATCCAGCCCAAGCGCGCGGGCGGCGAGGATCAGGTAGGCGCCCTGCAGGCTGCTGTTGCGCAAGCCGGCCACGAAGGTCGCTTGCGGGTCGTTACGAAAAGCGGCGCCGGCGTCGTAGATCGGGAACAACTGCGGCAGGTGTTCGAAGAACTGGCTGTCCCAGGCAACGATGACGGTCACCGGTGCCTGCAGCATCTTCTCGCCGTTGTGCCCCTTGAGCGCGGGCAGCAGCTTCTGCTTGGCCTCGGCACTGCGCACGAAGACGAAGCGTGCCGGGCAGCAGTTGTTGCTGGTCGGGCCCTGGCGCAGGGTCTGGTAAAGCTGCCGCAGCAGCTCATCGGACACCTCGCGCGCTTGCCACTGATTGTGCGAGCGGGCGTGCAGGAACAGTTGATTGAGCGTGACGGTATTGAGCATATCGGCCATGGCAAATCTCTCTGGCGTCAGGCGGCTAGGGGCGCGGGCTCATGCAGCGCGCGGAACAGGCGATGCAGGGCCAGGCAGCACGCCGCCAGAATCAGTTGGGCGCTGGCGATATAGGTCAGGGCCATGGGCAACGCGGCGAGCTGACCACCGGTGATGGCAATCACCACCAGCGGGCTGATGAACTCACCGGCGAACAACGCGGCGGTGAAGCCGCCACTGGCGCGACCGCGCTGGGTAAAGCTGACGCGGCTCATGATCCAGGTGATCAGGGTCGGCAGCATCAAACCGATGCCCAGGCCGTTGATCAGCACGGCGACGATCACCAGGGCGTGGTTGCCCGCCTGCGCCATCAGCAAGCCGCCCAGACCGGCGGTGGCGAAGGCCAGCAGCATCAGGTGCTGCCGACGCAGGCCACTGAGCAGGCGGAACAGCAGCGCGCCGGCGAGCACGCCCAACTGGTTTGCGCCCATGGTCATGCCAATCTGCTGCGGAGAATTCACGTGCAGCAGGTTGAGCAGATAGCCCGCCTGCACCGGCACGATGAACAGGCTGACTCCGGCCAGGATGGTCAGGGCGTACAGCGGCAGCAGCGCGCTCCAGGGAAATCCTTCGCTCTCGCTGTGCTGATGGCTCACCTCGGCAGCGCGCGGCTCCCACAGCATCCAGGCCATGATCGGTAACAGCACCAGACCCGAGGCATAGAGCACGAAGGGCACGCGCCAGTCGTCCTGGCCCAGGGCGCCGCCGAGGGCGATGAACACCGCTGCCGACAGCGAGGTCGCGACCATCTGCAAGGCGAACAGCCGTTCGCGCCGCGCGCCCTGGTAGTAATCGCCCATCAGCGTGGTGCAGCAGGTCATGATGCCTGCCTCGGCCAGACCGAGCCCGGCGCGACTGGCGACGATGCCAGGCAGCGATTCCAGCCACAGCGGCAGCAGACCGCACAGCGTATAAAGCACCAGCGAACCGAGCAGCAGTGGTTTGCGGCCCAGGCGGTCGGCGATGATGCCGGCAAAGGGCGCCAGCAAGGCGATCATCAGGGCCGGGATGGTCAAGGCGATGGGGGTCAGCACCTCGGCGCCCGGCGTACCCGCGAAATGCTGCTGCATGCGCGGCAGGATCGGCGCAATCAACACCGCCCCCAGCACCGGCAGACAGCTACCGAACAGCAGCAGCGCGGATTGTCCAAGCCCCGCCTGGCGATCAGCGCTCATGCTGCACCTCCTCCGGCAGGATGCCCCAGAACATGGCGCCATAGGCGATCAGCCCCTCTTGGAGGCCGTTGAGCAGCAAGGTCAGTGATTTCATTGGCGGTGCCTGTTGTTGTTTTAGGTAAATGAACGCTTCAGCCGTGGGCGACGCGCGCCACAGGTTCGGCAGGAGCAGTGCCTGCCGGATGCTCAGGCGCAAGCTCGACCACCTGGGCCTTGCGCGTGCCGGCAGGCAGCAGGAAATACGCCAGGGCCGGCAGCAGCAGCAGTGCGCCGACCATGTTCCAGACGAACATGAAAGCCAGCAGGATGCCCATGTCGGCCTGGAACTTGATGGGCGAGAAGGCCCAGGTGCCAACGCCGATGGCCAGGGTGAAGCCGGTGAGCATCACCACCTTGCCGGTGGAGAGCAGCGCGCGGTAATACGCCTGCGACAGGCTGGAGCCCTCGCGCAGGTGGCTGAGCATGATGCTCATGACGTACAGCGCGTAATCCACGCCGATGCCCACACCCAGGGCGATCACCGGCAGCGTCGCGACCTTCACGCCGATGCCGAGCCAGACCATCAGCGCCTCGCAGAGAATCGAGGTGAGCATCAGCGGAATCACCGCACAGAGCGTGGCGCGCCAGGAGCGGAAGGTGATCAGGCACAGCAGGATCACCGCGCCATAGACCCAGAACAGCATCTCGCGGTTGGCCTGCTTGACCACGATGTTGGTGGCCGCCTCGATACCGGCATTGCCGGCGGCGAGCATGAACTGCACCTCGTCGGTGTTGTTGGCGGCGGCGAAGGCTTCGACGTGATCGACCAGGCGCGTCAGCGTCTCGGCCTTGTGGTCGGTGAGGTAGACGTAGAGGGTCAGCAGGTTGCACGACTCGTTGTACAGACCCCGCGGCGCGCTGGCGGTGATCATGTTCAGGGTCGCCTGGTTGTTCTGCAGCTCGTACCACTTGGGGCTGCCTTCGGACAGGCCGACCAGCATGCGGCGGTTGAGCAGCGCCAGCGAGTTGGTCGAATCCACGCCCTGCAGGCTGCGCAGTTGCCAATCCAGCTCATCGACCTTGCGCAGGATGTCGTAGCGCGCGCAGGCCCCCGATGGGGTACGCACCATCACCGCGAACAGGTCGCTGCTGGCCCCGTAATGACGGGTCATGAAGGCGTCGTCCTGGTTGTAGCGCGAGTCGGCGCGCAGCTCCGGGGCACCCGGGTCGAGGTCGCCGATGCTCAGGTGCAGGCTGACCATGAAACCCAGCACTGCCATTGCCAGGCTCACCGCCACGCACAGGCCGGCCCAGGGACGACGGGTGAACAGATCGAGGAAACGCCAGAACGGATGGCGCGCCTGGCCGCTCTGCTCCGCGCGCTCGCTCTTGAGGCTGAGCTCGGCCGCCCTGGGGCTGACGCCGACATAGGAGAGCAGCACCGGCAGCAGGATCAGGTTGGTGAAGATCAGCACCGCTACACCGAGGCTGGCGATGATGGCCAGATCCTGGATGACCTGGATCTTGATGATCATCAGCACGGCAAAACCCACGGCATCGCAGAGCAGCGCGGTCAGGCCGGCGAGGAACAGGCGGCGGAAGGTGAAACGCGCCGCCACCAGGCGATGCATGCCACGACCGATGTCCTGCATGATGCCGTTCATCTTCTGCGCGCCATGGCTCATGCCGATGGCGAACACCAGAAACGGCACCAGGATCGAGTACGGATCCAGCTCGTAGCCCAGCAACGGCAACAGGCCGAGCTGCCAGATCACCGCCACCAGCGAGCAGATCACCACCAGCAGGGTGCTGCGGATGCAGCGGGTGTAGCCGTACAGCACCAGCGTGGTGATGAGGATGGCGGCGGCGAAGAACAGCAGGATCTGCTGCAGACCGGCGATCAGGTCACCGACCTTCTTGGCGAAACCGGTGACGTGGATGGCGATGCTGTCGCTCTGGTACTGGCTGCGCAGTTTCTCGATCTCGTCGGACAGCTGCGCGTAGTTCAGCGGCTGACCATCGGCACTGCGCGCCAGCAACGGCACGTAGATGATGCTGGAGCGCTGGTCGAAGGAGACGAGCTGGCCGATCTCGTTGGAGAGCTGCACGTTGTGCCGCAATTTGGCCAAGGACGCCGGACTGCCATCGTATTCATCAGGGATCACCGGGCCGCCATCGAGGCCCTCCTCGGTGACCGACACCCAGCGAGTGGCCGGTGTCCACAGCGACTTCATATACGCGCGGTCGACGCCCGGCAGCAGGTAGATCTGATCGCTCAGCGCCTGCAGGGTCTTCAGATAGGCAGGGTCGTAGATGTCGCCCTGCTGGTTGGCCACGGCGATACGCAGGGCATTGCCGAGGCCGGACAACTCCTTCTGGTTGGCCAGGTAATTGACGATGTACGGATGCCCGGCGGGAATCATCTTCTCGAAGCTGGCATTGAGTTCGAGGCGCGTCGATTGCCAACCGAGCAGCAGCGTGGTCAGCAGGCACAGCAGCAGCACCCAGTGACGATGGTTGAACAGGGCGCGCTCGATCAGCGAGCCGGAACGCGGATCGAAGGTTGCCTGACTGGCAGGTGTGTCGAATGTCATGAAATCACTCCGAAGCCTTGGCGGCCGACAGAGACAGCGAAGACAGGCCGGCGAAGCCCGCCACGACCAGGCTGCCGTCGGCGGCCTGGGTCAGGCCAGCCAGGGGTTTGCCCTGTGCGGGTTGCAGGATTTGCAGGCGCTTGCCGGCGTCATCCAGCACGAATACGGCGCCTGCCTGGTTAGCCAGCAGCACCCGGCCATCGGCCAGGCGCGTGCCATCGCTGAAGGACACCGGCATCGGCACCGCCAGCGCGTCGATCGAGTCGCCGCCATCACGGATGAGGAAGGCGTTGCCTTTCAGTCCGCCCAGCAACAGCGAGCCGTCATCGCGCGCCACCAGGGTGAAGAACGTGCCCTCGTAAGGGCTTTGCAGTTGCTCGAAGTGCTGCCCGGCATCAGCCGAATGCGCCAGAAAGCCCTGCTCGCCGGCCAGGTACCAGTCGCTGCCCTGTTGCGCCAGTGCGTACAGGTGCAGGCCCATGGGGTTGTCGATCTGGCCGACCATCGACTGCCAGCTCTGCCCGCCATCGTGGGTCTGCAGCGCCATACCGTAGGCGCCGACGACCATGCCATGGCGTGCATCGCTGAAGTGCAGATCGAGCAGGGGTTTGTCCGCGCCGTCATCGACCAGGCGCTGCGCCGCATCGATACGAGCCTGAGCGGCATCGCTATCGCTGGCGCTGGCGAGGGCGTCCTGAGCAGCGCTCAGTTCCAGTTGCGCGGCACGCACGCCATCGAGCTGCACTTGCCAGTTATCCCCGCCATCGCTGCTGGCCAGCACCACGCCAGAGTGGCCCACGGCCCAGCCATGGCGCGCGTCGACGAATTGCACGGCGGTCAGCCCCACCGAGACGGGCACATGGGCTTGGCGCCATTGCTGGCCGTTGTCATCGGACAACAGGATCAGCCCACGCTCGCCCACGGCAACCAGGCGCTCACCGGCGCGCACGACACTGCTGAACACCGCATGAGCGGCATTCGGCACCTGCATGGCCGGGCTTTGCAGCACCCCGCTGACCGCCAGGGACTGTGCCTGAGTAGTCAACGCAAAGGGCAAGGCAAGTGCCAGGAGAAGGCCACTTGCCCAAGTCGATCTGCTCATCATTCACCTCGAACTGCATCGAACAGGGAGGGCCTGCGGGCCCTCCCGCTCAGGCTTGGGCAGGCGGTTGGGAAACCACCTGCGCGGCCTGGCCTACGTTTTTCAACGACCTGCTAGCGCACGCCTCGCCCAGCCATTGCCGCTGGCGAAAACTCGGAGGCCTTGTAGCGATCGACGACCACGTACTGCTGGGCCTTGCCGGTATAGAGGTTCTGGAGGAACCAGGTATTGGAGGTCAGGTCGTAGAAGCCGGAGGACAGCTGCGCCACGGCCGGGATATCCGGCATGACCGACGGCAGCGACCAGAGGCTCTTGGAGAGCTGGCCGTTGGCATCCCAACGGTCGCCCAGCAGGGCCTGCCAGGTGTCTTCGTCGATGTAATAGCGGCCCTTGGGCATTTGGTGGCGCTTACCGGGCGCCAGATCAGCCTCGACGACCCAGACGCGGTGCAACTCCCAGCGCATGTAGTCCGGGTTCATGTGGTGCTTGCCAATCACGTCCTCAGGCTTATCCGCGGCCTGCACCTTGTTGGTGTTGTAGGGGATGTACATTTCCTGCTTGCCGATCAGCTTCCAGTTGAAGCGATCCATACGTCCCTGGAACACGCTCAGCTCATCGAAGGACATGACGCCCGCAGTCGACGGAGTCGGCGTGTCGCAGCAGGCGTTGGGCAGCTTGCGCACCCGCCGCTGGCCAGCCAGATAAACGTGAGTCTGGGTCTTGTCGCCGTTGAGGTTGGTACGCCCGAGGATCTGCTCACCGGCACGCAGGGGTGGGCCGACGTTGAGCAGGCGGAACAGCCAGTAATCACCATCGAAACTCTCGGCCGAACCCTCCGGATAGTAGTAGGGCATCTCCTGAATGGCCTTGCCATCGGTGGTCATTACCGAGGTGCCGTCGGCGGTGATCAGGTACTGACGAAAATCCAGAGCCAGCGAGGTGCCGCGCCAGTTGAGGATGTGGTTCCACATCACCTCGTCGCCATTTTTCGGGATGGGGAACGGAATACCGCCATAGGCGCCCTGCGGGATGGGGCCAGCGCTGCTCTCGACCAGCTTGGCGTTACGCGCGTTCTTGGCGGTGTTGTCGTAGACCCACTGCGGTGCTGCGGCGGTACGGTGCGTCGGATAGATGTCCAGACGGTAGGTGTCCGGATAACGCTTGAGCATCTCCTTGACGCCGTCACTGAGCTTGCTTTCGTACTGCGCCATGTTCTGCGCGGTGATGCTGAACAGCGGCTTCTCGGCGGCGAACGGGTCGCTGCGTTTGCCGCCCGGTTTGAAGGACGGGTCGACCGTGGTCAGGCCGCCGGTCCAGGCCGGGATACTGCCATCGGCGTTGCCGGCCTTTTCCGCGCCGAACGGCGTCAGGCTCTTTCCCAGGTCATCGGCGGTGGCCGCCATGAGCGGCTGCAGGCTCAGCGCCGCGACACCGGCGAGGGCCAGGCAGAAGGTCTTGAGTGTGAACGGAAGGGTCATCTGCGCGATCCTCAGAAAGTGGTTTTCACGGAGAAGGCCACGTAGTCGCGGTCCTTCAACGATTGCTTGTAATTGAACTCGCTGGCCGCGTTGAGGTTGGCGTCTTCGGAGCCGTAGTAGTGGGTGTAGGTCAGGCCGAAGGTGACCCGATCGAGGTAGGTGGCATTGACCCCGATGTTGAAGTCGCCGCCCTTGTCCGGGCCGAACGAGCTGACCACGGCAGACTTGCCCATCGGGAAGTAGCTGAGGCCGACCGGCACGCTGATATCGATGCCCGATATCACCTGGCGATAGGTCGGGGTGTACACCAGCTTCAAGCCGATGGCGTCGTCGGTGGCATTCGGATCCAGCGCGTTGCGGTTGTCGGTCACCTTGAGCAGGCGGTTCCAGGCAACCTCGGCGACCAGACCGGATTCCTGGGCGATGAAGTTCGGTCCGAACGAGGCGATCATGTTGAGGTTGACGTGCGCGGTTCGACCGACGGCGTACAGCGGGTCGTCATCGTTGTCCGCGTCCATGCCGGCGAGCACCGTTTGGCCACCGGAAATGAGCGGCATGTTCCAGCGCATCGAGGCTTCACCGGCGAAGCTGTACTCGCCCACCGTGGTGATGAAGCTGGCACCCAGCGCGCGAATGTCTTCCGGGTAGACCCAGTAATACTCGCCGACCTTGCCGGTGCTGAACTCCGGAATGGCATCCCGTTTCAGGTACAGCTTGGGCGACTTGTCGTGATACTGGATGGCGTACAGGCCATATTCCACGGTGTCGTCGGTGATGCGTAACTGCAAACCGCCTTGCCCGGAGTCCTTGGCCTTCTTGTCCTTGCCGTGGAAGAACGCTGCCGGGCTGTCCGGGTTGCCGCCAAGGAAGTCAGGGAACGGATCGCCGACGATCAGGCGCTCGTTGCCTTCACCGATGGTGTCGCTCACCGAGAAATAGCTGCCCGCCCCCGGCAGACGGGTTTCTTCCCACTGCAGTTGGTAGAAGGCGCCGAGGGACACATCATCCGTGAGCTGGTAGGTGGCGGAGATCTGGTTGACGGGACGGGTGATTTCCTTGAACTGGGTGTTGGGTACGGAAACCGCCTTGACCACGTCGACAGGGGCCATGCCGCCGGCAATGCCGTTGGCGCCGAAGAACAGGCTCTCGCCCCAGACCAGGCCGTGGCGGCCCAGGCGCACCGACAGCGCGCGGTCGGCCAGCTCACCGTTCCAGTAGACGAAGGCGTCGAGAATTTCACCGTCGCCGCCATGCAGGTGGCGGGCATCGTCGGTGAACTCGTCATAGGCTACCGAGCGCTGGTTGGCGCGGGTGGCATCGCCGTTGTCGTTGTCTTTCTGGTACTCGGTGTCGTACCAGCCGGCGGCGCTGACGCGGGCACCGACATCGCGAAACCCCATATCCAGCTCGGAGAGAATATCCAGGCGGTTGGAGATCAGGCCTTTGCCGAAGGCACGATCACCGTCGTCCTGGTTGAGCGTGGATTGCCCGGCGCTCAGTTTGTCGCTGCGATCCTTCACCCGCCAGGCGGTGCTGTACTTGACCGTGTTATCCCAGCGCAGACTGAAATCCGGATTGCCGGTTTCAATCTCAAAGGCCAATGCCTGGTTGGCGCAGGCCACCAGCGCCGCAGCAAGGGTCAGGCGACCGGCAGTCAGCCTTTGCCGAGGTGCAACGAGCTCTCGATTTGTCATCGATGTAAACCTCTTTGTTGTTCTTGTGAGAGTTTTCTTGCTTTCTTCGCACACCGCAGCAAGGCAACGCGGGTCGTGCAAAGCGCCGCCGCAACACACGCAGACGGCCGGCTGGCGAGACCGGCCGTCTTTTGGGGTCAGATAGGCTGGGCCGTGACGGCCAGCATTTCCTTGACCAGGCCGATACGGTCGAAGTCGCGATCGCGCGCCATCTCCTTCTCGCCGGCCAGCAGGGATTTCTCCGCGATGTATTTGCAGCGTTCGAAACGACGCGCCATGAAGCGCGCCAGTTGCTGCGGCAAATCGCCTTCGCCAGTCAGCTCTTCGCTGAGCACCAGGGCGTCCTCGATGGCCATGCCGGCGCCCTGCCCCAGGTGCGGCGTGGTGGCATGCGCGGCATCACCGATGATCAGGACACGGCCGCGATACCAGGGCTCGTCGACGAACACGGCTTCCAGCGGCTTGTAGACAACCTCGTCGTTATCGACGATTTGCTCGCGCAGCTCGCCGATCAGCCCGCCCATGTCCTGCAGACGCTTGCGCATCTCGGCGGCCAGGCAGTCATGAGGCATCCACGGGTTACCTGGCTCGTGCGAGGTGGTGAACATGTACATGAGGTCGTCGGAGAGCGGCACCAGACCGGCATTGCCTGCCGGGCCCTGGAAGTTGGCCAGGTGATCGATCTGCGGCAGACGCGGGAAGTTGTAGCGCCATACCGACTGGCCGGTGAAACGCGGCAGGTACTTATTGCCGAAGAGCATCTCGCGCACCTTGGAGTACAGGCCGTCGGCCCCCACCACCAGGTCGTAGCGTGCACGGGTGCCATCGGTCAGCAGCACATCGACACCGTCGTCATCCTGCTCCAGGGACTCCACGCTGGTGCCCAGGCGCACGGTGGCGCCCAACTCGAGGGTGGTTTCGCTCAGCACCTTGTGCAGCGCGCGCCGGGAGATACCGACATTGGCCGGGTACTGCGGGCCGGCCAGGCGCTGGCCGGGAATACGCACCAACTGCTGACCTTCGGTGGTGTTGATGGCCACGTCCTCGAAGGCATAAGCCGCCTCGAGATAGGCATCGAGCAGGCCCAGGCGCGACATCTCGCGCACCACATTGCTCTGCTGGATGATGCCGACACCGTAGACGGTCCACTCCGATTTCAGCTCGACCAGATCAACGCTGATACCTTTGCGGCGCAGGGCGATGGCGGCGCACAGACCACCGATGCCACCACCGACGACCAGAACCTTGTTCATTGCATTCATGGCACTTCTCGCTTGTTGTTCTTGTGTTTTGAAATGGCCGCTGGCCTGGGTGTCGCGCATCCCTTGGAACCAGCTTCCGACCTATCCGGGAATTTGACTAATCGCATGTTCGGATTCGATGTATCGCCAATGGCGATACCTCAACTCAGAGCAAATCCGCCTCATCGACCAACAACCAGCCGTCCTGCTCGACCCACGGCAACGACGTCAGTCGCTCCCCCAGGCATGGCCCGTATACGCATACGCCGCTGTCCGGCAGGAAGTGCGCGCCATGGGCGTAGCAGATGACCCGTGAGCCATCGGCCGAGAGAAAGCGATCCTTGCGGTACTCCAGCGGTACCTGCTGATGCGGGCAGCTATTGCGATACAGGCGTACTTCACCCGCACAGCGCAGAACGAACAGGCTGTCCCTTCCGCGCTGCAGGGGGTCGAGCCCACGCGCACAGCCGTCCGCCACCTCGTCAAGGCGGCAGAGCGCAATCAGCACGGTCAGCCCTGCTTGGGCGGCGGGCCGCCTGGTGCCCATTTCTCCCGAGAGGAGAAGAGAAACAGTTGCGAGTTGTCGGCGGACATCGGCGCCTGGCGCGCCACCCACTGGTCATCATGGGTGTCCATGTCGGCGTCGTACTCGATGTGGCAACCCAGCGGGCTGTTGAAGTACCAGAACCAGTTGGAGCCGAAGAGGTGACGCCCCGGCCCCCAGAAGCTGCTCCAGCCCTTCTGCTCGAAACGCCGCCCGGCCAGCAGCACCTCGGTGCCGCTGCCCATATGGAAGGTGAAGTGTTCGCAGCCTTTCATGTGCGGCGGGGTCTGGATCATGAACAGGCAATGGTGGTCGGCCATCGCCCCGGTGCGCATGAAGGGGCCGACACCGACGAAAGTGTCAGTGGTCACGAAGCCCAGGCGCTCACGGTAGAACGCCTCGCCCTTGGCGGCATCGGGCACGAAGTACACGACGTGCGACAGGGTACGCGGCAGCGCCGGCATGTCTGGCGTGATGCCAGGCACGTTGGCCGGGCGTTGCGGTGCTGAGCCTGGCGCATTGGTCAGGTCGGCAGCGGCCGCGAACGGACGCCGGCAGGTAACCTGGAAGCCCAGGGCAAAGCCCATGTCATCGACGCTGTGCAACACACCCTGAGCATCGCGACGCACTTCACGGTCGCGCCCCAGCTCATCGGCGATGGCGTCGAGGTCGGCGGCGGACTCGACACCATACAGGGTTTCACGCAGGGAAGGCGCAGGGCCCAGGGCCGGCGGCAAGGCTGGGTCGTCATGCCGACGGATGACGATGGCGGTGCCATCCAGCGCCTCGAAACGCCCACCCTGCTCGTTCAACTCGACAGCAGTCAGGCCATAGTCGCGCAGGCAATCGGCACAGGCCTGGAGGTCATCGACGCCAAATACCAGCGCGTCAAGGCCAATGATCTTCATCGCTACCACTCCATTGAAATTGTTCTGCCAGCGCCTTGGCGAAGCGCTGGTGGTGGAGATCGGAGCAGCACGGTACTGCCCGACGTGGCAGGCAAGATGGAGCACGAGGGGCACGCCTGACCAATCGCGTGTCGGGATGCGACCTATCGAGAAACGCGATACCAAGCGCAGGGCTTATCTAGAGCGGCAATGCACCATCACCCGATAAGCCCCGATTGACTAATCGATGGCCGGGCGCAAAGGTATCTCGAAAATAAATACAACAAGTAGGAACCGTGCCATGCGTTTCAACCATCTGGATCTGAACCTTCTGGTCGCGCTGGATATTCTGCTGGAAGAGCAGAACATCACCCGCGCCGCCGAACGCCTGCACATGACGCAATCGGCCACCAGCGGCGTGCTCGGCCGTCTGCGCACCTTTTTCGAGGACGAATTGCTGGTGCAGGTGGGGCGCAAGATGCAGCCCACCCCCTATGCCCTGGAACTGGCCACACCCATACGTGAAGTGCTGCTGACCATCCGCTCGTCGATCACCACCAAGCAGGCATTCGACCCGGCATCGAGCAAGCGCCACTTTAAGCTGACGGCCTCCGACTACCTGATCACCGTGTTGTTCTCGCGGGTCATTCAGAAGATCCATGAGCAAGCGCCACACATCACCTTCGACATGCTCGCGCCCAATGACGGCGAGCTGTTGGTACGTGGCGAGATCGACCTGATGATCGTGCCCGAGCGCTACGTGATCGAGGGCCATCCGGCGCAATTGCTGTTCGAGGAAGAGCACGTCTGCGTGGTCTGGCAAGGCAACAAGCAGGTCGGCGAGCAACTGACACTGGAACAGTACATGGAGATGGGCCACGTCTCGGTGGGCTTCGGCCGCAACCGCAGCCTCAGCATCGAGGACTGGTTCGTCAGCCAATATGGCTTCAACCGCCGCCTGGAAGTCATCACCCACGACTTCAATACCCTGCCGCAACTGGTCATCGGCACCCAGCGCATCGCCACCATGCACCGCCGCCTGGCATTGCTCTATGCCCGCTACCTGCCCCTGCGCATTCTGCCGGCGCCGGTGAAGATTCCCGCCATGCGTGAATTCATGCTCTGGCACCGCAGCATGGACGGCGACCCCATGCACCGCTGGCTGCGCGAGCGTATCCATGAGCTGATCAAGACGGTGGACATGGCGGCCCCAGGCATCGCATAAGGCGATACCTCGCATCCCAAGTAACGATTGGCCAACTGCCTTGATTCGTCTCTAAGGTGATCTGCCATTGCGCCCACGCGCTGGGCGCAGCAGACGACCTACAAGGACAACAAGAATGTTCCGTTACTTCCCCACCAATTACGTCTGGGATCTTTCCGTCAACCTGGCCATCGAGATGGGCGCGCGCATCGGCGAGATCGAAGAGATGTGCAAGCCTCTGGTCGAAGCCGCCAAGCAGCCGGATGCCGCCGGCACCGCCGCCTTCCGCGAAACCTGGGCGAAGATGGCCGACAAGCTGTGCAGCATGGCCAAGGAAGACGAGGAGCTGGGCCGCCTGCTCTCCGCCGGCGAGAAATACAACCGCGCCGCCACCTACTACCTGACCTGCGAGCGCCTGCAGGCCCACGGCGCACCCGGTCGCACAGAGCTGTACCAGCGCTTCCTCGACACCTTCGCCCGTGGCCTCGCGCTGTCCAAGGAAAACTGCGAGCGGGTCGAAATCCCCTACGAGGGCAAGCACATCTCCGGCCTCTACGTGCGTGCCGAAGGCGTCACCGGCCCGGCGCCTCTGCTGGTGCAGGTCAACGGTCTGGATTCGACCAAGGAAATGAAATACCGCGTCGGCCTGCCGGCCTGGCTGGCCAAGCGCGGCGTGTCCTCGCTGATCATCGACCAGCCGGGCACCGGCGAGGCACTGCGCCTGCACAACCTGACCGCGCGCTACGACAGTGAGCACTGGGCCAGCCGCGTGTTCGACTGGCTGGAAACCCGCAGCGACGTCGATGCCAAGCGCATCGGCATGGAAGGCGTGTCCCTCGGCGGTTACTACTGCCCGCGCGCGGTGGCCTTCGAGCCGCGTTTCGCCTGCGGCGTGGTGTGGGGCGCCAACCATGACTGGCGCGATGTGCAGAAACGTCGCCTGGAAAAGGAAGGCAGCTTCCCGGTGCCGCACTACTGGGCGCACGTGCAGTGGGTCTGGGGTGCCAAGGACATGGACGACTTCATGCGCATCGCCGAGAACGTGCACCTGGACGGCGTGCTCGACCGCATCAAGGTACCGTTCCTGGTCACCCACGGCCTGAAGGATTCGCAGATCCCGCTGAAATGGGCCGAGCGCACCTACGAGCAACTGGTCAACAGCCCCAAACGTGAGCTGAAGATTTTCGACGAGCGTACTGGTGGCGTGCAGCACTCCAGCTTCGACAACAGCATCAACGCCGGCCAGTACATCGCCGACTGGGTCGCGGAAACCCTCGGCGGCCGAGTGGCCTAATACGCCTCACTGAGTAGCCTCGACGCTAAGCAGTGCTTATACGGCAGGTGCGCAAGCCCTGCCGTTTTTTTTGCTGAAGGTACGACGTCCTCTGCTGCGTCGCTCTACCTTCCCTCGCATAGCAATGCAGCCTCGCTGGCGGAGGAGTATTGGACGTGAGGTGTAGTGCCGGACTCGACATGGCCCGGCGGACTGTTCGCTGGCGCTCCTGAGTCCCGCCCTACGGCTACTCCATGGGGAGAATTACCCTGGGTTCAGGCGAGTGCAGAGCCCGTTCGGCAGGATCAACGTAATCGTCTTGGAGGACGTCGCGCAGCCTGGATACCGCGACGACTTCAGGGATGCAGGAGGTGGAGCGACGCAGGGCGCCAACGCCTAGAGCATCGCCTGGCGACACCCTCAGGTTCTGAAATGGCCAACGGCCACTTTCAGCGCATCACTGACCTGCTGCAATTCCACGGTCGATGCCTGCAGCGACTGGCTCTGCCTCGAACTCTCCTCGGCCACGGCACGCACACGGGCAATACCGTGATGAACGTCGTCAGCCACCACGCTCTGCTGCTCTGCGGCAGTCGCGATCTGCTGATTCATCCTCTCGATGGTGGCAACCGCCTCAGTGATGCGCAGCAATGCGCTGGCGGCCTGGCTCGCCAGTTTGGCGGACTCGTCAGTCTGTACACGGCTGTGCTGCAGACGTGTGGCCGCCTGCTGCGCAACCTGACCCAGGCGCGTGATGAGTCCTTCGATCTCGCCCGTGGACGCCTGGGTTCGTCGCGCCAGCGCGCGCACCTCATCGGCGACCACGGCAAAACCGCGCCCCTGCTCACCGGCCCGCGCCGCTTCGATCGCGGCGTTGAGCGCCAGCAGATTAGTCTGTTCGGCCACCGCCTTGATCACATCGAGCACGCCATTGATCGCCGAGCACTCGCCCAACAGCTCATGCATCACCGCAGCGCAGCCGCTCATTTCCTCGGCCAGCGACTCGGCTCGCGCGGCGGACTGCTGCACCAGTTGGCTGCCCCCGGAAGCCTGTTCGTTGGCCTGCTGCACGGCCTCGCTGGCCTCGGAGGTATTGCGCGCCACTTCCCGCGCGGTGGCGCTCATCTGTTGCATGGCGCTCACCGCCACCTCGGTCTCCTGGCGCTGCTGCTCCACGCCCGCGTGGCTATGACTGATCACAGCAGCCAGGGTGCCAGCAGTAACGTTGAGTTGCGCCACCCCCTGGCCAATGCCTGCCACCAGCCCTCGCAGACTATCGAGCATGCCGCCAAAGGCCTGCAGGAGCAGACCCAGTTCGTCCTTGCGCGTCACCTGCGCAGGCTCCGCAGCGAGATCGCCAGCGGCGATACGTCGGGCCAGCGTCACGACCTCACGCAACGGCCGCAGAATGGCCAGGCGAATCAACAAGCTGGCGCCAACGCCCAGGCTCAATGCCAGCAATGTAATCAGAACGAGTTGCCAGAACGCCGCACTACCCTCCTCGACGATGGCGGTGGATTGCTCTTGCTCAAGCTCGGCCAACAACCCCGCGAGCTCGGCACTCTGCTTTTGCATGCCAGCGGCGGCCTCGACGATGCGACTGCGGCTGTCGGCGAACTGAGTGAATGACTGGCGATAGGTCGCCAGTGCGTCCCGCGCTTCGCGCAAGGATGTCTGCCCCTCCTCCGTCACTCTCAACGCCAGGGTATCGATGGCGGCGAGCACATCGCTCATGCCCATTTCCCACTCGGCCAGGCGGTTCTGATCATTGTCCAGGCTGTAATTCAGCTCGCTGTCACGCACCTGCGCCAGCTTGTCGCGCAACGCGGCGCTCTGCTCCAGCAGCGTGAGTTGCTCCGAAGTATCCGCGGCCTGTTCTGCAGCCGAGGAGAGCGCATCGAGCTGATCGAAAAAGACCGCCGCGAAGCTTTCCGAGGCGACCCGTGCCGTGCGTTGCATCTGGATTCGAGCCGCCTGCAACTGACGCAGCGCCTGAGCGTACTGCTCGAACTCATGCAGGTAGCCCTGGGCCACGGGCGCGAGTTTTTCGTTGCGGCCCAGGGCGCCCTCCTGCAACTGCGCCATGATCGCCTGTACCTGCTCGGCGAAACGCTCATCGAGCAACAACGCGAAGTCCTTTTCGGCGATGCGCGCCTGCAAGACGCGCGCTTGCACTTGCAGCTCGGCACGCAGCCGTTCACTGCGTTGCTGCAGGGACGCAATGGAGGTGAAGGCCGTGATTGCGACGCCCGCCGTGAGCAGCAGCACGAGGCCAAAGCCCAGCCACAACTTGGCGCCTACGGAAAGATTACCCAAGCCACTCTTCAACCTGTTCATGGCTGCAGGCCCCCGTTGATCGATGGGGCGCCAGATACGGGCAGGTGAATGGGGTGGCATCGAACGGCAAGCGGCAGCAGGTACTTCATCAGGCAGCCTTTCTTCTTGTAGTTGGGGTCAGCCTGAGCAGGCTACCGAACCCCTGCCAGGGCTCGTTAGTCGCATTTATCGCTAGCAGGTATCGCCTCATGTGATACAGCGACCAGCGCACGCCATGTCCAGGCCTGAACCGTCAGGCGACCAGCTACAAATACAAAACCCCTGAACCGCTTGCGGTTTCAGGGGTTTTGAAGAAATCAGCCAGGCTGCGCCGGCTCCAACGGAACCGGCCTGGCAAGCTGCGGCATCAGGCGCGGAAGCGTCCGACCAGGCCGTGCAGCTGTTCGGAAAGCTGCGCCAGCTCCTGCGAGTCACGGTGCGCAGACTGCGCGAGGTTTTCCACCAGCAGGGCATCGCTCTGGATCTGAGCGATGTGGCGGTTGATCTCTTCGGCGACCTGATGCTGCTCCTCGGCGGCCGTGGCGATCTGGGTGTTCTGGTCACGAATGTGATCCACCGAACCGCGAATCTGCTCGAAGCTCTGGCTGGCCAGGCTGATGCGCTCGACGCTGGACTGGGACATCTCCAGGCTGTTCTGCATCTGCCGGGTCACTTCCTGGGTACGCCGCGCCAGGCCGCCGAGCAGGCTGTCGATTTCACCGGTGGAATCGGCGGTGCGCCGCGCCAGAGCTCGCACCTCGTCGGCAACGACGGCGAAGCCACGGCCCTGATCGCCAGCACGCGCCGCCTCGATGGCCGCGTTGAGCGCCAGCAGGTTGGTCTGCTCGGCAATCGAGCGGATGGTGCCGAGGATGGCGTTGATGTTCTGGCTGTCCTGCTCCAGAGCCTGCAGCGCCAGAGCCGATTGCTTCAGGTTGTCGCTCAGGCGGGTGACGCTGTCGGTGGCATCTTCGATCTGCGTCTGCCCGGCATGCACCTGACGCTGGCCGTCGTCGGCAGAGCTGGCGGCCTCGCTGCAGGAGCGCGCGACTTCGTTGGCGGTGGCGACCATTTCGTTGAAGGCCGTGGAGACCATTTCCACGGCGCCACGTTGACGCTCGGCCACGTCGTTCATGTCGTGCGCCACGCGGGTCGAACCCTCGGAGGTCTGCCGCAGCGCCGCAGAAGCCTGGATGATGTTCTGCACGAGTTGGCGGATGGTGCCGAGGAACTGGTTGAACCAGCGCGCCAACAGTGCCGTTTCATCCTTGCCCTGCACGGTCAGGCTGCGGGTCAGATCACCCTCGCCCTGTGCGATCCCTTCCAGGCCGTTGGCCACGCTGCGAATCGGGTTGACGATGAGGTTGGCGAACACGGTACCGACCACGGCGAAGGCAATCGCCAGCAACAGCACGATCACACCGATCTGCCAGGCCAGCGCGTTGGCCTTGGCCATGACCTCGCCACGCTCGATCAGGCCAATGAAGCGCCAGCCCAGCGTGGGCGACGACCAGATGTTGGCCATGTAGTGAGTACCGCCAATCTCCACCTCCAGCAGACCATTGGCGCCGGCCATCTTGGCGTAGTCCCCGCCCAGGTCGGAAAGCAGCTTGAAGTTGTGTTCCGCGTTGCTCGGGTCGACCAGGACGTTGCCGCTGTCTTCGACCAGCATCAGGTAACCGGTTTCGCCGATCTTGATCTGCTTGACCAGATCGGTGAGCTGCTTGAGCGACACGTCCAGCCCGACCACGCCGGCCAGGTTGCCCTGCGTATCGTTGACGGCACGCACGGTGCCGATCAGCACGGCGTCATCCGGTGCCCAGTAGTAAGCCGCGGTGCGCACCGTCTTGCCCGGCGAAGCCATGGCGGTCTTGTACCAGGGACGTACGCGCGGGTCGTAGCTCTTCAGGCCGGGGTCGCCCGGCCAGATGGCATAGCCGCCATCGACCCGACCATAGGACATGTAAGCCGTGGTCGGGTGCGCCTTGGCGAAGCGGTCGAAGAGGCTTTCCAGCGCCTGGTTGGTTGCCGGCAACGGCTGGCTGGGGGCATCGGCCGACGAGTAGTTCTTCAGGGTCGGGGCTGCCAGGATCTCCGGCAGACTGGCGATGTAATCGATGTTCTCGCTGATGCCCTTGAAGAACATGCCCATGGCGTTGTCGACCTGGCGGATCTCACGAGAGCTGCTGTCGAGGAAGTCTGCCTCGGCCTGCGCGCGCAGGTTGTAGATGACCACCGCGGCAACCAGGAGAATGGGCACGCACGCGATAGCGGCAAATGCCCAGGTCAGCTTCTGCTTGATATTCATTCGACTTGCTCTCGAGAGTGAAAAATCCGCCATCGGCAGGAACGCTTCGGCGAGTACGATCTAACAGGCTATCGGCATGCCCAAGAAGCGCTTGAGACCTGCCGAAAGAAATATAGCGCGGCCCATTCATGGCTGCGCGAAACCGTCAAAACCCGCAGCACAGAGCCGTTTTCCAGACAGCCGCCGGCTCAGCGCTGATCACGGAACGCCCTCGGCGAAAGCCCCGTCGCGCGCCGGAAGAAACGCGAAAAATAAGCCGCCTCGGAAAACCCTAGACTGTCGGCCACCTGGGCCACGGTCATCGAGGTATAGACCAGATTGCGCTTGGCTTCGAGCAACAGGCGCTGGTGGATCAACTGCAAGCCGGACTGCCCAGCCAGGCGCCGGCACAGGCTGTTCAGATGCGCCACGCTCAGGCCCAGTTGCGAGGCGTACCAATCCAGCGGGCGGTGCTCGCGATACTGCTGCTCGACCAGGCCCTGAAAGCGGCGCAGGTGATTACGCCCCCGGTCGTTCATCGAGGCCTCGGCACGCTCGCCGGCCAGAGCCTGGCGCGCCAGCCATACCAGCAGCGCGCTGATCAGCGACTGCAGCATCAGTTCGCGCCCGGCCTCATGCCGCCCGTACTCGTGGGCCAGCGTGCCGAACAGCATGTCCAGGCGCTGCCGATGAGCCTCGACCAGGTAGCAGGCCGCCGCCGTCAGTGGGGGCCGCTCCAGAACGGCGCCAAGCTCGTCGACCAGCGGCTGGGCCAGGGTCAGCACATGGCCCTGGATGTCCTCGGAAAAGCGAAAGGCATGCACGCATAGCGCCGGCACCACCTGCACCGCCGACTGTTCGAGCACCCGCGTCTGGCCGTCGATCTCCACCTCGGCATGTCCGCTCTGGATGTACAGCACCTGCAGCAGATCGCTGTGCAGGTGAGCGCTGATTTCCCAGCCGTGCAGGCGGCTGCGTTCGGCGATGGACTCGCAGTGGAGCAGGTCTGGCGTCGGCCAGGCGCGATCCTCGCCGTAGAGTTTGAACACAGGAACCTGACCGGCCATGCCAATCCTCGAAAAGTCCAAGTAACCAAGCAGATAGTGCCTTCATACGCCACAACGATGCATCAAAAATACTGCTTCCTAGCTCTGTGTCTTGCACACGACTGTCACCCAAGGGACAACAACAATGAAAACCCAAGTTGCAATCATCGGCGCCGGTCCGTCCGGCCTCCTGCTCGGCCAGTTGCTGCACAAGGCCGGCATCGACAACGTCATCATCGAGCGCCAGAGCCCCGACTACGTGCTCAGCCGCATCCGCGCCGGCGTGCTCGAACAGGGCATGGTCGACCTGCTGCGCGAAGCCGGCGTCAGCGAGCGCATGGATCGCGAAGGCCTGGTGCACGATGGCTTCGAGCTGGCCTTCGATGGCCGCCTGGAGCGCATCGACCTGCGCGGCCTGACCGGTGGCAAGACGGTGATGGTCTACGGCCAGACCGAAGTCACCCGCGACCTGATGGAAGCCCGCACTGCCTGCGGCGCGCCAAGCTTCTACGGCGCCAGTGATGTGCAGTTACACGATCTCAAGGGCCAGCAGCCCTATGTCACCTTCGTTCACGACGGCCAGCATATACGCCTGGATTGCGAGCACATTGCCGGCTGCGACGGCTTCCATGGCGTATCGCGCCAATCCATTCCCGACGGTGTGCTCAAGGAGTTCGAGCGGGTCTACCCCTTCGGCTGGCTCGGCGTACTGGCCGATACCCCGCCAGTCAACGAAGAGCTGATCTATGCCAACCACGAACGTGGCTTCGCCCTGTGCAGTATGCGCTCGCCAACCCGCACCCGTTACTACGTGCAGGTCAGCAGCGAGGAGAAGGTCGAGGACTGGTCGGACGAGCGTTTCTGGGACGAACTCAAGCGCCGCCTGCCTGCCGCCACTGCCGCCAAACTGATCACCGGCCCGTCCATCGAGAAGAGCATCGCGCCGCTGCGCAGCTTCGTGGTCGAGCCCATGCAGTACGGCCACCTGTTCCTCGTCGGCGACGCCGCGCACATCGTCCCGCCCACCGGTGCCAAGGGTCTGAACCTGGCGGCCAGCGACGTCAGTACGCTGTACCGCATCCTGCTCAAGGTGCATCAGGAAGGCCGCACGGAGTTGCTGGAGAAGTATTCGGAAATCTGCCTGCGCCGGATCTGGAAGGCCGAGCGCTTCTCCTGGTGGATGACCTCGATGCTGCACCGCTTCCCCGACACAGACGCCTTCAGCCAGCGCATGCAGCAGACCGAGCTGGACTACTTCGTCGGCTCCGAGGCCGGGCGCCGCACCATTGCCGAGAACTACGTCGGCCTACCCTACGAAGCCGTGGAGTAAGCCCCGTCACCGCACCGCCATGGCCATCAGGCCATGGCCAGGTGCAAGTGATGACGAGCCTGCGGAAACAGACGGTGGAAGAAGAACCGCGCCGTCACCTCACGCGCCTCGCCCAGGCCACGCTCGCGGCTGACACGGGCGGCACGCAGCCAGGCATGGCCCAGCAGCAACAAGGCGGTCACCTGCAGCATGTCCACGGCAGCCTCGTAGGGGCGTTGCGACGCGTTGCCCTGGCTTTCACGCAGTTGAGCCAGTGCCGCCTGCCAATCGGCCAATAGCTCGACCAGCGCTTCGGCCTGCGTTTGCAGGGGGGAGCCTTCGCCACGCTGGCATTCCTCAGCGATCAGCCTGACCAGCACGGGCACGCCTGGCGCCACTGTTGGCAGCAGCTTGCGCAGCAGCAGATCGTTGGCCTGAATCTCGTTGGTGCCTTCGTAGATCATGGCGATGCGGCTGTCGCGCAGGGTCTGTTCGATGGGGTATTCGGTGCAGTAGCCGTAGCCGCCGAATACCTGCAGCGCCTGGCTGGCGAGCTGGAAGCCCTGCTCGGTGAACCAGGCCTTGACCACCGGGGTCAGCAGCGACGCCAGGGCCTCGGCCTCGTCGCGCTGATCTGCGTCCTGCGCCTGCTCGGCGATATCCAGCAGGTGTGCGGCCCAGTAGCCGAGCATGCGCATGCCCTGGGTCTGTGCCTCCAGCGTCTGCAAAATGCGCTGCATGGCCGGGTGCGCGGCGATGGGGTCGGCCTCGCCGCTCGCCCCCGCCGGGCGCGGCACGGCACGCATCTGCCGGCGTTCGGCGGCATAGGCACTGGCCTGCTGGTGGGCGAACTCGGCATGCCCCAGCCCTTGCAGGCCAACGTGCAGACGCGCGCCATTCATCATCACGAACATCGCCGCCAGCCCCTGATTCGGCTCGCCCAGCAGCCAGCCACGGGCACCATCGAAACGCAGGCTGCAGGTGGCACTGCCACGGATACCGAGCTTGTGTTCCAGGCCGTCGCAGAGCACCCCGTTGGGCTGCCCATCCAGTTCACGCGGAACCAGGAACAGCGAGATGCCACGGGTGCCGGCGGGCGCATCGGGCAGGCGCGCCAGCACCAGATGGAGGATGCTCTCGCCCAGGTCATGATCGCCGCCGGAAATGAACAACTTGCTGCCGTGCAGGCGGTAGCTGCCCGCCTCCGCCGGCTCGGCGCGGCAACGCAGCAGGCCGACGTCGCTGCCGGCCTGGGGTTCGGTAAGGCACATGGTGGGCACGCAGGTGCCATCCACCAGCCCCGGCAACCAGGCGGCCTGCAGCTCTGCACTGGCAAAGCGGCGCACCACCTCGTAAGCACCATGGGCGATGCCCGGGTACATGGCCCAGGCATGGTTGGCGGCATAGAGCATTTCCAGCAGGCCGACGTTGAGCAGTTGCGGCAAGCCCTGGCCGCCGCACTCCGGCGCGCAGGCCAGCGACGGCCAACCGCCCTCGACGAACGCCTGGTAAGCCTCGGCGAAGCCGTCCGGGGTGATCACCCGACCGTTCTCCAGCCGGCAATCCTGACGGTCGCCGGGCGTGTTCAACGGCGCCAGACGCTCCTCGGCGAAGCGCGCTGCCTGCTCCAGCACCTGGGCGGCCAGGGGGTGATCCAGCTCGGCGAAGGCCGGCAGCCGTGCCCAGTCCTGTTCGGCGTCCAGCCAGTGTTCGATGACGAAACGCATGTCATCCAGCGGGGCACGGTAGTGCGTCATGCGCGAATCCTTCAGCGATGGGCGGGGTTTTCCAGCAACAGGGCCATGCCCTGCCCGCCGCCGATGCAGGCGGCGGCGATGCCGTAGCGAGTGCCGCGTGCGGCCAGTTGGCGAGCGACGCTATGGGCCAGGCGCAGGCCGGTGGCGGCCAGTGGGTGGCCGAGGGCGATGGCGCCGCCATGACGGTTCAGGCGCGCCGGATCCAGCTCCAGCTCGCGCTGCACGGCCAGCACCTGGGCGCCCTGGGCTTCGTTGATTTCCAGACTGTCGATGGCGTCCAGGCTCAGGCCGGCGCCGTCGAGCAGCAGGCGAATGGCCGGCGCCGGGCCGATGCCCATGATCTCCGGCGGCACACCGACCACCGCACTGGCGCGCAGTAAGGCCAAGGGCGACTTAGCGGTTCGCGCATCGCCCACCAGCATGGCAGCGGCACCATCGACCAGCGCGCAACTGTTGCCAGCGGTCTGCACCGAACCGGGGCTGACCGGCGACAGTGCCGCCAGGGCCTCGGCACTGGTCTGCCGAGGATGGCTGTCACGCTCCAGTTGCGTGACCTTGCGCGGCAGGCTGAGGTGACGCGGTTGATAACCCGCCAGCTCGAACCGGCTACTGCTGACCGGCGCAATCTCAGCGTCGAACCAACCCTCGGCCTGCGCTGCCAGCGCCTTGTCGAAACTGCCCAAGGCGAATGCATCCACCTCTTCACGGCGCAGGCCGTAGCGCTGGGCGAGGTTCTGCGCGGTGTCGATCATGGTCTGGGCGATGGCCGGGTCGAGCAACGCCTCCCAGAGAAAATCCTTGAAACCCACCGGCGCACCGAGCCGAAAGCCGCCCCGGTGCTCGTAGCTGGCGATGGGATTGCGCGACATCGATTCCGCCGCCACGCACAGCGCCAGGCTGGCGCTGCCGCGTTCGAGCTGGTTGCCGGCCTGGCGCAACAGTTCCAGCCCCGTTCCGCAGATGCGCTGCACCGCCAGCGCCGGCACCTCAATCGGCACACCGGCGTAAAGGCCGATATGCCGGGGCAGCATGTAGGCGTCGAAACTGGCCTGGGCCATGCTGCCGGCCAGCACGCCGTCGACCTGCTCGCCGCCGATGCCGGCCCGCGCCAGCACGGCGCGGGCGACATGGATGCCGAGGTCGATGGGCGATACCTGGGCCAGTGGCCCGCAGTAGTCGACCCAGGGCGTGCGCGCGGCGGCCAGCAAGGCCACGTCGCGGAAGGCCTCGAACTGGCCCTTCATGCCTGCTCCGGCGCCAGCACGCAGTGTGCGGCGGGGTCGGCGTACAGACGCTCGATCAGCTCGGCGCGGCGGCTGAGCACCGCACGCTGGTTGAGCGAGCCCTTGTCGGTGATCTCGCCGGCATCCAGGCTCGGCGCCTCGGCCATCAGGCAAGCCCAGGCGACATGCGAGGCCAGACCGGTGGCTTCACGGTTGAGTTCCTGCAGCAGCCCGGCCAGCCACTGCCGTACGGGCTCGGCGGCCAGCACCGCTTCGACGCGGGCGTCGCTCGGCAACCCGGCCAGTGCCCGGCAGGCCGGCACACTGGGGAATACCAGCAGGCCGATGCGCTGACGATCCGGCCCGGTCACCACCACGTCCTGCACATAGGGCGCGCCCTGCAGGATGACGCGGGTACGCAGCGGCCCGACGCTGACGAACACGCCGGTGCTGAGCTTGAAGTCCTCGGCGATGCGCCCATCGAACATCAGGCCCCAGTGCGGGTTGGCGGCATCGGCGAAACGCAGGGCATCACCGGAGCGGTAGAAGCCCTCCTCGTCGAAGGCCTCGGCGTTGAGTTCGGCCTGGCGCCAGTAGCCAGGCATGACGTGCGGGCCCCGGAAGCGCGCCTCCAGCTTGCCGTCCACCGGCGCCAGCTTGACCTCGCAGCCCGGCGCGGGCAGGCCGACATAACCGGCCATGGACAGCGGCCCGGTGGTAAAGGTGCAGGACGGCGCCGTCTCGGTCATGCCCAGGCCGGCCATCATGCGGATACGTTCGCCGCAATGCTGCTCGGCCACCTGATCGAGGCGATCCCAGACCGGCTGGCTGAGGCCGGCACCGGCGAAGAAGAACAGCTTCACCCGCGCGAAGAAGCGCTCGCGCAGCTCGCCATCCTGCTCCAGCGCCACCACCAACTCCTCCCAGCCCTTGGGCACGGTGAGGTAGGCGGTGGGCGATATGTCTTTCAGGTTGCGCAGGGTTTCGCCGAACAGTTGCGGCGTCGGGCGACCATCATCGAGGTACAGGCTGCCGCCGTTGTACAGGACGATGCCGACGTTGTGGCTACCGCCGAAGGTGTGGTTCCACGGCAGCCAGTCCACCAGCACCGGCGGCTCTTCGCCGAACACCGGGAAGGTCTGCAGCAGCATCTGCTGGTTGGCGCAGAGCATGCGCTGGGTGGTGGCCACCGCCTTGGGCAGCTTGGTCGAGCCACTGGTAAACAGAAACTTGGCGATGCTCTCCGGCCCGGTGCGGGCGAAAGCGGCATCGGCACCAGTCAGGTCACGCGGCGTCAGCAGGTCATCGAAACGCAGGGCCTGACGCCCCGCCACTTCGCCCTGCACCAGCAGCAGGGGCACGTCAGCCGGCACCACGGCCTCGATGGCGCGGCTGAAGGCGGCACCATCGGCCGCCATCACCAGGCCCGGACGCAGCAGGTCGAAGATGTGCTGCAGCTTGGTGTAGTCGCGGGCCACGGTGGAATAGGCCGGCGATACCGGGCAATAGGGCACGCCGATGTACATGGCGGCCAGAGCCAGTTGCAGGTGCTCCAGGTCGTTGCCGGAGAGGATCACCAGCGGGCGTTGCTCGCTCAGGTCATGCTCGAGCAGGTGCGCGGCGATGCAGCGTACGCGTGCCAGCATGTCGCGGTAGCTGATGCGCTGCCATTGCCCATCGCCGCCACGGCGGGCGACGAAGGTGTGCTCAGCGCGCACCTCGGCCCAGTGCAGCAGGCGGTCGAGCAGGCGTGCGGGCAAGGTCGCCAGGGGCTCGCGGGCATTGAGATAGACGCTGCCGGCCCGCTCCTCGATGTGCACGTCGGGCGAGCCGAGGGCTACCGGACGATAGCGGGCAGCGAGCGATTGGGAGGGTGCATTGTTCACTTGTTATCACCTCCGGTCGTGCCGGTTCGGGCACGACGCGACGCCGGGGCTTTCCGGCAAACTCGATTCGGGGCGCTCACAGCCCGTTCAAGGACTCACGGGCTGAAGCTATGCAAGGCGTTGCCGATCGTTCAGATCGGGTACTGGCGCGGGCCGTTCTGCATCGTCACCCAGCGCAACTGGGTGAAGTGGTCGATGCTCGCGCTGGAGCCGAAACTGCCGTAACCGCTGGACTTCACCCCGCCAAACGGCATCGGCGCCTCGTCGTGCACGGTCGGCCCATTGATATGGCAGATGCCCGACTCCACCCGCTGCGCCAGGTTCAGCGCGCGGGACACGTCACGGCTGAAGATCGCCGAAGACAGGCCGAACTCCGAATCGTTGGCCAGGCGCAGCAGTTCCTCGTCGCCCTGCCCGCGCAGGATCACCGCCACCGGGCCGAAGGACTCCTCGCGGTACAGGCGCATGGCCGGGGTCACGCGGTCGAGCAGCACCGGCTGCATCACGCTGCCGTCGATCTGCCCGCCGGCCAGCAGCACGGCGCCCTTGTCCACGGCATCCTGCACCAGGCTCATGATGCGTTCGCCAGCGGCAGCATCGATCAGCGAACCGAGCACGGCCTGCCCAGGCAAACCAGCCTTGAGGGTGGCGACCTTGGCGGCCAGACGCGCGGCGAAGTCGTCGGCAATGCGCTCGTCGACCACCAGGCGCTCGGTGGACATGCAGATCTGCCCCTGGTTGAAGTAGGCGCCGAAAGCCGAGGCGGCCACGGCCTGTTCCAGGTCGGCGTCGTCCAGCACCAGCAGCGGCGCCTTGCCGCCCAGCTCCAGCACTGCCGGTTTCAGGTGCTTCGCGGCGAGCTGGCCGATGATGCGCCCGACATGGGTGGAGCCGGTGAAGTTGACGCGGCGCACCGCCGGGTTGGCCACCAGCCGCTCGACGATGGCGGCGGCGTCGGCCGGGGCGTTGCTGATGACGTTGACCACGCCATCGCCGAGGCCGGCCTGCTGCAGCACCTCGCCGATCAGCGCATGCACCGCCGGGCTGTTTTCCGAAGCCTTGAGCACCACGGTGTTGCCGCAGGCCAGAGGCATGGCCAGGGCGCGGGTGCCGAGGATGATCGGCGCGTTCCACGGGGCAATGCCCAGCACCACGCCGCAAGGCTGACGCAGGGCCATGGCGAAGCTGCCCGGCACGTCGGAAGGGATCACCTCGCCCTTGATCTGCGTGGTCATGCCGGCAGCATCGCGCAGCATGTTGGCCGCCAGCTTGACGTTGAAGCCATACCAGTCGGCGGTAGCACCGGTTTCCACGGCCATGGCCGTGAAACGGTCGCGGTTGGCCTCCAGCAAACGGGCGGCCTCCAGCAGGCGCGCGCGGCGCTCGCCAGGCCCCAGCGCGGCCCAGGCCGGGAAAGCGACCTGCGCGGCAGCGACAGCGGCATCGGCATCATCGAGGGTCGCGGCGGCGACGCGACTGACGACCTCGCCGGTAAAGGGACTACGGCGCTCGAACACTGCGCCGCCCGTGGCCGGGCGCGTCTGCCCGGCGATCAGCAAAGGCACTTCGAACATGGTCTGGCTCCATCTTGTGATTGTTATACGGGGGCGGGCACGACCGCCCCTGGAACAGCTCAGCGCTTGTAGGCTTGCAGGCCCGGCTTGATGCTCTTGTCGTCGAGGAACTGCTTCATGCCCTGCTCGCGACCACCTTCCTTGTCCAGCAGGCGCGACTGGTCGAGCTTGGCGTACAGGTAGTCTTCGTTCTGCTCCCAGGTCAGCTCGCGGCAACGCTTGAAGCCGATCTTCGCCGCACGCATCACCACCGGGTTCTTCTCCAGCAGGTTACGCGCCAGTTCGATGGTGGTCTCGCGCAGTTGCGCCAGCGGCACGCTCTCGTTGACCAGGCCCATCTCGGCGGCTTTCTGCCCACCGAAGGTCTTGCCGGTCATGATGTAGTACAGCGACTGACGATGGCCAACGGTGTCGGCCATGGCCTTGCTCACCAGGTTGCCCGGCGGGATGCCCCAGTTGATTTCCGACAGGCCGAAGGTCGCTTCATCGGCGCAGATGGCCAGGTCGCAGGCCACCAACGGGCTGAAGCCACCGCCGAAGCACCAGCCGTTGACCATGGCGATGGTCGGCTTGGCGTACATGCGCAGCAGCTTCCACTGCCAGGTCGAGGCCTCGCGGCGAATCTTCTCCTGAAGGATTTCCGGGCCAGCATCGACTTCACGGAAGTATTCCTTGAGATCCATACCCGCGGTCCAGGACTCGCCGGCGCCGGTCAGCACCAGCACGCCGACGTCGGCATCCTGCTCCAGGGTTTCCAGCACATCGACCATCTCGCGGTTGAGGGTCGGGCTCATGGCGTTGCGTTTTTCCGGGCGGTTCAGGGTGACCCAGCCGATGCCTTCTTCGACGTCGACCTTCACGGTTTGCCAGCGTGCTTCGTACTTGCTCATGGGGGTGTCCTGCATGTGTGGGGTAGATGAGCTCAAGGTAGGCCGAGCAAATAGTTATGTCAATTAACTATTTGCTCGATTTGTGCGATCAGCGCACCGATAGAATCGGTGGATATGGCGTGATCGACAGCATGATTAACCTAATTAACGAAAAATCACGAAAGATCGCCTCGCGGCATCAAGCCGGAGCCGCCGCGCGACGCTCCCGACTGCCCATGGCGACCACCACCAGGGCCGCCACCAACAGCCCCGGCGCAGCCGCCATCAGCACACCGGCCGTACCGGCGCCAGCGGCCAGGATGTGTCCGGCGGCCAGTGGCCCGCTCACCGAACCCAGGCGACCGATGGCCACCGCCGCACCCACGCCGGTAGCACGCACCTGCGTCGGGTAATAGGCCGGCGCCAGGGCGTAGAGCACCAGTTGCGCAGCCATGACGAACACACCGGCCGCGAAGCCTGCCGCCGCCATGCTCGGCAGAGTGCTGGAGAAGCCTATGCCGGCCAGCGCCAGCAGCAGGCCGAGGTAGATGCACAGCACCACCGGCGTGCGCTGAAAACGGTCGAGCAGCACCCCACCGAGCAGCGAGCCAAGCGCCCCGCCGATGTTGAAGACCATCTGCACGGTACCGGCCTGCGGCTTGCTGAAACCCAACTCCAGCAGCAGCGACGGCAGCCAGTTGAGCAGCATGTACATCACGGTGAGGGTGAAGAAGTAGCTGATCCACAGCGACAGGGTGATGCGCGTACGGCCTTCACCGCACAGTGCCTCCACGGTGGAAGGCCGCGCCTGCGTGGCGCGCGCCTGCTGCTGGTGGAAGGCCGAGGACTCCGGCAGCAGCCAGAGCATCAGCGGTGCGATGGCCAGCGGCGCGACGCCACCGACGATGAACACCCATTGCCAGGCCTCGCCAGCCAGCATGCCGATCACCGCCGCCGCCGCTCCGCCAAGGGGCACGCCACAATACATGATGCTGATGGCCGTGCTGCGCTGGCGCTCCTCGACCGCCTCGGCGCACAGGGCGATCAGGTTGGGCAGCGCCGCCCCCAGGCCAAGACCGGTCAAAAAGCGCGCCGCCAACAGGCCGGACAGGCTGCTGGTGTAGGCCGTCCACAGGGAAAAGATGCCGAACAGCACCACCGCGGCCACCAGCACCTTCTTGCGCCCGATGCGATCGGCCACGTAGCCACCGAGGAAGGCACCGGGCAGCAGGCCGATGATGCTGGCGCTGAACATCCAGCCCATCATGCTCGGTTCGAGGTTGAAGGCAGCGCGAATACCGGCGGCAGCGATGCCGGCCGATTGCAGGTCGAGCCCTTCGATCAGGGCGATGATGAAGCAGATGACGATGGTCAGCCGGGAACGGCTGGATGGGGTTTGCATGGCTGAGTCTCGCTCTTGTTGTTTTTGTTCAGGAGTGGCGACAAGGCGCATCGCGTCGCTGCAAAAAGATTAACAAACAAAACTAAAAATACATCCCCAGAAAAATTGAGCATCCAGAACACCCCATCCCTTGAAAAACAAACAGTTAGCGTGACAAGCCGCCATTCATTACCAATTGGTTAATAAATTTAACGTTCGATAATCGGCCAAACGGATTTGATAAGCCCGGTGAGCACTCCCATCCTCTGTGCCACGGCGATCCGCCGGACAACAACAAAAAAAAGGATAACGAGCATGCCTAACCGGCCTCTTCGTGCTGCTTTCGCGCGCAGCCCTCTCCCCTACGCCATCGCCCTGTGCAGCCTCGCCGGCTCCGTCGGCGTCCAGGCCCAGGGTTTCATCGAAGACAGTCACGCCAACCTCACGCTGCGCAACTACTACCTCGATCGTGACTATCAGGATGACGGCGCCAAGTCCGCATCCCGTGAGTGGGCGCAGGGTTTCATCCTCAAGTTCCAGTCCGGTTTCACCGAAGGGCCGGTGGGCTTCGGCCTGGATGCCACTGGCCTGCTGGGCGTCAAGCTGGATTCTTCGCCGGATCGCAGCGGTACCGAGCTGCTGCCGGTATCGCCCAGCAGCGGCCGCGCCGCCGATGAATATTCGCGCCTGGGCCTGACCGGCAAGATGAAGATCGACAAGACCCTGCTGCAGGCCGGCGACCTCAACCTGGCACTGCCGTCGGCACTGTCCAGCCCGTCACGCCTGCTGCCACAAACCTTTCGCGGCGGCTACCTGACCTCCTCGCAGATCGACGGCCTGACCCTGCACGGCGGTTACGTCGACCGCATCGCCAAACGCAATTCCACCGACTACGAGGACATGACCGTCGCCTCGCCCAACGGCCGCTTCAACGGTCGCGCCACCACCTCGCACATGGCCTTCGTCGGTGGCGACTACGCCCTGAGCCCGGAGCTGACCCTCAAGGCTCATTACTTGGAAGTGACCGACCTCTACGACCAGGGCTACCTCGGCGCCCTGCACAAGATGCCGGTCGGCCCCGGCACCTTGAGCACCGACCTGCGCGCCTTCTTCAGCAGCGAGAACGGCAGCGCCGATGCGGGCGAGGTGGACAACCAGCACCTGTCGCTGCAATTCGCCTACGCCCTGAATGGTCACCGCTGGACACTCGGCTACGCGCATCAGGGTGGCGACACCGCCACGCCCTACATCTCCGGCACCGAGCTGATGGGCATCAGCGAAATGACCATGAGCTCCGACTACCTCAACGCCAGGGAGCGCATGTGGCAGGCCATCTGGGACTATGACTTCGCCGCTGCCGGCATCCCCGGCCTGAGCGCACGCCTGCGCTACGTGCGCGGCGACAACATCGAGCTGGCCGCCTTCGGCGTCGATGACCGCAAGGAGCGCGAAGCCCAGTGGGAGATGGGCTACGTGATCCAGAGCGGCCCACTGCGCGGCGTCGGCCTGCGCGTGCGTCAGTCGTTCTACCGCAACGACTTCCCCGGTGGCGCCGCCTTCCGCGACGAAAACCAGACACGTCTGATGGCGACCTATACCCTGCCGATCTGGTGACGCGAAACGCGGCCGGCGCCGCCTGATGGCACCGGCTGCGGCAATACCCACTTACCCGACACTGGCCTGGTGCAGCATCTGCAAGGCCGCCTCGTCCAGCTCCAGCGCCATCGCCGCCTGCAATGCCCGCACCTGCGCCAGGCTGGTGGCGCTGGCGATTGGTGCGCTGATCCCCGGTTGAGCCATCAGCCAGGCCAGCGCGATGCTGGCGGGGCTGGCCTCGAGTTGTGCGGCGAGCTGCGTCAGCGCATCCAGAATGCGCTGGCCGCGCGGGTTGAAGTACCGCTCCAGATCCTCCGCCCGCGCGGCGTGCTGGATATCGGCAAGCGTGCGGTACTTGCCGCTGAGAAAGCCCGAAGCCAGGCTGAAATAACTGACCACGCCGAGCCCCTTGGCCTGGGCGTACGCCTGCAGGTGCGTCTCGTAGTCCTGGCGGTCATACAGGTTGTATTCCAGTTGCAGCACGCCATAGCTCGGCAAACCGGCGTCGTCGGCCACCGCCTGCGCGGCCTCGAGCTGCGCGCGGCTGTAGTTGGAGGCGCCGATGGCGCGCACCTTGCCACTGGCGATCAGGCTCTCGTAAGCACGCAGCGTTTCGTCGTGCGGCGTCTGTTCGTCGGGATAGTGAGAAAAGTACAGATCGATGTAATCGGTACGCAGGCGGCGCAGCGAATCCTCCACCGCACGCACGATCCATTGGCGCGACAGCCCGCCGCCCTCACCCATCGGGGCGCCGACCTTGGTGAACAGCGTGAGCCGATCACGTACGCCAGGATTGGCGGCCAGCCACTGCCCGATGATCCGCTCGGACTCGCCGCCGGTGTGCCCGTCGACCCAATTGGAATACATATCGGCCGTGTCCAGGGTGGTGATCCCGGCCTCGAAGGCCGCGCTCAGCAACTCGCACGAGGCGCGCGCATCCAGCGTCCAGCCGAACACGTTGCCACCCAGCACCAGCGGCGAAATGCTCAAGCCGGTATTACCCAGTGCTTTGCTCGCGGACATATCCGCTCCTTCTGGCGATCATTCATGGACAACCGGCACGGCAGGCCCGAGGCCGCCGCGCCGGTGCGGTTCACTTACCGGTACGGATGCTGTTCCAGGTTCGCATGCGGATACGCTCAGCCTTCAGCGGCAAGGCTTTGAGTGCGTACAGCGAGCCCATCCGGTCAGCCGGGATGTACATGTTGGGATTGTTGCGCACCTCAGGATTGACGAACTCCGTGGCATCCTTGTTGGGGTTCGGATAGCCGATGGCGTTGCTGGCCTTGGCGATCACCTCAGGCCGCAGCAGGTAGTTGATGAAGGCGTGCGCCTCTTCGACGTTCTGCGCGCCCTTGGGAATGACCATCACGTCGGACCACAACGGCGCACCTTCCTTGGGCAGGAACATGTCGATCTTCACGCCCTTGCCGGCTGCCACGGCCATCTTGCGCGCCAGTTCGATACCACCGGACCAGCCCACCGCCACGCAGATCTCGCCATTGGCCAGGTCGTAGCCGTAGCGCGAGGAGTTGAAGTAGGTGACGTAGGGGCGAATCTTCATCATCAGATCCTGCGCCTGGCGATAGTCCTCGGCCTTCTCGGAGTTTGGATCGAGGCCGAGGTAAGCCAGAGCGATCGGCAGGATATCGCTCGGCGAGTCGAGGAAGCCCACGCCGCACGAAGTCAGCTTGGAAAGGTTCTCCGGCTTGAAGATCACGTCCCAGCTATCGAGCTTCACGTCCGGGCCCAGCGCCGCACGCACCTTGTCGACGTTGTAGCCAACCAGATTGGTACCCCACATGTAGGGCACGGCGTACTGGTTGCCGGTGTCGCCACTCTTGGCCAGCTCGGCCATGAAGGTTTCGTCCAGGCGATTCCAGTTGGGCAGTTTGCTGCGGTCGAGCTTCTCGAAGGTGCCGGCACCGATGAAGGTGCCCAGCGAGGCACTGCCGGGGAAGGCCACGTCATAGCCCGAGTTGCCGGTCAGCAGCTTGGACTGCAGGGTTTCGGCGCTGTCGAACACGTCGTACACCGGGCGGATGCCGGTCTCAGCCTCGAAGCCCTTGAGGATCTCGGGCGGCATGTACTCGATCCAGTTGTAGATCCTCACCGTACGTTGCTCGGCGTGAACGCCAGCGGTGCCGATCAGGGCCAGGGTCATGGCAGCGACCATCGGTAATACTTTCATCGCAATGTCTCCTGGCAGCACTTAGTAACGGTAGGTGAAATAGAGTTCGAGGGCGCTGAAGCGGTCATCGTCGCCGAATACCTGCTTGGCCGCAGATTTGGCGTCGACCCAGTTGTAGGCCAGCGAGGTGTACAGGCGCTCGGTGGGCGTCCAGTCGAGGTAGATCACGTTCTCGTTGGCGAAGCGGCGGTCGTCGACGGCGATGCCCTGAAAGTTGTCCTTGTCCAGCCAGAATTGATAGTGGATGGCGCCCAGGGTGAGGGTTTCGCTCAGGTGGGTCTTGAGGGAGAACTGCTGCACGCGCTGGTTGGTGTTGAACAGCACGTAGTTGCCCATCACGTCGCCGACCAGCCAGGTGCCCCAGTCGGTGAAGCCCTTGCTCAGCGGATCCCAGGATTGCTGGGTGTTGTCGGCCAGGTTGTCGTCACCTGAAAACAGCGCATAGCGATACCCCAGCACCGGGGTCAGCGGCAGCGACTGGAAGGTGTAATCGGCCTGACCGTACCAGGCCTTGGCGTCGTATTTCACGCCGTCACCGCTGCCGCGCTGCACGGCGTACTCACCGTTGAGGGTGAGCGCATCGAGACCCGGCAGTTGCCCGCGCAGCGCACGGAAGTTGTAGACCTGCATGCCGTCGCGGCGCAGCGGCGTGGCGTAGGTGTTGGTCTGCGAGTCCACTTTCATGGCCATCGCGCCGAGAGTCACCTGGTCGGCCAGGTTGTAATCCAGGTTGGCGCCATTGAGGCGGAAGTCGCCGAGGTGCGAATCGGTGCGCAGACTGAAGGCTTGCGCCTTGAGCGCGCCGTGATCCCAAGCCAGCACGCCCGAATCGCGGAAGGCGGTGCGCGGCCCCAGCCAGTAGGCACCGTCGCCCTTGGAGTCGAGGTTGCCGTCCATGACGATGAAGCCGCTGCCGATCAGATAGTTCTGCCGGCCTGCGGTGAATGTCCACTCACCAGCCCGGAAGCCTGCGTAGGCCTCCTCCATCGCGGTGTAGCCATCGGAGCTGCGGGTGAAGCCACCGGCATCACCATCGCCGAAGGTCTTGGCCGACACCACCGAGCCGCCAGCGATCAGGTCGAAGTCGGGATCGATGGCGTACTTCAACGTCACGCCCGGCTTGAGATAGAACTCCTGCCAGTCGACGCGGGTACCGATGTTGCGGCCATTGCGCTGATCGACGCCACCAGCGCCGAAGTTGACGTTGCGCGTGGAAACGGTCGCGCCACCGACCGTGAGCGTGGCCTCGCCGGAAAGATTGCCTTCTTCGAAGGTGTAACCGGCCATGGCCTGTGAGCTGCTCAGCGCGGCGACAGCCAGCAGCGCGGGGGTGAAGGGAACGCGGGTCATGAAATGCTCCTGGGTAAGTTGTTTTTGTGTCACAGGGCAGTTGCAAAGCAGCTCGGATGGGCACTGGGCACCCAGCTGCAAACCGGTGGTCTGCCGAGGCAGGCCACCAGATTTTTTCTTGTTCCTTGTTTGGAGAGTGGGCTCAGCCGCGCAGATGAGCGGCCAGCGCACGCAGCGCACGGACGTTGTCGACGTCGAAGATCCCCACCGCCTCGGGCAGCGAAGACTGCTTGACGATCACCACGTCCGAGTCGAAATCGACGAACAGGTACTGGCCATGGATGCCACCGGCGACGATGGCGCGGCTGTGGTCGTTGAGCACGTACCACTGGCTGCGGTACGAGGCGCCTGGAATCCACTGGGCGAATTCCTCGTCCTGGGCGTAGATCGCCGGGTCGGCACCGGCAGCGATGGCCTCGACGGCCTCTGCCGCGAGCAGCGTCTGGCCCTGGTGCTGACCGCGATTGGCCAGCAGCAAGCCGAAGCGCGCCATGTCACGCAGTGTCGCGTTGAAGCCGGCACCCGCCACGCCACGGCCCCAGGGATCGGCCATGAAGTAACCGTCACGCTGGCAGCCAAGCGCCGACCAGATCGGCGCCAGGCGCTCGTGGCAAGCCTGCCCACAGGCACGCTCCATCACCCAGGCCAGTGCCTCGGTGGTCGCGGTAACGTAATGGAACAGCCCGCCATGCTCGCCACGCTTACGCAGCGACGGCAGGAACTGATACAGCGAGGCGTACTGGGCGAACGCCGCCGGCGCGGGCTGGAAGCCGCAGGCGTAGCCGAACTGCGAGCTTTCCGAAGCCGGATCGTCGTATTGCTCGGTGTAGGAAATGCCCACAGCCATATCCAGCAACTGGCGCACGGTCGCATCGAAGTAGGCACCACCGGCGAACTCCGGCACGTAATCACCGGCCAGGCGCTCGGGGTCGAGCGAGCCCTCGTGGATCAGTTGCTCGGCAAGGGCACCGATCAGCGACTTGGTCACCGAGAACATCACGTGGCGGTCATTGGCGGTGTGACCGTTGAAGTAACGCTCGTACACCACCTGCCCGGCCTTGAGCACGATGAAGCCGTCGGTATGGCTGGCCAGCAGATGCTCATCCATGCGCACGTTCAGGCCGCACTCGCTGGCGAAGGTGAAGCCATCCAGATCCTGAAGGGCTTCGGGCAACGCCTGTGTGGTGTGGCCACAGGGCACGCTGATGCTCGGACGCAGACGCGCCAGATGACGGAAGCCCCATTTGTTGAAGGGCGGGCTCATCCAGTTGTCCCAGGTGACCCGTTGCGCTTCGACCGGGGGAAAGCCGGTCATGAAGGGCTGTGGCGCCTGCGCGTGTTGCAGGGCCTCATGGGCGTCAGCGTAGTGGCGAGCCAGGGCGTTGGCCGGAGCGTTTACGGAGGAAGTCATGAACCTCTGTCCTTTCTTGCAAGAAGCTCTGCACGCGGCAGATGTGACAGAATGATTGTCTCAATAAAATCTTTTAGTCAATAAAATATTTACGTATGAAAACCCTCATCCGTTATGCTCGCGGAGCACGCCATCGGGACGAGGAGAAACATCAGTGAGCGGTCTGCGCGAACGTCAGAAAGCCATGCGCCGCAAGGCCATCGGTGAGGCAGGCGTAGCCCTGTTCGAACGGCAGGGCTTCGACAACACCACCATCGAGCAGATCGCCCGGGAAGCAGGCGTCTCGGCGCCCACGGTGTTCAAGTACTTCGGCTCCAAGCAGGAGATCCTCCTGGAGATGCTGCAGAAGGCCGACGAAGGCGCCCTGGAAGACGCCCGCGTACACATGGCCGAGATGGACGATCCGCTCGACGCCATGTGCTATCTGGAACAGGTGCTGGTGGACCATGCGCTGAGCATGCTGCCCGCACCGATCTGGCACGAACTGCTGCTGCACGTACTCGGCGGCGACCGCAGCGACCTGCCGGAACAATACAAACGCCACAACGAAGCCCTGCAGCACGAGATCGCCAGCCTGCTGCGCGACCTGCAGGAGCGCGGCAAGCTGCGCGCCGACCTCGACGTCGAACTGGCGGCCTTCCTGCTCAACGACTACTCGCACCTGCAGTTGCTGCGCCTGACCGGCAGCGAGCCGATGGATCTCGAACAGCACCGTCGCCAGGTGCGCCTGACCAGCGGCCTGATCCTGCAGGGCATGATCGCCCGCTAATCCGCTGCGCCTGCATCAGACGCAGGTTGGAAGATGTGGCCCATCCTCTCGAAAAAGAGACGACCTCCCTGTCGCCAAGCAAGGAGCCACAGATGCAACATGGGATGCTCTGCTGGCGCGGCTAGCAGCCTGCAGGCAGTGCAAAACAGTGGATCAGCACGCGGTCGGCCGAGGGGTAGTGGACACGGCCAATGAAGGTCTGCTGGCCAAGCCAGCTCAACGCGCCCTCGGCCACCTGGAAGCGCGGCGTACAGGTGCAGTGGTATTCCGCTTCGGGCACCGGCCAGATATCGCGGCTCTCCATGGCCTTGCCCTGCTCGGTGAGCGACAGCAGCCCGATGTTGTGAATGTTGATCAGGTCACCATCGGCGCTCATCAGACTGTAGCGAGCGTCGAGTTCACCGATACCGTCGGGCCGCAGCCGATAGGTATCGGCGCCACCCGGCAATATCCGCCCCGACACGCCACGCCCCTCGAACGTGCCACCGAGGATCGGGTAGTTGACGCGATACCCATCGGCGCAGCGTCCCAGCACCTCACCCTGATCGATAAGGACATCGAGGGTCATGACATGTTCGAGCTGTGCGGTTTGCGCAGAGATGGGGCTGTTCACGGTTTGCTTTCCAGGTCAGGTTGATCGAAGTAGACGTGGTGCGGATGGAGGCCGGCTTCCTGCTCACAGCCCTGCAAGGGCTGCTCATGTAAACGCCACGCCCCCGAAGCCGAACTCCATAAATGCAGCGATTCGCTGTGATTGGTAAGACTGACAAGCCGCCGCGCGCAGACCCGAACAGGTCACGGCACGATTAATTAACTATATTAATTTTTTTAGTCAATAAAATTTTAAACCAACAGGCACCACCCGAGCGCAGTGGCCAGCCTGAAAGGAAGGTCGCTGGGTCGTGTGGCAGGCTTGCAGCGAGAGCTGCAGCAGTATTCGTAATCCAGTCAGGGGGCCAGCCGTTGAACAGTACGAGAGGGGCCGATCAGTTAGCGCTTCTCATCGAAATTACCTCTGCCACCTCTCCGGTCAGAAGTCCCTCGCGCCCCGCGCGCACCCGCCCCGATCCGGCCGAACGCAAGCGTCAGCAGGCACTATCGCCTGGGCTGATAATCCAAATGCACGCTATGCATTCAAATGCCGGGCGTAATCCAGATAGCCTTGGCTACCACTGCCCCCTCATACGTCGACACGCGAGGTTTCAATGAGCCAATCCAGCTACGTACCGCCGAAGGTCTGGCAACACCTGGCAGCATCCGGCGGCCAGTTCTCCAAGATCAATCGCCCCACCGCCGGCGCGACCCACGACAAGGAATTGCCAGTCGGCAAGCACCCGCTGCAGCTCTATTCCCTGGCCACCCCCAACGGCGTGAAGGTGACCATCCTGCTGGAAGAACTGCTCGCGCAGGGCCATGAGGGCGCCGAATACGATGCCTGGCTCATCCGCATCAGCGAGGGCGACCAGTTCTCCAGCGGCTTCGTAGGCGTCAACCCGAATTCGAAGATCCCCGCCCTGCTCGACCGCAGCACGGCTACCCCCATCCGCATCTTCGAGTCGGGCTCGATCCTGCTCTACCTGGCGGAAAAATTCGGCGCCTTCTTACCCAAGGATCCGGCAGGCCGCACCGAAACCCTCAATTGGCTGTTCTGGCAAATGGGCTCGGCGCCTTACCTGGGTGGAGGCTTCGGCCACTTCTACGTCTACGCCCCCGAGAAATTCGAGTACGCCATCAACCGCTTCACCATGGAAACCAAGCGCCAGCTGGACGTCCTCAACCAGCGCCTCGCCGACAACCGCTACCTGGCCGGCGACACCTATACCATCGCCGACATTGCCGTCTGGCCCTGGTATGGCGAGCTGGCGCGCAATAACGTCTACTCCGCCGCCGAATTCCTGGCCGTTCACGAATATCCCCACGTACTGCGCTGGGCCGAAGAAATCGCCAAACGCGAAGCGGTGCAACGCGGCCGCCGCGTCAACCGCACCTGGGGCGATGAATCGGAGCAAGTACCCGAACGGCACCAGGCCTCTGATCTGGACAAGACCTGAGGCCGGCAAGCCCCTGGCGCAAAACGGCAGCTTTGCTGCGAAGGCAGAAAAACAAAGCCCCAAACAGCATCGTTGTTCGGGGCTTTTTCTATGTTGCCGAGCGTATTTGTTTCAGCCCAGCCTAACGCCCCGCTAACACGCTTTTTGTGGCCGGAACGAATTTGAGCGGTTTGTTATGCATTACTCGCCCTACCTCATGTAGGACTCGAAATTTTCGATATAGTCATCTAGGTTTTCTTCCAGCATTTTCCGGTATTCGGCGACGAAGTATTCCAATGTTTCCTGCTTGGACGCTGCCATTTCTTGACCATTGCTCCAACCACATGCACTTACCCAAGCATTGAAACGAGCAGTAGCGTACATATTTGAAGCACTAACTTTACCAAGAGTAGCTTTTTCATTTATCTGATCATTGGACAAATGAATGTGCGCGTCAGCACGCTCGTAAAATTCATCATCTACCTCCTGTATGGATTCTCCTTTAATGCATAACGTTTGATTAAGGGGCGGGCTTTAGCCCGCCCCAGCGAGCGAAGCGAACGATTTGAACAGCTAGTTAGGTGTGGTTAACCTGTCTCGCCATAACAATATTGCAGCCCTAAAAGATGCACCAATAATTCCAGTGGAAAACCATGCACCAATAGTGATGATAAATATTGGAAATTCATGTCTATCTCTACTGTATTCAACACCAAGCGCTGAAAGCCAGTAAACCACTAGAACGGTAGCTACGAAAGTAAGTAAAGAAAATAAGAAAATCAAACGCTGACGGTAGCCTTTTGGTGACTTGAATTCTTCATTGAAGGCATATGTTCCCGCCATACCACTTAACATTGTAATGGCTAGCTTGAACCAAAATTCCTGCGCCGGATATTTCCAGCTTAAATAGCCAAGCACCCCAATAATCGCAAAAGCCACAAAAATAACTTTTACGTCAAATAGCGCTTGCTTGGGTGTCAAATGTGTTGTTCTTTGGTGGCTAAGATAGAAAATATTCTCAAGTAGAGCTCCGGGCTTAGTATTTCTAGGGGATAAATACCATTCGTAGAAAAATGAGAACCCAACAGATGTTAAAAATAGCACCAGCCCCCATTGAGCTGGCTCGGGCTGCAATGGCATTAGGAAAAAAACAGAAAACGATGCTATTGTGAAGCTGGTTAGTGCGCCTAGCATATACCATTTTAGTTTTAACGAACTCCAGTAAGAATCCATCAAATAGATCTCCCCATAATTTAAAGCACCTAACGTTTGGTTAAGGGGCGGGCTTTAGCCCGTCCCAGTGAGCGCAGCGAACGGTTTGAACCAGTTGTTATGCATTTGCAACTGCGGTTGCTGCGATATGGTTGTATAGATCACGCCCCTCTTCTGATAACCCCCAGTTGGCATTGGCTTTAGAGTCTGTTTTTACGACTAGGTTATTAAGGTTTAACCAATGCAAGGCACGGCTGATTTCGTTCTTTGGTAATCCAGATTCTTGGCTAATTCCGCTGACTGTTCTCCAGGTGTATCGTGAGTTCCCTAGAGCCTTAACAACCTTTTCCGTACTCTCGTCGAGACCATACGCTTTGCCTGTTAGCCCATGCGTCGAATCGATTTTCTCGGGCTCTGTTTCCTTGTTAATAACGGCTTGAATTTGATCTTTCAGTTTTGCTGAAAAACCCGCGCCACTAAACTCAGAGAACTTGTCTAAGTTTGAGAAGGCTAAGCCAAGGGCGCCAGCGACAATTACTAGCCCCATTTCAGTTGGCTGAGATTTGTATCCAAAGTAGAACGAGCCGCCCAGAAGCACTGCTGCTGACAGAGTTTGGATGGTTGTATTTAGTGTTGGTAGTTTAATTTTCATAGTGCATAACGATAAGCTAAGGGGCGGGCTTTAGCCCGTCCCAGTGAGCGAAGCGAACGATTTGAGCGTCTTGTTAGAGGGCATCTACAGCGGCCCAGCCTTTGTGAGTGAGCTCAAAGACTTGACCTTTGTATCCTCTTTCAGTAACGAGGTCTTCATCGACTAGCTCGTTAAGTGCATTTTCCCATTTGGCAGATTCGCGACCTGGCTCTCCGCCAAATTTTTTCCCACCAGCTTGAATTAAGCGACCTCCAACGAAGGACATTTTAAGAATAGTGCCGCTCTGCTGGGCTGCGGCTGCTTTCAGGAGGGTTATGGCTTCATCTGAAAGTGAAATAGACTCTTTATATGAAAGAGGGCCGCTGTTGGTTATTTCGGGGGCTTGGGAATTTTCCTGCACCGTGTTTTGTAAAAAGGGATTGTTTATGATGCATAGCTGTAGTTGTTTGGATAGTTTTTCTCTGAATTGCTGTGAGTTATCAAAAAAATCGACCAGACCCAAGGGCATTAGTTTATTTTTGAACTCTTGAACCTCGCTGTATTGCTGAGGATCAATGCTTTGTGGCGCAACAGGTTTAGATGAGAAATAAATCATAGCTGGCTTTCCTGCAGCCACATGCTCTTGAATTTCTTCTACTGTCCCGCTCTGAGCTTTACCTGTTGGGGTGCCTAGTCGCGTCCAAAAAACACCAATAAGCAAGTCGCAATCCTTTAGTAGTCGAGTGTTGATTAGCTCTTGTGGGCGCTTGCCAAGTTCAGGGGAAGAATGGGTTTCCCAGCCTACTGGGCTCAATATAACTTTTGATGCTGCAGCGTTAACATCATTCCAGTCGTGAATTACCGAGCGAATGATTTCTCGTTCTTCTGATACATCTCCAGGCGAGGCGATCATAACTGGGATAACTACCGCTCTATAGGCCATAAAATTGTCTCCGATGATCTCTAACGATTAAGCTAAGGGGCTGGCTTTAGCCAGTCCCAGTGAGCGAAGCGAACGATTTGAGCGCTTTGTTGGACGGCACTTAATTGCAGATATTTTGCCACTGACCGTTTACCTGCATGTATTGACACTTCGTAGTTCCAAGTGGCGGCAGATCTACTGAAGGCAGTGGTTTTAGCTCAGTAGATGGTAGCGGTGTTAGTGGCGCTATTTCTACAGATGGTAAATCAAAGCTGTTATCACATATATCTTGAACTTGGCAGTTCATTCCATAATCGTCACAAACTTGAACTTTCCTGCATACAGCTTCTGATAGATTTGGAATCGTTGCCAGAAAAGTGACTGCAAACAGGGTGCTGATTTTGGCGTTCATAAATTTCTCCGCTGTGATGCCCAACGTTTGGTTAAGGGGCGGGCTTTAGTCCGTCCCAGTGAGCGTAGCGAACGATTTGAACGCATTGTTATAAGCACAACTACTCGCGCTTTGAAAATATACGCTCCACCTCATTGCGCAAAGGGCGGAAAAAGAATTTTCTTCCAAGCAAAACGAGGCATTCATGTTCGGGGTCTAAAAGTTTGAATATTTTTCCGACAGGGTCATCGGCGATAGTATGTGTATCGATAATTGGTGTTGGGAAGAAGTAGCCAGCATCATTTGACATGACATATGTATCTAGTTTTTCGTCAAAGTGCTCCCAAGCATTGCGAAGATCTCGATCGGAGAGTGGTGAGGCTATGTCGATTTTGTAATGCGCACGTAGCTTCTCACCGCGCGCCATCTTTAAGGCATGTTGATTGTTCTTTTTGCCATTAGGTGACGGCCAAAAATAACGTGATAATGCACCTATATGGCCGATGGCTTCTTGCACTGCGCTTATTAGAGATGCTGCATCCGCATTGTTTTCAATTAGATAATCGTACAGTTCAAACGCCGCCAGAGCTCGCTCGGCGGAATAACTTATGGAGAGTGTATAGAATGCTACATGCATAGGCTGAATACTTTTGCACATAGCTACTGTTATTCCTGCTCTTTCTTCTAGCTCTTCATGATCTAACTCGTTCACATGAGCAGTCCTTGTGTTTATAACAGTGATTAGATGGAAAGCGGTACTAATCCGATAGTAGAGCCTTCCATCTAACTCCGCACCATCGCCATTCCCACCATAAAATAAATCTATCTAAATCAATACCTTATCGCACCGCCACTGACCAACCAACGTATTCGCTTGACTTCCTCTTTTTGCTCTACCATTACTACTGTACAAAAATACAGCCAGGGAGTCGGCTATGGAAACCTCCAGCAAACCTCGCTTGCAAGAGCAGTTCCGGGCGGTGATGCGCGTGCATCACTACAGCATCCGCACGGAGCAATCCTACTGATACTGGATTCGCTATTTCATCCGTTTCAATAAGCTGCGCCATCCGCTGGAGCTCGGCGCTACCGAGGTCAACGCGTTTCTTTCCTGGCTGGCCGTTGAGCGCAAGGTGGCTGCCGCTACCCAGAATCTGGCGCTCAATGCGCTGGTATTTCTATACGACAAGGTATTGCAACAACCTCTTGGCCAGGTTGGCGAGGTGGTGCATGCCAAACGCTCGGCGCGTATTCCCTGCGTGCTGACGAACGAGGAAGCGACAGCGCTGATTGCCAGGTTGGGCCAACCTCATCAATTACTGGCTTCGCTGATGTACGGCGCGGGCTTGCGTGTGGTGGAAGCCGCACGGTTACGTATCAAGGATGTGGATTTCGATAAGCAGGTCATCACCATCCATGACGGCAAAGGCGCCAAGGATCGAACGACACTATTGCCGGCGCCCTTGATCACACCATTGTTAGAACGCAGAGAGCGAATGTTTCGCGCCTGGAAGCAACGGGACATTTTCTATCAAGCCCCCGTCAGCCTGCCCTTTGCGTTACGTCGCAAGTATCCAAAGGCCGGATGCTCATTCGAGTGGCAGTGGCTGTTCCCGTCCACGGGGCTTTGCACGGAGAAGATGGACAGATCGTTCGTCATCACCTGCATATCAGTGCCATCCAGAAGGCCGTCAGGCATGCTGTCCGGCAGTCCAACCTGCACAAGCCTGCAAGTTGCCATACCTTTCGCCACAGCTTTGCTAACGAACTACTGCGCCGGGGCAGTGATATCCGCACCGTGCAGACGCTGCTGGGGCATGCCGATATCCGCACGACGCAGATCTACACGCATGTACTTGGCCAGGGCTTTGCCGGTGTCGTCAGCCCGCTGGGGTGAGCGGGTTGATCGTGATGCCATCCGGCCAACGGATAAAGCCCCCCACGCTGTATTAAAGAGTCTATTCGCCCTGGTTCTTACCGCCCCGCTGTATCACCGTCCGCCCACTGCTGGCGCCCTCCTCCGTGCCGAACAAACGTGCGTAGCGCAAGGTGGCGTTGGCGTGTTCACGCATGATGCCTTCGGCGCGGGCGCCCTGGCCGGCGAGTACGGCGTCGACGGCGGCGTGGTGTTGCAGGTGGGCGAAGTTGAAGCGGCGGTATTCGCGATCAAGATGGGCGCGATCCACCGCCAGGGCGCTGACCGAGGCGAATGGCAGGTGGTCATTGCGCGCCAGCGCCGTGGCGATGGCGGGGTTGCCGCTGGCTTCGACCAGCGCCTGATGAAAGCGCAGGTTGATGTCGTGGTAGCGGGCCAGGTCTTCTTCGCTCAGATAGCCCTTGTCGAATAGCTGGTCGCCCTGCGCCAGGCATTCCAGCAGCACTGCACGCACGGCCTCGGAGACGCCGCGTTCAGCTGCCTGACGCGCGGCCAGGCCTTCTAGCACACCGCGCACTTCGACCGCGCCGGCCAGTTCCTCTTCGCCCAGTTGGCGCACCGCGTAGCCGCGTGCGCCATGGCGGATCAGCAGGCCTTCCTGCTCCAGCACGCGAAACGCCATGCGCACCGGCATGCGTGATACACCCAGGCGCTCGGCCGTGGGGATCTCGGCGATGCGCTCCCCCGCCGCCAGGCTGCCTTCGGCGATCATCTGCCGCAGCAGTGCCAGTACCCGTTGCCCAGGTCCACTCATGACTTCTCCTTATTGGATCCAATGGCGCCAGTCTACGGCAGCCAATGGCCAGGTCAATTCGGCTTTTTGTGCGATTAACGCCCATTAATGGATCCATAAATCGGGTTATGACTGTTCATTTAGCCCTTATAGGCAGACTATTGGATCCAATAACAACAATAGCCTCGAGGAGGTTGTCATGTTCCCGAAGAATGCCTGGTACGTTGCCTGCACGCCGGACGAGATCGATAACAAGCCATTGGGCCGCACCATCTGCGGCGAGTCGATGGTGTTCTACCGTGGCCCGGAAAACCGCGCCGTGGCCCTGGAAGACTTCTGTCCGCACCGTGGCGCGCCGTTGTCGTTGGGCTATGTCGAGGACGGCCTGCTGGTCTGTGGTTACCACGGTCTGGCCATGGGCTGCGACGGCAAGACCGCCGCCATGCCCAATCAGCGCGTGCAGCACTTTCCCTGCATTCGCCGCTTCGCGGTGATCGAGCGCTACGGTTTCATCTGGGTCTGGCCCGGTGACGAGGCGCTGGCCGACCCGGCGCAACTGCCGCATCTGGAATGGGCCGAAAGCCCCGAGTGGGCCTACGGTGGCGGCCTGTATCACATCGCCTGCGACTACCGGCTGATGGTCGACAATCTGATGGATCTGACCCACGAAACCTACGTGCATGCCAGCAGCATCGGCCAGAAGGAGATCGACGAGGCGCCGGTCAACACTCGCGTCGACGGCAGCGAGGTGATTACCAGCCGCTTCATGGAGAACATCTCCGCCCCGCCCTTCTGGCGTGCAGCGCTGCGCGCCAATGGTCTGGACGAAGATGCGTTGGTGGATCGCTGGCAGATCTGCCGCTTCACCCCGCCGAGTCATGTGCTGATCGAGGTGGGCGTGGCCATTGCCGGGCATGGTGGTTATGAAGCGCCCGATCAGTACAAGGCCAGCAGCATCGTGGTCGACTTCATCACCCCGGAGAACGACACCTCGATCTGGTACTTCTGGGGCATGGCGCGGCGCTTCAAGGTGGATGACGCCGAACTCACCGCACGCATCCGCGAAGGCCAGGGCAAGATTTTCAGCGAAGACCTGGAGATGCTCGAACGCCAGCAACGCAACCTGCTGCGTTACCCCGAACGCAATCTGCTCAAGCTCAATATCGACGCTGGCGGCGTGCAGGCACGGCGCATCATCGAGCGCCTGGTCAAGGCCGAGCAGGCTCAGGGCGAAGGGCAGATTCTGGCCAGGAGCGCATCATGATCGAGGTCATCATCCGCGCCATGCGTCTGGAAGCCGAGGGCATCCTCGGCCTGGAACTGGTGGCAGCCGATGGCGCACCGCTTCCGCCCTTCGAGGCCGGTGCGCATATCGACCTGCACCTGCCCAACGGGCTGATCCGCCAGTATTCGCTGTGCAACGACCCGCGCGAGCGCCACCGTTACCGCATCGCCGTATTGCGTGACGCTGCCTCGCGCGGCGGCTCGCAGGCCGTGCACGAATTGCTGCGCATCGGCCAGCGCCTGAGCATCAGCGCGCCGCGCAACCTGTTCGCTCTCAATGAGCAGGCGCCGCGCAGCCTGCTGCTGGCCGGAGGCATCGGCATCACCCCGCTGTTGTCCATGGCCTGGCGTCTGCACGCCATCGGCGCCGACTTCGCGCTGCACCAGTGCGTGCGCTCGACCAAGCTCGCTGCATTCGCTGAACGCCTGGCCAGCGCGCCCTTCGCCGCACGCACGCATCTGCATTGCGACGACGGCAGCGCCGAACAGAAGCTCGACCTGCCTGCCCTGCTCGCTGCCGAGCCAGCCGACAGCCAGCTCTATGTGTGTGGACCCAACGGTTTCATGGAATACGTGCTGGACAGCGCCCGCGCCCTAGGCTGGGCGGAAGAACGCCTGCACCGCGAATACTTCGCCGCGCCAGAGGCTGAGAGTGGCGGTGGCGCCTTCACCCTGCGCATCGCCAGCTCAGGTCTGGAGCTGCAGGTGCCGGAAGATCGCACCGCGCTGGAGGTACTGGAGGATGCCGGTTTCGACATTCCGGTGTCGTGCGGCCAGGGCATCTGCGGCACCTGCCTGACTCGAGTGGTGGATGGCCAGCCGGAGCATCGCGACCTGTTTCTCAGCGATGAGGAAAAGGCCCGTAACGACCAGTTCACTCCTTGCTGTTCGCGCTCGCGCAGTGCTTGCCTGGTGGTGGATCTGTAAACGCAGAGACGGCGCCCAATATGCGGCGCCGTCATCTCGGTATCTGGATACCCTCCAGACTGCCCTTTCACCAAAGCAACGATTTCAGGTGCGCAGGCCAGCGATGGCCTGGCGCAGTTGCTGCTCCAGTGTGGCCAGTGCCTGGCTGGCGCTCAGCGTCTGCTGATTGGCCTGTGCGGCGCGCTCGGCATCATGGCGAATCTGGCTGACATTGCGGCTCACCTCATCGGCCACGCAGCTCTGCTGCTCGGCACTGGCGGCGATTTGCTGGTTCATCTGTTCGCTAAGCGCCACCGCTGCGGTGATCTCGGCCAAGGCAACACCCGCCTGCTGAGCCCATGCGGCGGCCTGTTCACTCAAGTCACGGCAATCATGCATCTGCACCTGACTGTGCCGGGAGCCCTGCTGCAAAGCGTGGATCCGTGCCGCGATCTCGCGCGTCGAGGCCTGGGTGCGTGAGGCCAATGCCCGCACCTCATCGGCGACCACGGCGAAGCCACGTCCCTGCTGTCCGGCCCTGGCGGCTTCGATGGCGGCGTTGAGCGCCAGCAGATTGGTTTGCTCGGCAATCGCACTGATCACGTCCAGCACGCCATCGATACGCCCGATCTGTTGTTGCAGGTCATCCATCGCGGCCGCGCACTGGCCCATCTGCTCGGCCAGGTGCTGCACCTGTTGGCTCGCTTGCTGGCTCACCTGGGCGCCGTTGTGCGCGCACTGTTGCGCCTGGGTAGCGGCCTGCGATGCCTGCGCAGCATTGTGCGCCACGTGTTGCACGGTGGCGGCCATCTCATGCATGGCGGTGGCCGCTTGTTCGGTTTCCTGCCTCTGCCGTTGGGCGATGGCATTGCTCTGCGTGCTGAGTGCGGCCAAGGTGCCGCTGGCTTGCCCCAGGCCGGCAACGCCAGCGCCCATGCCCATGACCAGTTGCCGCAGCGTTGCGGCCATGGCCTGCATGGTGGTCATCAACTGGCCCAATTCATCCTTGCGGGTAGCGGCCAGGTCGACAGCGCCAAGGTCGCCTTCGGCGATGCGCCGGGCAAGCTGCAGGGTGCTGCGCAGAGGCGTCAGGATCAACCCACGAATGGTCAGCGATGCCACCAGCGCCAGCAGCACGATCACCGCTGCGCCGCTCAATTGCTCCAGCACCACCGCATCGCCGTGTGCCTGCATACGCGCACGCCCTTCGACGACGGCCTGCTCGACCGGCTGCATCAGCGCCTGCGCCTGCTGCTCCATGTGCTCGCCAGCCTGCCTGCTCAGGTCGCGACTCTGCAGGTAGCGCTCGAAGGCCTGGCGATAGGCTTGCAAGGCCTGCGACGCCGCCGCCAGGCTCTGCGCCGAGTTCTGGTCGACGCGCCCGTGGAGCAGCTCCAGCGCCGTATCCATGCCTTGCACCCGCTCGTGCCAGCGTGCCTGCACAGCCGCCTCACCGTTCTGTACGTAGGCAAATTCCAGGCTGCGCGCCACCAGCAGCTCACGCAGCAGGGTCGAGGCCTGCTCGGCCAGGCTCAGCGGGTCGGCGTCGAGCAGCACGCCGCCGTCCAGAGCACCGCGTACCTGATCGAGCATGTCCATCTGTACGGCCTCGAACTGCAGGCGCGCTTCGTCAGCCTGTTGCTCCATCTGCGCCTGCGCCTCGCGAGCCTCGCGCTGGCTGCTGATGAAGCCCTCAAACTGCGCGCGATAGCCGTCAAGCGCCGCGCGCAGTTGCCGCGACAGCCCATCGAGCGGCGACGCCGGCTCGCCCGAATGGGCAAACAAGCGCGCCTGCACGGCCTGTATCAGGCGCTCGACCTCGGCTAAGCGCGCAGGCTCGGGCTGCAGCGCATAAGCCTGCTGCGCGGCATGCATGTGCAACACCAGTTGATCGAGCGCCACCTGCTCGCCAACTTCACCGCTCTGCTTCAGCAGTGACGCCGTGGCTTGCAGCCCCTGGGCGATGGCCAGTACCGCAAGCAGGGAAACCAGGCCGAAGCCAACTACGAGTTTTTGCCCTACCGAGCAGTCGACGAAGCGCCGACCGATTTGCCTCAACATCCCGTTTGTCCTCAGCATCCCAATGAGCGCACAGGCCGCACTTGCCTGGCGATCACGCCTCTGCCATGGCAGGCCGCGACTCGGTGAAGGCGCCGCGCAGGCTGTCTTCGATCAGTTGCCAGGCCTGCTCGGCGCTGTCGTCCGGGCCCAGGTGGGTGAACATATGGTCACAGCCGACAAACATCCGCTCCTGCACGGCAACACCGGCCTCGCGCAGCTTGGCGGCATAGGCTTGGCCTTCCGCCCGCAAGACGTCGTACTCGGCGGTAATCAGCGTGGCAGGCGGCAGCCCGCGCAATTGCTCGACCGCGGCCAGCGCGGGTGAGGCCAGCGGATCGCGTGCCTGCGCCGGGTCGGCGAAATAGCAGCTCATGAAGAACTTCATCAGGCCGGGGGCCAGCAGCGGTTTGTCCAGCGGTGAGGTCTTGTCCTCGGCAGGCTCCACCAGATCCAGCGCGGCGTAGTCGATCACCTGATGCACCACGCGCAGACGCTGATGATTGCGCGCCAGGGCGGCAACACCGGCGGTCAGGTTGCCGCCGGCACTGTGCCCGCCAACAGCCATGCGCCAGGGGTCAATGCCCAGCTCAGTGGCGTTGTCCGCCAGCCACTCCAGCACTGCAAAACACTGGTTAAGCCCCGCCGGGAAGGGATGCTCGGGCGCCAGCACGTAGTCGAGATTGACCACCAGACAGCCCAGGTTGTGCGCCAGGCGCTGGCAGTAGCTGTCATCGTGCTCCGGCACGCCAGCGACGAAGCCGCCGCCGTGCAGGTTCAGGTAGACCGGCCGCGGTTGCTGACTTCCGGCCAGCGGCCAATAGAACAGCGCGCGAGCGCGCCCCTGCGGGGTGTCGATATAACGGGTCTGGCGCGCCTGCAGCGGATAGTCGGCACGGGCATACTCGAAGCTCGACTTCATCCGTCTGGCGAACGCGCGGAGCAATTTGGCGGCAAGGGTTTGCACAAGTTTCATCGCAGAGTTCTCATGGCATGGACGAACGATTGGGGGCAGCAGGCCGACGGATGCCCGTCGGCCTGCGCAGTTTCAGTCAGCCGCCTTGCGAGGACCACGCGGCAGCAACAGCCAGGCCAGCGCCGGCAGCAGGATCAGCGCGCCGAGCATGTTCACCAGGAACATGAAGGCCAGCAGGATGCCCATGTCGGCCTGGAACTTGATCGGCGAGAACACCCAGGTGGCGACGGCGATGGCCAGCGTCAGGCCGGTCAGCAGCACCACCTTGCCGGTGGCCAGCAGCGCGCCGTAGTAGGCCTCGACCAGGCTGTCGCCTTCCTTCATGCGCGCCAGCAGCACGCTGAGCACGTACAACGCGTAGTCGATGCCGATGCCCACACCGAGGGCGATCACTGGCAGCGTGGCCACTTTCACGCCCATGCCGAGGCCGACCATCAGCGCCTCGGCCAGCACCGAGGTGAGCATCAGCGGCAGGATCGCGGCGAGCACCGCGCGCCAGTTGCGGAAGGTGATCCAGCACAGCAGGATGACCGCGCCGTAGACCCAATAGAGCATCTCGTGCATGGCCTTTTCGACCACGATATTGGTGGCCGCTTCGATGCCGGCGCTGCCAGCGGCGAGCATGAATTTTACCTCCGGCAGCGACTGCTGGGCGATGAAGGCCTCGCTCTCAGCCACCACCCGCGACAGGGTCGCGGCCTTGTGGTCAGCCAGGTAGACGTAAAGCGACAGCAGCGAGCAGCCCTGGTTGAACAGCTCACGCGGGGCGCGCGTCTGCACCGCGCCCAGGGCGCCTTCGTTGGGCACCAGCTCGTACCATTTGAGGTTGCCCTCGTTGTAGCCGGCGCTGGCCATCTTGCTCAGGCTGGCCATGGAGTTGGTCGCCTCCACGCCCGGCAGTTGCTCCAGGCGCCAGGCCAGCTCATCCACTGCGGCCAGCGTGTTGTAGCGCGTGCACTGATCCTCGGGGGTGCGCACCATGATCACGAAGATGTCCGAGCTGGCCGCGTAATGCGCGTTCATGAAGGCGGCGTCGCGGTTGTAACGCGAGTCGGCGCGCAGCTCCGGCGCGCCGGGGTCAAGGTCGCCGATCTGCAGATGGCTGCCAACCAGCTTGCCGCCTATTGCCAGCACGGCGCCGACCAACAGCGCAGCCACCGCCCGGCGCGGCGTGGCAAAGCGCGACAGGCCAGTCCACAACGGATGCCGCTCGTGCCCGGCCTGCTGGTCACGCAGGCTACGCTGCGCCGCCTTGGCGCTGACGCCGGTGTAGCTGAGCAGCACCGGCAGCAGCACCAGGTTGGTCAGCACCAGCACGGCCACGCCGATGCTGGCGGTGATGGCCAGGTCGCGGATGACCTGAATGTCGATCACCCAGAGCACGGCAAAACCCACCGCATCGCTGATCAGCGCGGTCAGCCCGGCGAGGAACAGGCGGCGAAAGGTCATGCGTGCAGCGGCCAGGTTCGACAGGCCGCGGCCGATGTCCTGCATGATGCCGTTCATCTTCTGCGAGCCGTGGCTCATGCCGATGGCGAACACCAGGAACGGCACCAGGATCGAATAGGGATCGAGCGCGTAGCCCAACGACGCCAGCAACCCCACCTGCCAGAGCACGCCCACCAGCGAGCAGGCGACCACGGCGAAGGTGCTGCGCAGGCAACGGGTGTAGGCCAGCAGCATGGCCACGCTGACCAGCACGGCGATGACGAAGAACAGCGCCACCTGGCCCAGGCCTTCCAGCAGGTCGCCGACGATCTTCGAGAAGCCGGTGATGTGGATGCTCACGCCCTCGGCCTGGTACTTGGCGCGCAAGGCCTCCAGTTGTTGCGACAGCGCCGCGTAATCCAGCGCTTCGCCGGTCTGCGGGTTACGGTCGAGCAGCGGCAGGAAGATCACGCTGGAGCGCATGTCACCGGCCACCAGTTGGCCGATCTCGCCGGAGCGGGCGACGTTGGCGCGTACCTCGTCAAGGCTGGCGGGCGAGCCGTCGTAGCCGTCGGGGATCACCGTGCCGCCATCGAGGCCTTCTTCGGTCACCGCCGTCCAGCGCGTGGTCGGCGTCCACAGCGATTTCATGTAGGGCCGGTCGACGCCCGGCAGCAGGTACAGCTCGTCGTTCAGGCGCGCCAGGGTGTCGAGGTAGGCGGCGTTGAAGATGTCGCCCTCCTGAGTGGCCACGGCGATGCGCAGCACATTGCCGACGCCGCTCAGTTCGCTGCGCTCGGCGAGGAAGTTGGCGATGTAGGGATGCTGGGTCGGGATGGTTTTCTCGAAGCTGGCGTTGATGCCGATGCCGCGCGCCTGCCAGCCAAGCAGCAGGGTCAGCGCCAGGCACAGCAGGATCACCAGCAGACGGTGATTGAAGATCGCACGCTCGACGACATTGCCCGAACGCGGATCGAAAGCATCCAGATGCGTGGCCACGCTCGGCACGACATCGGCAGGATTCTCGAATTTCACTACGCACTCCTCAGGCGCGGCAAATGCCACGCCGAAACGGGATCACTCAGCGCTGGGCCGACTGTTCAGGGATTTGCCGCGCGGCGATACCACTCAGGCCGCCACTGGCGAGGCTGCCATCAGCGGCCTGGACGACGCTGGCCAGGCCCGGCGCCAGGCGCAGCGGCACGCTCTGCGCGCGGGCACTGCCAGGCTGCGCGACCAGCAGCTCACCGCCTTGCCCGGCCAGCAGCAAACGGCCGTCAGCCAGTTCCAGCGCGGCGGCAAGGGCCGACTCCACGCCGGTATCCAGCGCCTGCCAGGTTTCGCCACCATCGGCCGACCACCAGGCGTTGCCGCGCAGCCCATAGGCCAGCAGCCCATCACGGGCGGCGAGCAGGCCGAAGAAGCTGCCCTCGTAGGGCGATGGCAAGGCGGCGAAATGCTCACCGCCATCGCGCGAGCGCAGCAGCAGGCCACGCTCGCCGGCGATGTAGAGATCGCCGCGCCAGGCACGTATGGCGTAAAGGTTGAGTGCTTGCGGGTTGTCCAGGTGCTGCATCCAGCTCTGCCAGCTCTGGCCACCATCATCGGTACGCAGGATCAGGTTGTAGGCACCGACCAGATAGCCGACGCGCTCATTCAGGAAATACAGGTCGAGAAAGGGTTTGTCCGGGCCATCGGCAACCATCGCCTCGGCCTGTGCGATGGCATCCGCATCGCCCGAGGCCTGCGCTGCCTGCAGCACCCGATTGGCCGCCTGGATGCCATCGAGCTGCTTGCTCCAGGTTTCCCCGCCATCGCTGCTATGCAACACCACGCCGAGATGGCCGACCGCCCAGCCCTGCCGGGCATCGACGAATTGCACGGCGGTGAGGTTGACGCTGACCGGCACGTTAGCCTGGCGCCAACTGGCGCCATCGTCGTCCGACAGCAGGATGATGCCGCGCTCGCCGACTGCCACCAGGCGCTGCCCGGCACGAGCCAGGCCCAGCATCACACTGCGCTCGGCCTTGGCACTGTGCAGGGCCGGGCGCTCCAGCACGGCAGGGGCCGCTTGCACGGCCTGGGCGAAAACACCGGCCAGCAGCAGGACGAACCCGCCTAGCCCTTTCGCTAAGACTTTCATCGAAACCTCCTCGAAGGCCGGGGCGATACTGCCGCCCCGGTCGCTCGACTCAACGGATGCTGGAGTTGGCCATGGCATCAGGGGTGAAGAACGTGGCAGAAGGCCGATCGATCGCGTGATACTGCTCGTTCAGATCGTTGCTCGAGGAGTTGAGGAAGTAAGCCCCGGTGTCGAGGTTGTAGCTGCCCCACATCACCTGCGCAGTCAGGGCCGGCATGTCCGGTGCCAGCAGGGTCAGGCTGTACATCTGCCGGCCCAGGCGACCTTGTGCGTCGTAGCCGTCGACCAGCAGCACCTGCCAGGAGTCCTCGTCCACATAGTAGGTGCGGCGTGGTACGACGTGGCGCTTGCCGGCCTTGAGCGTGGCCTCGACCACCCAGACGCGGTGTTTCTCCCAGCGCACCAGATCCGGGTTGAGGAAGCGCGGCTGTACCAGATCATCACTCTTGGCCAGGCCGGCGCGATTGTTGTTGTAAGGCACCAGCAGTTCTTTCTTGCCCACCAGCTTGAGGTCGTAGCGGTCGGTGGGGCCGAAGATCATGAAGGCTTCGTCGAACAGGCCAACGCCGGAGGTGACGAAGTCCGGGGTGTCGTAGGCGATGTTCGGCGCGCGGCGTACGCGGCGCTGGCCGACTAGGTATTGCCAGGCGGCACGGGCGGCAGGGTCGACGTCCCAGTGAGTCATCAGACCTTCACCGGCTTTGGACGACGGCAACTCGGTGTACAGCTTGCCCCACTGGTACTTGCCGCCGAAGCTCTCCAGGTTGCCCTCCTTGAAGTAGTACGGGAACTGGTAGCTGAACTTGGCGCGAGTGGCCTGCACCTTCTTGCCACCGGCCGTCATCAGCCAGGTGTCGAACGGCGCGCTGATGGTGTCACCGCCCTGCCAGGACAGGCGGTAGTTCCACAGTACCTCGGTACCGTTCTGCGGAATCGGGAACGGAATGCCGCCGTAGGCACCACTGACCTTCTCGGTCGGCACGTCAACCTGGGCACGGGTGGCGTTGGCGAAGGTGTTGTCGTACACCCACTGCGGCGCGGCGGCGCTGCGATGGGTCGGGTACACATCCAGGCGGTAGTCGGGGTACTTGTTCAACAGCACCTTGGTGCCTTCGGCCAACTGCTCGGCGTACTGGCCCATATTGGCGGCGGTGATGCTGTACAGCGGCTTCTCGCCAGCGAAGGGATCGGCGCGTTTGTCGCCACTTTTATAGCCGGCCGGTGCCTGGGTGTAGCCGCCGTCCCAGGCCGGGATGCTGCCATCGGCATTGCCAGCGCGCTCGGCGCCCATGGGTGTGAGGTCAGTCTTCAGGCGCGCGGCCTGCTCGGGACTGACGGCCGCATGCGCCAGGCTGCCAGTGAGCAGGGCCAGGCTGCAGAGGGTGGAAATCAGTGTCTTGTTAGGCATGGTCATTACACCTGTTGTTGTTCTTAGAAAGTGGTCTTCACGTACAGCGAGACGAAGTCGCGGTCGGCCAGCGACTGGGCGTAGCTGAAGTCGCCGTCTTCGCGCAGGCCGGCCTCCGGGGCACCGAAGAAGTTCACGTAGTTCAAGCCCATCTCCCAGCGCTGCAGGTAGGTGGCCTTGAGGCCCACGCTCCAGTCACCGGAGTGGGTATTGCCGAAGCCGGACTTGCTGACCGCCGAGGAGCGGCCATCGAGTACCACGCCAAAGCCAACCGGCACGCTCAGATCCAAACCATCGGCGATCTGGAAGTACGCAGGCTCGGCCAGCACGCGCAGGGCCGTGGCATCGCGGGTGGTGTTGCTGTCCAGCGCGGCGCGGTTGTCAGTCACGCTCAAGGTGCGGTTCCACGCCAGCTCGGCGAGGATCGAGCCGCCATCCCACAGCGCCGACGGCGACAGCAGGTAGATGGTCGAGAGATTGACGTGTGCAGTGCGGCCCTTGGCGTAACGCGCATCGCCCTCGTTGTCCGCCGCCTGGCCGGGAGCGATCACCTGCAGGTTGCTGACCAGCGGCGCGTTCCAGCGCAGCGAGGCCTCGCCGGCGAAGTTGAAGTCACCATAGGCGGTGGAGAAACTGGCTCCGACGGTCTTGATGTCCTCGGCGAATACCTGCCGGTAGGACGAAAGTACGGGCGACGGCCCTGCAGCGTTGACGTAGCCGTACAGACCACTGGGCGCCTTGTCGTGGTACTGCGCGGCATACAGGCCCAGTTCCAGTTCGGTGTCTTCGGGCTTGAAGCGCAGTTGCACGCCGCCCTGGCCACTGTTCTTCGCCTCGATGTCGCTGGCATGTCGGGTCAGGCCACCGGTGACATCGGTCAGCGCGCCGGAGCCGTCGCCGATGGCGTCGTTGTCACTCAGGTAGCTGCCGGCGCCCGGCAGGTTGGAGCGCTCCCATTCGAACTGGTAGTAAGCGCCCACCGACAGCCGTGGCGTCAGTTGCAACTGCCCGGAGATCTGGTTGACCGGCCGCAGGATTTCCTTGAACTGCGTGCCTGGCACGCTGAGCAGCTTGACCACATCGGTTGGCCCCTGCGCGGCGCCGATGCCGTTGCCGCCGTAGAACAGGCTCTCGCCGTAAACCAGGCTGTGGCGGCCCAGGCGCAACACACCCTGCGAGCTTTCCCCCAGTTCGCCGCGCAGGTAGACGAAGGCATCCAGCAGTTCAGCATCACGCCCATGCAGGTCGCGGGTATCGGAGAGGAAATCCGGCTGATTGCTGCTGTCGGTGTCGTCGTTGTAGACCTGGTCGTACCAGGCCGCGCCACTGACGCGCAGGCCGTAGTTCTGGTGGCTCAGATCCATCTCGGAGAGGACGTCGAGGCGGTTGGAAACCAGCCCACGGCTGAAGTTACGGTCGCCCTGACTCTGGATCGAAGGAAACAACCCATTGGCTGTGGGCGCATTGGTGAGCCGGTCATCAGCCCCCTGCAGGCGCCAGGCCTGGCTGTACTTGATGGTGTTGTCCCAGCGCAGTTGCCAGTCGCTGTCGCCCAGATCGATCTGTGCGGCCATGGCCGGCACGCTACTGGCCAGACTGACGGCCAGGGCCAGCGAACGAACGCTGGTATTCGCTTGTGTGTGCTTCATGTCGTTCCTCATTGTTTTTGTTGTACGGACGCAATGGCTGCCGGGCAGGCAGCCGGTATCAGCGGGCATTGACTCCCGTGGATTCAGAGGTAGGTAGAAGCCAGGCCGCCATCGACCGGCAGGTTGACGCCGTTGATCCAGCGCGACTCCTCGGCACAGAGGAAGGCGATCACCGCCGCCACCTCATCGGCATAGGCCGGGCGCTTCATGCGGTGGGCATCGGCCTCGGTGCGCTGGCTGCCGAGCATGGCCACGAAGTCGCCGAGGATCGGCGTGAACACCGGCCCCGGTGCCACGCTGTTCATGCGCACCGAATGCGCCAGGAACCAGGGCTGCGCCTGGGTGATGCTCCAGACGATCAGCGCTTCCTTGAAGTACTGGTAGCAGGTCTGCGGTGGCACCGGGTTGGCAGCCAGCCAGGCTTCGCCAGCGGCGAACCCTTCGACGGCCGCCAGCGCCTTGTGCTGCTCCAGGCGCTCGGGCCACTGCGCGCCGAGGATCGAGGCGACGTTGACGATGCTGCCGCCGGCGTTGATGCGTGGCAGTACGGACTCGGTCAGGTGACGCAGGCCGAGGTAGTTGACCCGCGCCAGCAGGTGCGGGTTGGCCGTGCCGGGCACGCCGGCGATGTTGCACAGGCCGTCGAGCTGCGCCGGGAGCTGGGCCACGGCCTGGTCGATGCTGGCCGGGTGTTCCAGATCGATCTCGACGAAGCCGTCGAGGCTCATGTGCGGTTCGCTGCGATCCAGGCCGATCACCCGCGCGCCGTGGAAGCGCAGCAGGCGCGCGGTCTCGGCGCCGATACCGGAGGCGACACCGGTGACTGCCAGGGTCTTGCCTTGCAGGTTCATATTTCGCGTCCTCTTGTTCTTGTTGTGTTCGCTAAAAGGCTCGGTCAGAAGGGATAGCGCGGCGGCGTGTCCTTGACCGTGACCCACTGCCACTGGGTGTATTCGTCCCAGTCCGCCGGGCCGCCGACGTTGCCGCCGTTGCCGGAGTTGCCGCGCCCGCCGAAGGGGTTGATGCACTCGTCGGCCACGGTCTGGTCGTTGATATGCAGCAGGCCGCAGTGCAGGCGTTCGCCGATGGCCATGGCGCGCCCCAGCGAGGGCGAGATCACCGCAGCGGACAGCCCGTATTCGGTGGCGTTGGCCAGCTCGACCGCCTCGTCGTCGTCCTCGAACGGCACCACGCAGGCCACCGGACCGAAGATTTCCTCGTCGAAGGCACGCATGCCCGGGCGCACGCCAGAGAGCACGCTGGGCTTGTAGAACAGGCCCTCGTGCGGGCCGCCCACCTCCAGGCGCGCACCCGCGGCGACGCTGGCCTCGACGATCTGGCAGACCCGCGCATGCTGGCGTTCGTTGATCAGCGGGCCGAGATGCGCTTCGCCACGGGCGGCGTTGCCCACCGTCAGGGCGCGAGCCTTTTCCACCAGCAGGCGGGTCAGTTCGTCGGCAATCGAGGCATGCGCGAGGATGCGTCCGCTGGCCATGCAGATCTGCCCCTGGTGCAGCCAGGCGCCCCAGGCGGCGTTGCTGGCGGCCAATTCCAGGTCGGCATCTTCCAGCACGATCAGTGAGTTCTTGCCGCCCAGCTCCAGAGCGACCTTCTTCAACGTGCGCCCGGCCGTTTCGGCCACCTTGCGCCCGGCGGCGGTGGAGCCGGTGAAGGCGATCATCTTCACCTGCGGGTTCTCGCACAGCGCCACACCGGCCTCGGCCTGCCCCGGCAGCACCTGCAACAGGCCATGCGGCAAACCGGCAGCCTCGAACAGGCGGGCAATGAGAAAGCCGCCACTGACCGGCGTTTGCGGATCCGGCTTGAGCACCACGGCATTACCGGCAGCCAGCGCCGGCGCCACCGAACGCAGCGACAACACCAGAGGGAAGTTGAACGGCGAGATCACCCCGACCACGCCATGCGGCACACGCCGCGCATAGGACAGGCGCCCAGCCTCGCTCGGCAGCACCAGGCCATGGCCCTGCGACAGCAGCCCAGCCGCCTGGTGCAGCAGCACGATGGCCTCGCGCACCTCATGGCTGCCCTTGAGCACGCTACCGCCGGTTTCCCGCGCGACGAACAGCGCCAGCTCGGCGAAGTGCGCCTCAGCCTGGTCGGCCGCGCGGCGGAAGATCAGCGCCTTGTCGCGCGGGCCCAGGGCATGCCAGGCCGGTTGCGCCTTGCTTGCGGCGGCACAGGCGATGCGCATGTCTTCGGCATTGGCCAGGCCGGTGCTGGTCAGTTGGGTGTTGGTCGCGGGTTCGCGCACCGGGTTGACGCCACCAAGCGGGCTGATCCAGCCGCCATTGAAAATCTTCTCGCGCCACTGCGCTTCACGCAGGAAACCGGCCTCTTTGACTGCGGACATATCGCACTCCGATGTTCTTGTACTTGTGGAGGGCGGCACTCGCTGCGTCGCTCACGAGCCCTGCCCTGCCAGCACTAGAGCAAGCGCTGTGCCCAGTCTTTACGCGCATCTCACGCGAGGCTCTAACCCGGGGCTTGCAAGGTATCGAGGGGGATTTTTACGAGGTCGACGCAACGCTGCGAATTACGCAAATGATCAAAGTTATGCTAATTAACCATTAATCCTTTGATCATTTGATGAAGCGAGGCGTTGACCATGGAGATGCCCAAACACCTGTTCAGCGACTTCGCCCAGGGCAAGGATCCCAGCCCGCTGCGTGGCGACAGCTCGCAGTTGCAGCAGGATCAGTCACCGACCACGGCGGAACTGGCCGAGTGCCTGTTCTTCTCCCCCAGTGACGGGCGCATCTGGCTCAATGATCAGCGCATGCTGCTGATGCACGGCTCCTCCTTCGGCGCGCTGCGCCGCGAGTTCATCGACGGCCTCGGCCTGGAGCGTGCGCGCGGCTTGTTCACCCGCACCGGCTACCAGTCCGGCGCACGCGATGCGCACCTGATCCGCACGCGCTGGCCGCAGGCCGACCGCACCGCGGTGTTTTTCGCCGGCACCCGCCTGCACACCCTCGAAGGCATGACCAAGGTGGAGCCGCTGCACTTCAAGTTCGACGCCGATGTCGGCCTCTACGAAGGTGAATTTCTCTGGCACCACTCCTGCGAGGCAGACGAGCACATCGCCGCCTACGGCATCGGCCAGGACTCGGCCTGCTGGACCGAGATCGGCTACGCCACCGGCTACGTCAGCGGCCTGTTCGGGCGTCTGGTGATCTTCCGCGAAGTGGAATGCCGGGCCATGGGCCACAAGGTCTGCCGGGTGATCGGCAAGACCGCCGAGCAGTGGGGCGATGTCAGCGCCGACCTCGCCCTGCTCTATGCCAATGCCACCCCGGCACCGGCCAACAGCCAGGCAACGGTGCCGATGCGCAGCAGCCCGAGCGAGCCGGGCGAGTTGATCCCGATTGGCGCCAGCGCCGCGTTCACCGCCGCCCGCCATGCCCTGCAACGGGTGGCGCCAACGCCCGCCACGGTGCTGATCGGCGGCGAATCCGGCGCCGGCAAGGAGCTGTTCGCCCGTGAGCTGCACCGCCTCAGCCCCAGGCGCGAACAGCCGTTCGTGGCGCTCAACTGCGCCGCCATCCCGGAAAACCTGATCGAGGCCGAGCTGTTCGGCGTCGAGCGCGGCGCCTTCACCGGCGCCAGCCATTCACGCCCCGGGCGCTTCGAGCGGGCCCATGGCGGCACCCTGTTCCTCGACGAGATCGCCAGCCTCAGCCTGCCCGGCCAGGGCAAGCTGCTGCGCGCCCTGCAGGAGCGCGAGGTGGAGCGCGTCGGTGGCGGTCAGCCGATCCGCGTGGACGTGCGCGTGGTCGCCGCCACCAACGTCGACCTGCGCCAGGAAGTGCAGGCCGGACGCTTTCGCGAAGACCTGTTCTACCGCCTCAATGTCTACCCCATCAGCCTGCCGCCACTGCGCGAACGGCGCGACGACATTCCGCTGCTGGTCGATGCCTTCCTCGGCCGCTATTGCCGTGAATACCAGCGCACGCCCGCCGGGCTGACCATGCGCGCGCTCAAGGCACTGCTGCTGTACGACTTCCCCGGCAATGTGCGCGAGTTGCAGAACCTGATCGAGCGTGGCCTGATCGCCAGCGACGAAGGCCGCCCCATCGACATCCTGCACCTGTTCCACAACGAACCGCTGCCGCCGCAGTTGTACTCGTTGAGCAAGAGCGGCACCCTCTCCAACAGCACGGATAGCGATGCAAACGGCCCGGACAACCTGCTCGAACAGCTCCAGCAACTGCATATCGAGCCAGATATCGAGCGCCTGGAACGGCGCCTGCTCGATGACGCATTGAACAAGGCCGAGGGCAATCTGGCTGCCGCCGCACGCCTGCTCGGCCTGACCCGCGCGCAGTTCGCCTACCGCCTGAAGAAGCACGGCGTGCAGCCAACCATGCGGAATTAGTGCTGGCATCCTGGGATTGCAGCCAGCAGAATAATTAACTCGCTTAACTTAAAGATGATCAATACAGAGACCATGGCCAAGACACCCGAACCGAGCGAAACGACCCTCAACCCGGCGCTGCTCGACCAGGCTCTGGAGAGCTACCTCGGCTACGTGCTGCGCCGCGCGCAAATGAAGGTCTTCCAGCACCTGGCGACACATCTGGAAGCCTTCGACCTGCGCCCCGCGCAGTTCACCGCCCTGATGATCATCGAACAGCACCCCGGCCTGATGCAGGCCGAACTGGCCCGTGCCCTGGCCATCGAGCCGCCGCAAGCGGTGGTGCTGGTCAACAAGCTGGAGAAGCTCGGCCTGGCCATGCGTGTGCGTTGCAAACCGGACAAACGCTCCTACGGCCTGTTCCTGAGCAAAGTCGGTGAAGTGCGCCTGAAGGAACTCAAGCAACTGGCCGCGCAGAGCGACCTCGACTCCACCGCCGCGCTCGACGGCCAGGAGCGCGAGCAACTGCTGCACCTGCTGCGCAAGCTCTATCGCGCCTAACCGCTCCTCGCCACGCGGCCTCTTCTGCGCCGGCAGCCTTGGCCACCGGGGCGCATGGCCCTTTATGCGCAGTTGAAAGCGCCCCTCCCTGCATCACGCGCCTCTTGCCGTGCTGATGGTCTGCAAAGCACTACGCTGAGCTACGCCGACTCGCAACTTTCGACCTTGAGCTAAGATTCACTTAAGAAGCCTCCGGATATCATATAGCCATCATTCCGTTCTCTCCCTTATCCGGGAAGTAGGAGCACGCGCCATGCAACAGGGCTCGAAAGTCACCCTTCGGACGTGGATATGGAGAGCCTTCGTACAAACAGCACTGATCCCGTTGTTCCTAGTGGAAACGGTGCTCATCTCCGTTTATCTGCTGACCAACGCCTCGATCCGTGACACCCAGGTCGACCACCTGCGTCAGACCGCCCTGGTCGACCTGCAGGCGGCGGCCAACCAGGAAGCGTCGCTGGTGCAAAGCGAGCTGACCCATATCGCACGCTTGACCGGCATCTACACCGCGCTGACCCAGGATGCCCTGACCGACACCAACACGGTCGCCCCCGCGCAGCTGTCCATCACGCCCAGCGGCGTACGCCATAGCCAACGCGACGATGGCGGCGCCGCCTCCTTTTACTCCAACGCCACGCCGCTTGACCGCCAGGATCTGAGCAAGGTCGCTCACCTCAGGGAGCTTGATCCCTTCATGCGTGAAACGGTGCGCAACAACCCGTTGATCGCCAGCATCTACTTCAACAGTTGGGACAGCTACAACCGCATCTACCCCTGGTTCGACACGCCGGCGCAGTACCCGCACGACATGGTGATACCGGACTACAACTTCTATTACCTGGCCGATGCCAAGCACAACCCCGATCGCCAGGTGGTCTGGACCGATGTCTACCTCGACCCGGCCGGGCAAGGCTGGATGATGTCCTCCATCGCCCCGGTGTACCGCGAGAACTTCCTCGAAGGCGTGGTTGGCCTGGACATCACCGTCGGCAAGCTGCTCGAGCACATCCAGCAACTGGCGGTGCCCTGGGGCGGCTACGCGGTGATCGTCAGCGACGAGATGAACATCATGGCGCTGCCACCGTCGGGGGAGCGTGATTTCGGCCTGGATGAGCTGACCACACATTCCTATGACGAAGCCATCAGCTCCGAGCAGTTCAAGCCTGAAGACTTCAACCTACGCAAACGTGCCGACACCGCCGCCCTGGCCAACACCATGCAAACGCAACCCAGTGGCGTCGTCGCCATGCCGTTCGACGGCCAGCAGAAACTGGTGGCCTGGGCGCTGATCCCTTCGACCAACTGGCACCTGCTGACAGTGGTGGACGAAGACGCAATCTTCAGCCAGACCAACGACCTGGCGCTCTACTACCGCAACATCGGCTATCTGCTGATCGCCGGGCTGGTGCTGTTCTACCTGGTGTTCTTCGCCGTGATGTGGAGCCGTATCCGCATTCTCACCGAGCGCCTGCGCGCGCCGATCGGCGGCATCGTCGGCATGCTGCGCGAAATCGGCAAGAGCAACTGGCGACCCAAGCGCCCCGAAACCCATATCAGCGAGCTGGCGTCCATCGTCGAGGATGTCGAGCAGATGGGGCTGAAGCTCGAACTCAGTGCCTCGCAACTGCAGCGCGCCAGCCATGAGGCGCAGGAGGCCAGCCGGGCCAAGAGCCAGTTCATCTCCAGCATGAGCCACGAGCTGCGCACCCCCCTGAACGCCATCATGGGCTTCGCTCAGTTGATGCGCATGCAGGGCGCCAAACCGGCAGCCAACGCACCCGACTACCTGGAGGAAATCCTCCTCGCCAGCCGCCACCTCAACCAGTTGGTCGGCGACATCCTCGACTGGTCCAGCCTGCAAAGCGAGCAGCCGCGACTGGACATGCAGCCGGTCGATGCCGTGGCGCTGATGCGCGAATGCGCCGACATGGTCGCGCCGGAGGTGGAAGCCCATGGCCTGACCCTGAAGCTGGATTTGCCCGACAAGCCGCTGACAGTGGTGGCCGACCCACGACGCCTGCGCCAGGTGCTGCTCAACCTGCTGTCCAACGCCATCAAGTACACACCAGCCGGGCACGTCACCCTAGCGTGCAGCGAACACGGCGAGCGCGTGCGCCTGAGCGTCATCGACACCGGCATGGGTATCGCCCGTGAGCTCCAGCCACTGCTGTTCGAGCCGTTCCAGCGCCTGGGCCAGGAGAATGGTTCGATTCAGGGCACCGGTATCGGCCTGTCGCTGTGCAAGGAGTACGCGGCGCTGATGAAGGCCGAGGTCGGCCTGACCAGCGAGCCGGGCCAGGGCAGCCACTTCTGGATCGAACTGAGCCGCCATCGCCCGAACACCCGTAAGGCCAAGGCGACGGCTGCAGCCCCTCGCGCCAGCATCTACCACGGTGACAACGATGCGCAGAACCGCAGCATCGTCAGCCAGGTTCTGGCCGAGCGTGACCTGCAACAGTTCGATGACGGTGCAGCGCTGCTCGACGCCCTGCGCGACAAACGCCCCGATCTGCTGTTGCTCAGCGTCGACATGCATGGCCTGGATGGCCGTGAAGTGCTGCGAGCGATTCAGCGCACCCCCGAACTGGCCGACCTGCCGGTGGTGCTGCTGAGCCGCGAAGAGCAACTACAAGAACTGGTTACCCTCGGCGCCAGCGCGTTGCTCGCCGTTCCCCTCGACCCAGCCGACCTGCGCCAGTTGGTCAATGCCCTGGCACCTCCGGAGAATCCCCATGCTGTCTAAAGACTTCAGCACCTCACGCGTGGTCATCGTCGATGACGTTGTTGCCAACAGCCGTCTGCTGGAGTCGAGCCTCAAGGCCTTTGGCCTGCGCGATACCCTGAGCTTCTCCGACTCGGCCGCTGCGCTCGACTGGTTGCGCCACAACAGCTGGAACCTGCTGCTGCTCGACCTGGACATGCCGGCGCCCAGCGGCTTCGACATCCTGCGCGCCCTCGCCGGGCGTGATCGCAGCACCAACCCGATCATCATCATCACCGCGCTGGGCGACACGGCCAACCGCCGCACCGGTCTTGAGCTGGGCGCCAACGACTACCTGTGCAAACCGGTCGACCTGCCCGAAGTCATCCTGCGGGTGCGCAGCAACCTGCAATTGAGCCACGCCAGCATGGCCCTGCAGGAGTCCAACGTGCTGCTGGAAAACCGCGTCCGCGAACGGACCGCACAGCTCGCCAATAGCTACGGCTCAGTGGTGCGCACCTTGTCGCGCGCCGCCGCCTACCGCGATAACGAAACCGGCAACCACATCCGCCGCATCGGCGAGTCGGCGGCGCTGATCGCCCGCGCCTACAGCATGGACGATCACTGGGTCGAGCTGATCCGCCAGGCAGCGCCGATGCACGATGTCGGCAAGATCGGCATTGCCGACAACATTCTGCTCAAGCCTGGCCCGCTCACGGCAGAAGAGCGCACGCTGATGCAAACCCACCCGGCCATCGGCCACGCCATCCTCAGCGACGAACACCCCTCGGAGCTGACCAACCTGGCGGCGGAAATCGCCCTGAACCACCACGAGAAATGGGACGGCAGCGGTTACCCGCAGGGGCTCAGCGGCGAACAGATTCCGCTGTCGGGGCGCATCGTCGCCATTTGCGACGTCTACGACGCCCTGCGCATGCCACGCCCCTACAAACAACCGTGGTCGTGCGAAGACTCGCAGCGCTACATCCACGAGCAGGCCGGCAAGCACTTCGATCCGTTGCTGGTCGCGATCACCGAGGGGCTCTACGAGCAGATCGAAGCGTTGCAGCGTGACCTCAGCGACCTCGCGCAAGGAGGCTGATTTCCCCTCGTACACACTCGGTTTCCGCAGTTATGGCCGTAACCCATTCCACGTACGAGTATTGCCGCTATGAACCTCCGTTCGCTCTCCATCGCACCACGGGCCGCACTGGGTTTCGGCCTGATCGCCCTACTGGTATTCCTCCTCGGAGGCTTCGCACTGCTGCTGATGGCCAGCATGCACGAGCGATCCGGCGAGGTCGAAGAGAACTGGGTGCCTAGCCTCAATGCACTCAACGACGTGACCCAATCGATCATGCGCCTGCAAGCCAGCACCCTGCGTGCAGTACTGACCGAGGACAACGCCCATCTGCAGACCAGCGTGACGCAGGCACAGCAGTTGCGCAGCACCCTGCAGGATCGGCAGCAGGTCTATGAAAAGCTCATCAGTTCCGAGCAGGAACGCAGCCAGTACCAGCGTTTCAAACAACTCGAGAGCGACTATCTGCAAGCCCAGTCCCAGGTGCTCGAACGCGCTCAGGCGGGCGACCACAAAGCCGCCAGCACCCTGGTCGAAGGCGATCTGAACAGCCATGCCGACCAGATGGTCACGGCCCTCAATGACCTGATCGTGCAGAACCGTGACGGCGCCAGCGCGGCGGCCAAGGCATCCAGCGCCATCTATGACCGGGCACTCAGCGGTACCCTGGCCGTCATGGCGCTGGCCGCCGTCGCCACGCTGCTGCTCGCCACTCTACTGACACGCAGCATCGCGCGCCCACTGGCAGATGCCGTGGAGGTTGCCAACTCGGTGGCAGCTGGCGACCTTAACCGCATCATTGATGCACAGGGCAACGACGAGCCGGCCAAACTACTGCAAGCCCTCAAAGGCATGCAGGGCAACCTGCGCAGTACCATCGAGCAGATCGCCGATGCCTCCAACCAACTTGTAAGTTGTTCCACACCTGCTCCAGACCGCCAGTGACTAGATCTCCAGATC
>NZ_JBMDJU010000059.1:0-419 GCF_057809355.1 Pseudomonas sp. FG29 | reverse complement strand
CTCTTCCACGACGACTCCGTTCGCCCTCCTGGGCGGGCTCTGCACGCGCCTGAACGTGAGGTAACCCAGAATGGTCGCAGAGTGCTTGAACATGGGTCAGCCTCAGGGCTAACCGGGATGCCGGCTGCAGGCCGGTAAGCTATCCACGTGTATGAAACTACTCGGATGAAATAACCCGACGGCCACATCGCGACTGCACAGCCACCAGAGCACGCAGGACTATCCTTGCATACCTGTTCGTTCAGGCGCGCGAATGCCCCCTTCAGGAGGCCGAGCGTAGGCATTGCGCAGGGGGCGAGCGGCATGGATGCCGCGAGAGGCTTGATGGGCCATGGATGGCCCATGCAAGCCGACCCCGGAGCGATGCCGGAGTGAGGGAAGTCGAGCGCAGCGAGACCCGGATGGCGGGGGTGCGTTTC
>NZ_JBMDJU010000058.1:0-435 GCF_057809355.1 Pseudomonas sp. FG29 | reverse complement strand
GTGGTGCAGGTAACGATCAACTGCAAGGTGGTGATGGCGACGACCAACTGAACGGCGGCGTAGGCAGTGACGCGTTGTTCGGTGGTGCCGGCAACGATCAGTTGCGAGGTGACGATGGGGACGATTTGCTCGATGGTGGCTCTGGCAATGACTTGCTCTACGGTGGTGCAGGTAACGATCAACTGCAAGGTGGTGATGGCGACGACCAACTGAACGGTGGCGTAGGTACTGACGCGTTGTTCGGTGGTGCCGGCAACGATCAGCTGTGGGGTGACGATGGGGACGATTTGCTCGATGGTGGCTCTGGCAATGACTTGCTCGACGGTGGTGCAGGTAACGATCAACTGCAAGCTGGTGATGGTGACGACCAACTAAACGGCGGTGTAGGCAGTGACACGTTGTTCGGTGGTGCCGGCAACGATCAACTGTGGGGCG
>NZ_JBMDJU010000057.1:0-481 GCF_057809355.1 Pseudomonas sp. FG29 | reverse complement strand
CGAGTTGATCCACGCACTGGGTGACCAGCTTGCTGTCGCCGGCCAGGTGCGCCTCAACGATCACCAGGCAGCGCTCGGTGAGCAGGCTGGATACATGGGTAAGCGAGTCCAGGCGCTGGGCCATTTTGATGAGTTGACTGTTGACGTCATCCAGGGCGGCGCGCAGCTCGGCTGGAGTGGCCTGCGGGCCGGGGTTGATGAGCGTAAAACCGATGACCATCAGGCAGCCCTCCAGAGCGCTACGCGTCCGGCTGCTTGTCCGGCTTCCAGCTCAGCGGCACGGATGCGGGCGAATGCGTAGGAACGGGCGAAGGCCAGGACGCGCTCGCCCTGATATACCCGCCACATGCGCCCCGCGTTGCGAATTTGCAAAGAAGAGTTGGCCATGGTCACACCCCCTCGTCGCGCAGCGATTCGACCACCAGTTCGGCAGTCACCTTGGCCTCGTGCAGGCGCACAGCCAGGTTCATCGCGCCGCTGA
>NZ_JBMDJU010000056.1:0-558 GCF_057809355.1 Pseudomonas sp. FG29 | reverse complement strand
TGGGCGTGGAAGACGACAACGTTAAGGGCAAGACGCTCAAGGCCCTGGACATTACCGGCGCGATCATCCGCTGCATCGACCCCAGCGTTAAGCCGCGCCGCAGCCAGGAAGATCGCTCCCGCCAGATGCATGAGTTGCTGCTGGCCAGCGCCCAAGCCGGGCGCCGCCATGTGGTGATTATCGAAGAGGCGCACAGCCTGCCCATCACCACGCTCAAGCACCTCAAGCGCTTCTATGAGCTGCAGGCCGGCTTCAAGAAACTGCTGGCCTTCATCCTGGTTGGCCAGACCGAGCTTGCCGACAAGCTCAGCGAGTACAACCCAGCCGTGCGCGAGGTGGTGCAGCGCTGCGAACTGATCCGCCTCAAGCCCCTGGACAACCAGGTGGAGGCTTACCTCAAGCACAAGTTTGCCCGCATCGACGTGGACTACCTGTCCGTCTTCGAGCCTTCGGCTTTCGACGAGATCCGCAACCGCCTGCGCATGTCGCTGAACGTGGGCCGGGGCAAGGTGCGCGAGAACCAGGTGATCTCCCTGTGCTACCCGCTAGCGGTGAACA
>NZ_JBMDJU010000055.1:0-770 GCF_057809355.1 Pseudomonas sp. FG29 | reverse complement strand
TACCGGGTTCTGGAACAGCTCAAGGCCAAGGGCTTCAAGGTTCGTCCATCGAACAAGGGGAAGCGGCCACAAGCCGCTGACCCTCAGTCGAAGAAGATCCGCTCGCTCTGGCTGACCCTGCGTGACAAGGGCGCCCTGCGTGATCCCTCTGAGGAAGCCCTGGTCAAGTTCGTCCATGGGGAAACAGGCGTCCAGGCCTTGCAGTGGCTCACCACCGAGCAGGCCAGTCAGGTCATCGAGCATCTGAAACAGTGGATCGCACGTATAAAGGAGGGGGTATGAAGAACGCCAACCGCAGCGCTGCAGGTGATCTGCTCAACGACTTGGCCGAACAGGTGGCGTCAGCAGCTCAGGAAACGCTGGGTATCACCGAGGAGGTGGCCAGCGCCCTGGGTACTGACGTAGCAATGCGCATGGTCGAGCAGTGGGGCGGTCAGCAGCTCTACATGCCGAAGGGCATCCGCGTCGAGGCGGCGCGGCTGCACCAGCAAATCTATGAGGACTGGAAGGGGCGCAACCATCGCGAGCTGGTGCGTAAGTACGGCGTCTCGCTCCAGTTCATTTACCGCGTCATCAAGATCATGCGCCGCGCTGATCTCAACACTCGCCAGGGGGATATGTTCGGCCCGACCAGCAACAACTGATCGGGCCTCCCTACGTTGCACCATATTCAATCCGCTTGAATTAACCGTCCCATCCCGTACCATCCTGTCCCGGCCTATCCCAGGTTTATCTCACGGACTCCCCTGGGTTTATCTCGTTCCCTCTCA
>NZ_JBMDJU010000054.1:0-1044 GCF_057809355.1 Pseudomonas sp. FG29 | reverse complement strand
CGCAGGCCATGCTGGCCAGTACGTCGCCCATCTCAAGACTGTACTTGTCCATCAAGGCGCGAGCCTGGCGCAGAGCTGTCTCTGCTTCATTGGTGTTGGCAGTCTTCGACTTCGCCATCTCCAGGCACTTCTTGATCTTTTCCAGAATGCGATCCTGATCCATCTCACACCCCCGCCAGGCTCAGGTTGATGGGCTCGTAGCGGTCATCGCCTGTTCGCTTGTAGATGCGGATGTAGACGGCCTTGCCGTTGACCTGGATGGCATCCTTGAGGGCGGCCATGGCGGTTTTCCATTCAGGGGCATCGATCTCCAGACGCAGAAGGCTGAGGACATCGTTGGTGCGGATCTCGCCGTTTCGGCCAGTAAAGGCGCGGTCAACCACAGCCATCAGGTGTCGGTCGTCGTCGGCGCCTTTGCTCCATTTGCGGATGCAGGTGTAGATCAGTTCCTTTGCGGCGAGGATCTCTTCGGTGAAGCACAGCCGATCAGCAAGGGCCTTCTCGATCTTGAACTCGCCGTCGTAGGTGGTGATGGACACGTTGCCCTTCTTGCCGCCCAGCTTGACGCTATAGCGCTCCAGGGAGATGGCGATCAGGTCGTCGATATCAGCCAAGGCCTTCTTCTTGAATGCAGTCAGGGCTTCGCTGATGGCCACAGCTTGGCTGGCAAGCTCGCGGGCAACGCCGTCGCGCAGCTTATCGTGCTCGCGCACCTGGGCCATGGGCACGAAATGGCCGAGCGCGTTGCGCATGCAGCCTTCGGGGATTTCGATTTGCTCAGCCATGTTTCGGCTCCTGTGCTTCGGTGAAAGTTTTGCAGCCGCAGCGCGGGCAAACGTTGTGGGAGAGGTAGGTTTTCTTCGGGTCTGGCACGCTGCGCAACTCGGTTTGGGAACCGATCCAACGGCAGCGGCGGCACTTGAGCAGCTCAGGCATGGGCCACCTCCACACGCTGCCCTGGCTGCTGCCGATTGCGCAGGTAGTCCTGGGCGAGTTGATCCACGCACTGGGTGACCAGCTTGCTGTCGCCGGCCAGGTGCGCCT
>NZ_JBMDJU010000053.1:0-1102 GCF_057809355.1 Pseudomonas sp. FG29 | reverse complement strand
CACCTGCTCCAGACCGCCAGTGACTAGATCTCCAGATCGTAGGCGAGCGAGGGTCGGAGCAGGTTTTTCTTGATTAACCCGAACGGTTGCCTGAGCTCAAAGCTCGTTTCTGCAAGTCAGGGTGAGAGAGGAATGCCATGAACCAAGAACTTCTCGTTGTTGGAATCGATATCTCGAAGAACTTTCTCGATGTCTTCGTCAGTGGCAGCGTCACGCTCCAGCGCTATGCCAACGACGCTCCAGGCAGGGCCCAACTGGCTACCGATATGCTGGCCTTGGTACCCCATCTGATCGTGGCTGAGGCAACGGGTGGCCTGGAACGCCTCCTGATTGCGGAGCTGGCTGCACAGAAATTGCCCTTGGTGCTGGTCAATCCAAGGCAAGTCCGCGACTTTGCCAAGGCATCGGGTCAACTGGCCAAGACCGACGCGTTGGATGCTCGGGTTCTCGCCGCATTCGGCATTGCCATCCGTCCCGCCATACGCCCGTTACCCGATGAGCAGGCGCTCGAACTGGCGGATCTGGTTGGGCGTCGGCGGCAACTGGTCGACATGATGGTCGCCGAAAAGCTGCGCTTGCAGCAGGCGGTAGGCAAGACCCTGCGACGCGACATCAAGCTGCACATCCAGTGGCTGGAGAAGCGCCTCAGGGCCAGCGATGCTGGGCTAAATGACGCCATTCAGAAGTCAGAGATCTGGCGGGCCAAGGATGACTTGCTGGCTGAAGTGAAAGGTATCGGGCCCGTTTGTCGAGTCACGTTACTCGCTCTACTGCCAGAGCTGGGCCTCCTAAACCGCAAGCAGATTGCGGCACTGGTGGGGGTCGCGCCCTTCAATCGGGACAGCGGCTACTACCGAGGTACCCGGCGAGTCTGGGGTGGGCGATCCGAAGTCAGGAAGGTGCTCTACATGGCTACGCTGTCGGCCATTCGCAGCCACAACGAGGTCGTGTACAGCTTCTACCGGCGACTGAAGGAACAGGGGAAACCAGGCAAAGTAGCGGTCGTCGCGTGCATGCGGAAATTGCTTACCATCCTCAATGCGATGCTCCGTGATCAGGCTCATTTCAGGCCTCAAGTGACTTGACGCTGGACACGGTTGCT
>NZ_JBMDJU010000052.1:0-1126 GCF_057809355.1 Pseudomonas sp. FG29 | reverse complement strand
TCGCGCGCCACCACCACCGCTTCTTCGACCTGCGGGTGCGCTTGCAGACGCGCTTCGATCTCGCCCAGTTCGATACGCAGGCCACGGATCTTCACCTGATGATCGATACGGCCGACGTATTCGATGGCACCGTCCGCCCGCCAGCGCGCCAGGTCACCGGTGCGGTACAGGCGCTGGCCCGCCTGGCCATATAAACCAGCAAAGGGATCGGCGACAAAACGCTCGGCGGTCAGCCCTGGTCGTGCGTGATAACCCCGCGCCAGGCCGACGCCGCCGATATACAGCTCGCCCGCCACGCCTTGCGGCACCGGCTCCAGCCAGGTGTCGAGGATGTACAGGCGCAGGTTGTCGATGGGCCGGCCGATGGGCACGATGTGCCGCTCGTTCTCCTCGTCGCAGGCCCAATAGCTGACGTCGATGGCCGCTTCGGTGGGGCCGTAGAGGTTGTGCAGCTTGGCGGCGTGACGCTGACGGAACTGCTGTTGCAGCTCGTAGGGCAGCGCCTCGCCGCTGCACATCACCTGCTTGAGTGACGGGCAGTGCTCCAGCTCACCGGAGGCAACGAAGGCCTGCAGCATCGAGGGTACGAAGTGCAGCACACTGACCGCGCCCTCATTGATCACCTGCCGCAGGGCCAGCGGGTCGCGGTGCGCCCCTGGCTCGGCCACCACCAGCGCCGCGCCAGTCAGCAGCGGCCAGAAGAACTCCCACACCGACACGTCGAAGCTGAACGGGGTCTTTTGCAGCACGCGGTCAGCCGGCGTCAGGCCGTACTCTTTCTGCATCCAGTGCAGGCGGTTGATCAACGCCTGGTGGCTGTTGCCGGCGCCCTTGGGCTTGCCGGTGGAGCCGGAGGTGTAGATCAGGTAGGCCAGGTTGTCCGGTGTGCCCAGAACGGGCAAATCACTCCCTTCCAGCCCCTCCACTTCATGCCAGTCGCTGTCCAGGCAGAAAGCACGGGCATCCGAGGCTGGCAGTGCATCACGCAGATGCGCCTGGGTCAGCAGCAGCGTCACACCGCTGTCGTCCAGCATGTGTTGCAGACGCTCGTGCGGGTAATCCGGATCCATCGGCACGTAGGCGCCACCGGCCTTGACGATGGCCAGCAAGGCCACCACCAGCTCGA
>NZ_JBMDJU010000051.1:0-1182 GCF_057809355.1 Pseudomonas sp. FG29 | reverse complement strand
CACCCTTGTATTTTGTTTTTGCTCAAGTCGCTCTTGAGCACAAGGCACCCGGATGCCGTATCCACCCTTGGCGACAAGGCCGTGATGTAGATTTCGCACCGGGTTGCCTGCTTTAACTTGCCAGAGATCGGACAGTATCTTCGACCCGGACAAGCCGTGAGTCAGCATTCACAAGGTGGATCGCGCAAGCCATGAGCTCTTTTGACTTCATCCCTCTGGGAATCGACATATCCAAGAAGAAAATCGATTGCGCCCTGATGCTGGGCGCGAAATTCAAGAACAAGGTCTTCGCCAATAACCCCGAAGGGTTTGTCGGGTTGTGCGCTTGGATCGATCAGCACGTCCAAGGAACTGTGCACACCTGCATGGAGGCTACGGGCATCTACTGGGAGGCAGTGGCTGTACATCTGGCCAATGCAGGGCATCGTGTCAGCGTCATCAATCCAGCCCTGGCCAAAGCCCATGCTCAGTCACTGGGTCTGCGCAGCAAGACTGATGCACTCGATGCAAGGGCGTTGGCTGACTACTGTCGGCAACGACAACCTGCCCTTTGGGTTGCTCCCTCACTTTCGGAGCAGCGCTTAAAAGCGCTGGTCTTGCGTCTTCAAGGCCTGGTGACCATGCGCGCCGAGGAAAAAAACCGGGTCGAGTCGGCCCGTGAATCGGTGCGTGAAAGCCTGGACAAGCATCTGCAATGGCTCGACGAAGAGATCAAGCATATTGAACAGCAGATATCCCAAACGCTTGATGATGACCCAACGTTACGAGGCAAGCGTGAACTGCTGACCTCCATCCCGGGTCTTGGGGAACGCACCTTATCCGTTCTCTTGGCCTACGGTCTGGGAGGCGAACGCTTCGACAAGGCTCGCCAATTCGTTGCCTTTGCCGGCTTGAGCGTGCGTGAGTATGAGTCCGGCAGCAGCGTCAGGGGTAAGCCGCGGATGTCCAAGGTCGGTCACTCACGGCTGCGCAGTGCGCTGTACATGCCCGCGATGGTGGCTCTGTACAGAACCGACTGGGGACGTCACTACCGTGACCGGCTTGCCGGTAACGGCAAGCCAGCCAAAGTCATCATCGGCGCCATGATGCGCAAGCTCGTGCATGTGGCTTTTGGTGTGCTGAAGTCCGGGCGAAAGTTCGACCCCGAACTCCATGTCGCTTGCGTCAAATAACAGTATCTAC
>NZ_JBMDJU010000050.1:0-2097 GCF_057809355.1 Pseudomonas sp. FG29 | reverse complement strand
GCAGCTCGCGATAGCTCAGGCGCTGCGCGCCGAACTGCAGTGCCAGGGCGTCCGGGGTTTGCGTAGCCTGCTGTTGCAGCAACGTTTGTAATTGCACGTCAGCGGGGAACGCCGCTTCGGTGGCGTTCCAGCCACCCAGCAGTTGCTCGCGTTCTGCGCCGGCCAACATCGGCAGACGCCCCACCGGGCACTGCGGGTCGGCCGCCAATGCCTTCAGCAAGTTGAGGAAGTGACCACACAGGCGCTCGATGGTGGCTGCCTCGAACAGATCACTGGCATAGGCGAACTGCCCACGCACCGCGCCCTCACGGCTCTCCTCGGTCTGCAACATCAGATCGAACTTGGCGATGCCGGTCGCCAGTTGCAGAGGTTCCATCGTCAGTGCTCCACCATCGGCAGCGGGCAGTTCGCACAAGGCATCCTGCGCGCTGGGCAAATGGTTGCAGGCCACCTGAAACAGCGGGTTGTGGCTCAGGCTACGCTCGGGTTGCAGGGCTTCCACCAATCGCTCGAAGGGCAGCTCCTGATGGGCCTGTGCCTCCAATACAGCCTGGCGTACCGCGCCGAGCAGCTCGACGAAGGAAGCCTGCTCCTCGACCTCGCCGCACAACACCTGGGTATTGACGAAAAAGCCCACCAGGCGCTCGCACTCGGCCCGACCACGGTTGGCCACCGGCACGCCGATACGCAGTTCGCGCTGGCCGCTGTAGCGCACCAGCAAGACCTCGAATGCCGCCAGCAGCACCATGAACAGGCTGGCCCCCTGGCTACGCGCCAGGCTGCGCAGCTCGCTCACCAACGCCGTGGGCAGTTGGAAGTCCAGCGTGGCGCCCCGGTAACTCTGTTCTGGCGGGCGCGGCCGGTCGCTGGGCAGGCTCAGCAGCAGCGACGGATCGCCGATGCGTTGCGTCCAATACTCGAGCTGACGCTGCTCCTCCCCCGCCGCCATCCACAGCCGCTGCCAGCGCGCATGGTCGGCGTACTGAATCGGCAACGGCGGCAGGCTGGCTTCATGACCTGTGACGCAGGCGCCATAGAGGCTGGCGAACTCATCGATCAGCACGCCCATCGACCAACCATCGGAGACGATATGGTGCAGGTTCAGCAGCAGCAGGTGCTCGCTATCGCTCAATCGCAGAAGGTGCAGGCGCAGCAACGGGCCATTGGCGAGATCGAAAGACTGCCGCGCCAACTGCTCCAGGCGCTCACGTGCGGCGGTCTCACGCGAGTCTGACGGCAGAGCGGAAAGATCTTCCTCCAGCATGGCCAGAGGCAGGGTCGGCAGGATCACCTGCAACGGCTCGCCGCCTTCCTCGCGAAACAGCGTACGCAAAGTCTCATGGCGCGCCACCAATGCCTCGAAAGCCTGGCGCAGTGCCTCTGTATCCAGCGTGCCACGCATGCGCAAGGCCGCCGGAATGTTGTAGGCCGCACTATGCGGTTCCATCTGCCAGAGGAACCACAAGCGGCTCTGCGCCGGCGACAGGGGCGCACGTTCACAGGGCTGACGCGTGATCGGCAGGCGCTCCAGGCTCACGCCCTTCTCTCGCAGTTGCTGCAGGAAGGTCAGTTGCTTTTCTTCGGGGAGCGCCGCCAGGCGTTCGGCAACGGTGCGCAGTTGTGCATCCAGCATGGTCATCAGAGGTTCTCCAGCTCGCCCAGCAATTCGTCCATCAGCTCCAGCTCGGCCTCCTGCGAGGGCGCGCTGTCCCGTTGCGCCTGCAGGTGGCTGGCCAATGCCTGGATGGAACTCAACTCGAACAACGCGTACAGCGGCAGCGTCACGCCCAGGCGATTGCGCAGGGTCATGCCGACCTGAGTCAGCAACAGCGAATGCCCGCCCAGCTCGAAGAAGTCGTCGTGGATACCGACCCGCTCGACCTGCAGCACCTGCGCCCAGATCGCCGCCAGCTCACGCTCCAGATCATTGCGTGGTGCCACGTAACCCACAGCCGAAGTACCGAACTCCGGCGCCGGCAAGGCCTTGCGATCAAGCTTGCCGTTCGGCGACAGCGGCATGGCATCCAGCACCAGGATGCGCACCGGCACCATGAACTCCGGCAACTGCTCGGCCAGCGCCTGGCGCAGTACTTCACC
>NZ_JBMDJU010000005.1:0-232301 GCF_057809355.1 Pseudomonas sp. FG29 | reverse complement strand
CCGGGTGCCTTGTGCTCAAGAGCGACTTGAGCAAAAACAAAATACAAGGGTGGATGACGCTCTTTTCATCCACCGGCCATGGTGTATGGATAAAGCACCATCCACCCTACGCATCAATCATCGGTAGCCCGGATGCAATCCGGGGAAAGGTGCCGGGTATTCCCGGATTGCATCCGGGCTACGTACGAAAGCGACTCGGCGGCACGCCGCTCCAGCGCTGGAAGGCATGGCGGAAACTGGCGGTCTCGCTGAAGCCCAGCACTTCGGCAATGCGGTACACCGGCCATTGCTCCTCATTGAGCAGCGCCTTGGCGCGCTCGAAGCGCAGTTCGTCGAGCAGGCCCTGGTAGCTGGTGCCCAGCTCCTGCAGGTGACGGCGCAGGGTACGCGGCGAGCAGTGCATCTGCTGCGCCAGGTTCTCCAGCCCCGGCGGCTCGGCCAACTGCGCAGCGAGCAACTGGCGCACCCGCTCCAGCCAGGCCTGGCGACTGCTGAATTCGGCGTTCAGGCGGCGGCAGCGCTCGACCATGTCGCCATGGGTGACGCTATCGGCCAGTGGCAGGCGGCGCTCCAACAGTGCGGCGGGAAAGGCGAAGGCATTGCGCTGCGCCTCGAAGCGCAACGGGCAGGGAAAACTCTTTGCATAGCGCTTCATATAGCGCGGCTGGGCATAGGTGAACTCGGCACCCTCCAGCGGCATCGGCTGGCGCAGCAGTTCGTCGCCGATCAGCTTCAGCGAAGCCAGGCACATCTCCACGTTGAATACTTCCAAAGCCTCGGCATCGCGGTAGCCGCTGGCGCAGATCCAGGCCAGCTCGCCTTCCACCTGCAGATCGAGACGGAAATAGGTGCCTAGCAACGCCGGGTACTGCAACAGCAGGCGCCAGGCGTCACCAAAGGTGGCAGCCGAGAGTGCGGCGTAACCCAACAGCCCATACGAGGAAACATGCAAGCTGCGCCCCAACTCGAGGCCCAGGTCGGCACGCAGGGCCAAGGCATTGGCACACACCTGCAGCTCCTGCACCCGAGTGATGCGCGCATCGGCATTGTCCAGGTCAGCCGCACCAATCCCGCTCCCAGCCAGCAATTGCGGGCGCAGCTCGGGATGGTCAGCGAAGCGTTGCAGGATCAGGGAAACCACGTGCAGGGTGGTCAGCGAGGCGTGCAGCATGATGCGTTCCGTGGGTGCAGACGCGGAAAAGAACGCAAGAAATATGCCGCAGGTGGCGGGCAGCAGCCCGCCACCGCAGGTCAGCGGTTACGCAGGATGGCGTTGATGAAGTCGCCCTGGTTGGCTTCATCCGGGTGGGTGGTGAACTGCAAGCGGCCGTCTTTTTCGTTCAGCTTCAGGCCTTCGCCGAAGCGGCAGTCGACGCCCTTGAGGGTCTTGGCCTGGGCCTTGTAGCGGTCGTCCTTGCCGCACAGGTAGGCCATCTGGTTGACCACCTCGCCGCAGAAGCTCGGCACGCTGAGGCCGATCAGTTGTTCATCGCTGATGGCGCTCCAGTCCACCTGGGTCGCCAGCGGGGTGCCGCAGACCTTGCTGGCTTCGCTGTCCATTTCCTGCAGGCTGGCGCTGTAGTCGGCCACGCGCTTCTTGCGGTCGAAGGCGGCGAGGCGGGCCTGTACACCATCCTTCTCCTGCTTTTCGTACAACGCGAGCAGATCGGCAGGCTTGAGCGCCTTGGTCTTGTCTTCGTCGTAGCTAAGCTCGAAGCCCTGAGTATTGGGCAGATTGAGCTGGTAGCTCTCACCGCTCCAGGCGCGGCGTTTGTTCAGCAGGTTGTAGTCGCGGCCATCGAGGCGAATGCCATAGTCGCGCTGCTCATTGCCCAGCTCGTGGATGTCGGTGAGAAAAACCACCTCGTCGAGCGGGTGATTGACGCCGCGCACCTGCACCAGCGCCTGCTTGCCATCAGCCGAAGGCGCGATTGCCAGGCTGACGCCCTGGCCGGCATCGAATACTTGCGGGTGTTTGGCCAGCTCGATGGCCGAGACCTGGAGGGACAGCAGGGAAAGGGCGAAGAACGGAAGGCAACGTTTCATTGAGCACGTCCTTGTACGGATGAAGGGCGCACAGTATAGCCAGCCGTCCAGCAGCAATCTGTGCGCCCTTCCGCGTCCGCCCTGTAGGAAAATTGCCTATCCGTGGCGCTTCACTCCTTAAAACTGCAACACCACTCGCCCCTCGATCTGCCCACCGCGCATCTGATCGAAGATGCCGTTGATGTTGTCCAGGCTGTCGCTGTGCACCGTGGCCTTGACCAGGCCCTCGCCCGCGAAGTCCAGCGCCTCCTGCAGATCGGCGCGGGTGCCGACGATGGAGCCGGTGATGTGGATGGCCTTGAGCACGACGTCGAAGATCGGCGTCGGGAAGTCACCCGGCGGCAGGCCGACCAGCGCCACCGTGCCGCGTCGGCGTGCCATGCCGATGGCCTGGCCAAAGGCGGCGTTGGACACTGCGGTGACCAGCACGCCGTGGGCACCGCCGATATCGCGCTGCACCACCTCGGCCGGGTTCTCCTTGCGCGCGTTGATGGTCAGGCTGGCGCCGAGCTTGCGCGCCAGCTCCAGCTTGGCGTCGTCGACATCCACCGCGATCACGTGCAGGCCCATGGCGCGAGCGTACTGCACAGCGACGTGACCGAGGCCGCCAATACCGGAGATTGCCACCCACTGACCGGGGCGCGCCTGGGTTTCCTTGAGGCCTTTGTACACCGTCACGCCTGCACAAAGAATCGGGGCGATTTCCAGAAAATCGACGGATTTCGGCAGTATGCCGACGTAGTTCGGATCAGCCAGCACGTATTCGGCGTAACCACCGTTGATCGAGTAGCCGGTGTTCTGCTGGCTTTCGCAGAGCGTCTCCCAGCCGGTCAGGCAGTGTTCGCAGCAGCCACAGGCGGTGTACAGCCAGGGCACGCCGACACGGTCGCCTTCCTTCACCCGGGTCACGCCACTGCCGACCGCCGCTACATAGCCAACGCCCTCGTGGCCGGGAATGAACGGCAGGCTCGGCTTCACCGGCCAGTCGCCCTCGGCAGCGTGCAGGTCGGTATGGCATACGCCAGACGCCTCGATCTTCACCAGAATCTGCCCAGGGCCAGGCAGCGGGGTTTTCACCTCCTCGATCCGCAGCGGCTGCCCGAAGGCGTGGACAACTGCAGCTTTCATGGTCTGGTTCATGCGCGGTTCCTCTTCCATGCGAGTGGAAAACCAGTGTGCGCGCCTGGCGCTCGCCGACATTGCTCCAGAGCAAGGTTTGCGGCAGTTTTCGCCCTGCCTGCCGCTGGCATGACAAACGGTCACGTGCAGTGCCCGCCAGCCGTGGCTTTGCGTTATACTGCGCGGCCTTCGGCCGGCAGCGCCCGGCCACCCGAACATTCACAAGCCACGCTGGCCTGCCCGCGTGGCTTGTTGGTTTTTGACGCGCCCTGCGGGGCACACTTATGACGCGCCGTGAGGCGCCCGAGAAAAGAGGCACGACGATGAGCGCACTGGTTGGCGTGATCATGGGCTCCAAGTCCGATTGGTCCACCCTTAGCCACACCGCCGAGATGCTGGACAAGCTGGGCATCCCCCACGAGGTCAAGGTGGTTTCCGCCCACCGCACCCCGGATCTGCTGTTCCAGTACGCCGAAGAGGCAGAAGCCCGTGGCATCCAGGTGATCATCGCCGGTGCCGGTGGCGCCGCCCACCTGCCGGGTATGTGCGCGGCCAAGACCCACCTGCCGGTGCTCGGCGTGCCGGTGCAGTCGTCCATGCTCTCGGGCGTCGACTCGCTGTTGTCGATCGTGCAGATGCCGGCTGGCGTTCCGGTCGCCACCCTGGCCATCGGCAAGGCCGGCGCGGTCAACGCGGCCCTGCTGGCTGCCAGCATCCTTGGCCACCAGCACCCGCAGTTCCACGCGGCGCTGAAGCAGTTCCGCGAGGAACAGACCGAGACCGTGCTGAACAACCCGGACCCGCGCGAGGCCTGATTCGATGAAAATCGGTGTAATCGGTGGCGGCCAATTGGGCCGCATGATGGCCCTGGCGGGTACTCCGCTGGGCATGCAGTTCGCCTTCCTCGACCCGGCGCCAGACGCCTGCGCCCAGGCGCTCGGCGAGCATATCCGCGCGGACTATGGTGATCAGGATCACCTGCGCCAGTTGGCCGACGAGGTCGATCTGGTGACCTTCGAGTTCGAGAGCGTGCCGGCGGAAACCGTCGCTTTCCTCTCGCAGTTCGTACCGGTCTACCCGAGCGCCGAGGCTCTGCGCATCGCCCGTGATCGCTGGTTCGAGAAGTCCATGTTCCGCGAGCTGGGTATCCCTACCCCCGAGTTCGCCGATATCCAGTCGCAGGCCGACCTCGACGCCGCGGTGGCCAGCATCGGCCTGCCGGCGGTGATGAAGACCCGCACCCTGGGCTACGACGGCAAGGGCCAGAAAGTCCTGCGCAAGCCGGAAGATATCACCGGCGCCTTCGCCGAGCTGGGCAGCGTGCCGTGCATCCTCGAAGGCTTCGTGCCCTTCACCGGCGAAGTGTCGCTGATCGCCGTGCGCGCCCGCGATGGCGAAACCCGCTTCTACCCGCTGGTGCACAACACCCATGACAGCGGCATCCTCGCCCTGTCCATCGCCAGCACCGAGCACCCGCTGCAGGCGCTGGCCGAGGATTACGTCGGCCGCGTGCTGGACAAGCTCGACTACGTCGGCGTGCTGGCCTTCGAATTCTTCGAGGTGGACGGCGGCCTCAAGGCCAACGAGATCGCCCCGCGCGTACACAACTCCGGGCACTGGACCATTGAGGGCGCCGAGTGCAGCCAGTTCGAGAACCACCTGCGCGCCGTCGCCGGCTTGCCGTTGGGGTCTACCGCCAAGCTGGGCGAGAGCGCCATGCTCAACTTCATCGGTGAAGTGCCGCCGGTGGACAAGGTGATCAGCATCGCCGACTGCCACCTGCACCACTACGGCAAGGCCTTCAAGGCCGGTCGCAAGGTCGGCCACGCCACCCTGCGCAGCGCCGATCTCGCCACCCTGAAAGCGCGCATCGCTGAAGTCGAAACCTTGATCGGCAAACGCTGACCGTCCACCGCTCAGCTACGCTCTTGGATGACGGCCAGCATCCAAGAGCCCGACCGATGAAGCGTCTTTTCTGCCTCCTTCTGCTCACCCTGGCGTTGCCTGCACTCGCGCAGGAAACGCTCCGGGTGGATTTCCGCGAGCGCCCGCCGGAGATGTACCGCGTCGATGGGGCGCCAGGCGGGCCGCTGGTCGTCGTACTGGAAACGGCGGCACAACGCCTCGGTGTTCGCCTGTTGTGGCGCGAAGCGCCCTTCCTGCGCAGCCTCGCCGACCTGCGCTCGGGCCGTATCGATCTGGTGCCCAGAGTGCTCATGACCGAGGGACGCCAGGCCTACGTGCACTTTCTCCCCAGCATCGGTAATCAGGCGCTGGATATCCATTTTGCCGTCCACCCCGGCCATGAAGCCGACCTCGGCCGTTACGAGGATCTCTATCGGCTGGCCGTCGGCGTCAAGCGAGGCACGGCCTACTTCGAGCCCTTCGACAGCGACCGCAAGCTCAATCGCGTCTATGCCAGCGATGACGCACAACTGGCCGCGATGTTCCGCGCCGGGCGCCTCGATACCATTGCCATACTCGACCAGCAGCCGATGGAGGCGCAGTTCGCCGCGCTCGACTTTCGCGACTTCGTCTACGCCCACTACGTCCATCGACAGGTGCTCGGCAACCATTTCGGCGCCTCGCTCAAGCGCTACCGAGGCGGCAGCCAGGCCTTGTACGACCGCCTGGCGAAGGAGCTTGAGCAGATGCGCGAGAACGGCGAAGTCGCCCTGATCTACCGCCGCCATGGCGTAGCCGCACCGGACGCCGCGAACCCTTGAGGCATGTGACGTGTCCGATGCAGCGCCGGCCGCAGATACGGCCATCACTTGCGGGGAAAAATTTCATGGGCATCATCGGCACCCTCTTTATCGGTCTGATCGTCGGACTGCTCGCACGCCTGCTCAAACCTGGCGACGACAGCATGGGCTGGATCATGACCATCCTGCTCGGCATCGGCGGCTCCATCGCCGCCACCTATGGTGGCCAGGCACTGGGCATCTACCAAGCCGGGCAGGCAGCCGGTTTTATCGGCGCGGTGATCGGCGCCATCGTTCTGCTGGTAATCTATGGCGCGATCAAGAAGGGCTAAGCGCCCTTCTGCGCGAGAGCCGGTACGCCGGCTCTCGCTTACCGCCGCCACGAGATCCCCACACCATGCGCCACCTGCTGTTCGCTCTGCTGCTGCTCTCCGGCCTGGCCCACGCCGAACTGCCGGAAACCGATTGGCTCGACCTCATGCCCCCCGACGACCGCAAGGCTCTCGAGGAAATGCCCGACATCAGCCACGACAGCCCCGAAGGCGACAGCACCTTCTACGGCAAGGGCGGCCTGCGCCAGCAGGACAAGAACCTGCCAGCGGTGATGTACTCGGCCAAGACCGTCGCCGCACTGAATGGCAAAGCCATCCGCCTGGGCGGCTACCCGGTGCCGCTGGAAAACGATGCCAAAGGCAACAGCACCCTGTTCTTCCTCGTGCCCTACCCCGGCGCCTGCATCCACGTGCCGCCACCACCACCCAACCAACTGGTGCTGGTGCGCTACCCCAAGGGCATCGTCCTCGACGACATCTACGCGCCCATCTGGGTCAGCGGCAAACTCAAGGTGGAAAAGATCAGCAATGACCTGGCCGACGCCGCCTATGCCCTGGATGCCAGCGAAGTACGCCTGGTAACCGACGAAGACCTTTGATCCCTGCCATCCCTGCGCGGCTCTGAACGAAAAGTCGTCGAGCGAAGGTCAGGCGAGGCAAAAACGGATGAGGAAGCGAAGTTTACGAGCTGTAAATGAGCATTCCGAATCCGTTTTTAACGAAGCATCACCGAGCGCAGGCACTTTTCGTACAAAGCCTAGGAGTTCCAGCATGAAAGCTGTTTTCTTGATGTTGCTGTGCCTGCTGTCCACCGCTGCACTGGCCCTGGAGCCCGGCGACCGCCTGGCGCCCTGGACGCTGCTGGATCAGTTCGACGCGCCCTACACCCTGAACGATCAGACCCAAATCCTGCTGGTCGCCCGCGACATGGACGGCGCCAAGCTGGTCAACGCCGCCCTGGAAGGCAAACCCAAGGGCTACCTGGACGAGCGCCAGGCGGTGTTCCTCGCCGACGTCAGCCGCATGCCCAGCGTCATCGCCACCCTCTTCGCCCTGCCGAAGATGCGTGGCTACAACTACCGCATCCTCCTCGACCGCGACGCCCGCATCGCCCCGCGTTATCAGGCTGGCGAAGGTGAAGTGCTGTGGCTGCAGTTGGAGGATGGGAAGTTGGTGGAACAGAAGGTGTTCAAGGAGGCGGGGGCACTGAAGAGTGCGCTGGAGGCGGTAGAGCCGTAAACCGGAAGGGGCAGCAGCGCAGAAATGCGCTGCTGCCCCTTACTCCTAACCAGTGAGATCCTTGGCCATGCCTTTGGCCTGATCCAGCCAACCGGGAGATTGCAGCCCTGGCTTGGGATCGCTCTTGCCCACCATGTCCATCGCTTGCCCCAGCAAGCCGCCCATATCTCCCGAATCATTGGCCGCCTTGATAGCTTTCGCCGCTTCGGCAGCTTTGAAGATGGTCTTCAGCTCAGGTGTATCGGCGGTTTGCTCGGTCAGCGGTACAGGGAGCGGCAAGGCTTTGGCCAATTGCACGACACTGCCAGTGTCCTTGGTAAAGGCGCGTATGGTGTCCACCCCCTCCAGCATGGGCAGTGCGATACCCGTGATGCTGTCGAAGGCCTGGATTTCCGGCATACCGACCTTGCCACGCAATACCGGAATACCCAATGACGGCAGCGCTAAACCAATCAGGTAGCGTGGATCACGACGCTTCACGCTCAGGCCAATACTGGCCAAAGCGATGGCCACGCCGATGACCTGTCCTGCACGAGCTAGCAGTGACAGTCGCTTGTTCGACTCATCGTCGAAGAATACGGCCCGATAGCGGAAATAGTCGCTGAACACCTCACGGCCATTGATGGCGGAGTTCATGAACCAAGCGCGTGAGTCATGCACTTGATCATCGAACAGAGCCATGATCTGAGAGGCTTGCTCGTTGGTGGGAGTATCGATAGCGCGGAATAGCTTGGCGTAATTTTCGGTACCCAGCTTGCGCATCCGCTCGTATTCACCGGCTTCGTCCTGCTCGTTGGTCAGGTAGATCAAACCACCGAATAGCGCATTTACCACCGTAGCCGTCTGGAACTCCCACTCGCCCTCGCCATCGCCCTCACGCATGTTCCATTCGGGGATGTAATCACGCTTGAAGTCCAACGCGGCATTATGCAGCTGACGCTTTTCCAGAGGCGGATCGAACTCCTTGTGGGTATTGAACGTCACTGGGCCGCCAGTACGCTTCTCGTAGGCTGCTTTCACTTCCTCCGCCTCGGCTTTGCGCTTGGCAGCCCTGGCCTCGGCTTCCTGGCGCTCCTCATCGCTGGCATAGCGCCGCTGCTTGGGCGGGGCACCACGCGCGACCGCGTCCTCTTCCATCTGCAGCTCATGCAGGTGGGCAAAGGCCTCACGCTCCTCTTTGGTCATATCGCGGCTTTGCTCCGGCTTACCGCCACCCGACGCATGCTGATAGAAAGGTTTGTCGTACATGATGTCATGACGGAAACGGTCGATACGCCAGGCCGTTATCAGCTCAGCCTCACGAGCCATCACTGCTTCTAGAGGGCCGTTCGAGAGTTGGGATTGCCAGGCGTTGAAGCGCTGAACAAGCTCGACTGAAAAATCAAACCCATTCTTTACAACAGGAGTCATTACCATCCATGGACAGGTTTTCCTTTGTTCGTCATCAATAGCCTCTTCTGGTACTTGAAGAGGCGCTCCCGCCTTGAACGCTTCGCTGTACATATGATGCAGAGCGATCTGCGAGAGCACCATATGACCTCCCTCGCGCGCCTTACCTTGATCGCCCGGTGGGTAGCCTCCTCCTACATCGGAATGCACGCCGGGGTAGATGTATTCATAGGTGCCCTCTCGATAACGAGAGGGAGACAAATCATCGCTCGGGTCGTCTTTACGGCGAATAGAGTCCAGTGGGAAGCAGCCACGCTGCTCATGGGCTGCAACCAGGTGAACGCAACGACGCAGAAAACTGGTGGAATCCGGCAGACGCATGGTGTCATCGGCCCAGCCCATATGCCCGGCAGCAAAAGGCGCCAGATAGGCGAAACCAACCGAAGCCACTGTATCGAACAGACCAAGGAACTCGATGCTGATGGGGAGGCCTGCGAACAGATGGCTAACCTGACCACCGTCTTCGACACGGGTCAGTTGCTCCAGCCAGTTGGCAAAGGTTCGCGCCTGTGCCGCACCACGAGAGAACCCATAGACGAACAGGCGGATCGCCTTGATCTCAGCCGTGGAGCCCTGCTCTCGTTGCTTGGCCAACTCCGCTTCGAGCTTTGTCAGTTCTGGCTGCAGCGCTGCTTTACGCCGGGCATTACCGTCTCGCAGGCCCAGCGTCAAGCTCTCCTGGAGCAGGCTAATGCCCATGGCCTCTACCATTGAATATGCATATGTATCTTTTAAGGCGGGCTGGTGACACGCTCGGCCTATTGCATCAAGCAAACGGGTAATGCCCCAGTTGATACGATTCTCTCCACCAACGGCCATGGTCAAACCAGAACCTTGAGGAGTGAACTCACCTATTTCCTTGAATTCCGTACCTACACCTTGCATGTAGTAACGATAGCAAGCATTTTCTTCTGGCAAATCGACTTCAGGATCAAGTGTTGCACGATACAGGCGAGCAACATTGGTTGTGGTTGGGGGTGTCGCTCTACTGTCCGATGGCTCGTGGTTATTAGTGCCATCGAAGAAAAGACTAATGGTCAGCGCCTTGACGCAAGGAGGATTAGGTGGGGCCTCGCCAGTTTTGGTCGCTACGTCGCGGGCATCACACCATGCAGCTTTCTCTACCTCCTTCTGCTTGCGCAAATTGGCGAAGGTATCCCCGGAGTTTTTAGGCAGCAATCCCTCTGAGGGAAACTTGGGTGTAGTATGCAAGCTCTGTGGAGCAGGCCGTCCTGGCGTCAATACTAATGGTTCGTACATTGGCTGGGCTCTTCCATTCTGAGCGGGTATTTGTAGGGATGATTAGCTAATCGTGGGCGAGTAGTACCTGCCGCAACTTTAACTTTGTTGCAAGGTAGAAAATGCACACTTACCACACCTAGTTCTTCGTATGGCGCAACCTCAACTACCGCTCGATGTTGAGTATAGTTAGCAGCATGTCTCTTATATGCTTCACGATATGCCTCCGTCCCCAATGGGGGTAGAGACGTTTGTGGAGTAGGATCTTTCTCCCACTCCACGATAACTTTTAATCCTGGTTGCCATTGCACCGGCAAGCTGGCACAACAGGTCTGCCCTCCGCCACTATTCGGCCCAATGTTAGAACCGCCATCACCATTGACGCTAAATCGGTTAATTGCCGCTGAAGTATGGTTATAGCCCTCGATAGGTGCCCCCAATCGTTTAGGCTGTTCCGCAGCACAGGCGCCAAGCAGCAGGCTGGCCAGCAACAACGTAGCGCTCAATATTCCTCGCTGAAAGTTTCGTCTCTTTAGCACTTGCTTGGCTCCTCCATTCTGAGCGGGTATTTGTAGGGATGATTTGGGAGATTAGGCCGCGTCGCTCCTGCTGCTACTTTCACTTCATCACAAGGCAGGAAATGTACAGTCACGACTCCAAGTGCTTCGTATGGTGCAACCTCAACTACTGCACGATGACGAGTATAGCCAGCCTTATGTAAGGCCATTCTCTTACGCCATGCGTCAGAAAACATTGGTTCAGGCCAGTTCCTAGATGCACCAACATTAGGATCTTTTTCCCATTCTACAATCACTGTTAGGCCTGGCTGCCATTTTACTGGCAAACTGGCACAACACGTTTGGCTACCACCTCCATGATAAGGACTAAGATTTGGGCCTCCACTTCCATTAACACTGTAGCTATTAATTGCCGCTGAGGTGTGGTTATAGCCCTCGATAGGCGCTCCCAACCGTTTAGACTGTTCCGCAGCACAGGCGCCAAGCAGCAGGCTGGCCAGCAACAACGTAGCGCTCAATATTCCTCGCTGAAGATTTCGTCTCTTTAGCACTTGCTTGGCTCCTCCATTCTTAGCGGATATTTGTATGGGTGCGCTGGGAGATCAGGCCTTGTCGCACCTGCTGCGACTTTAACTTTATTACACGGAAGAAAATGCACACTAACTACCCCAAGCACATCATATGGTGCAACTTCAACCACTTTGCGGTGACGAGTGTAACTAGCCTCATGGGCATTCATCCGCTTCCGCCATGCGTCAGTAAAAGGTGTCTCAGGCCACTTTCCGTATGCCATAGGCTCAGAATCTTTCTCCCACTCCACAACCACTGTAAGTCCTGAATACCACTTGACTGGCAAGCTCACGCAACAATTTTGTTTGCCACCACCGCTATAGAGACTGATATTAGGGCCTCCATTACCATTCACTCGAAACGAATTAATTCCTGCCGAAGTATGGTTATAGCCCTCAATAGGTGCACCCAAGCGCTCAGGTCTTGAGTTGCAGCCCGCCAATATCAATATGGCCATTACAGGCACTACCCGGACAGTGCTCATGCCATCACCTGCTCGCGCGGCGGTGAAACGGCGGAGTTCTTGGCCAGCCAATCGAATATGTATTCATCTCGCTGCGCGGCTGCACAACCGGCTCGATCTGCAGCGAGTTGGCCATGTACCAGATGGCGAATCAGGCTTTCTCGTTTGGCCAGGGCGTAATCCTGAGGTTGCAGGCCATAGTCGCGGCGCATCAGCTCTGCACTTGTCCAGGCCACCAGCATGGCTACCTGCGGGTTGTTCAATTGCAGCATCTGCTCAGGACGCTCGACTTCCGCGATGGGTACGGGCATGCCCGCCAGTTGTGCCCAGGCTTGGTCACGATCCAGCCAATACCAGCCATAGGCAGGAGCATGGAAGAGCCGCGCCTGCTTCGGGTCGAGCATCTCGCAGAATGCCAGGAACAACCGTGGATCATAGAAACGCAGCAGACCGCTGCTACGCCCCTGGTTCCATTCGGCCTCAAGGTGGTAGGTAAGGTGAGCGGTCAACCGCTCGAAAGGCCAGGGGCTCAACAATGCCAGTAGTCTTTGCTCCGGCTGCAACGCTGTGACCAGCTCCGCGAGCGCGGCCTGCTGTGTGGGGTCATGCCAGTCGAAACGCAGCAACACCGGCCCTTGCTCAGCGAGTTCGGCTTCCGGCAGCTCTGTGAGCAGCAATGCCTGAGCGGGAGGCGCTGGCAGTTCTCGGAGGCTGTGCAAGGAATAGCCAGCCCCCGTTGCATCGACCAGTAGATCCAGGTGAGAGAGGCGCTGCTCTGCGGCTTTTTCGCTGAGCATTTCGAGCCAATTAATGGCATTCGCTGTCATGTTCATTCCTTAAACCTGTCATCCTTCAACGAGGCACCAGGGCTTGTGCCTTGTTACGCGCCATACGCAAGCACTCTTCACAGACCGCCTTCTGCGGCTTGTCCACGCAGTTGCTGATGGACTGCTCCAACAAACTCCCCGCCTTGTCACTATCTGCCGCTCCCGGCAGCACGGGTGGTTTGATGCCGATGCCCGAGCCCTTGCCCGGTGAGCCGCCGGCGTTGAGTCTGGCCAACGGGCCGCTGATGGTGATGCCGCCGGGGTCGAGTTTGATGAAGCTGCCGCCGGCCTTGATGGTCAGTTCGATGCCGGCTTCGATGACCATTTTCTGCCCGGCCTTCAGATGGATCTCGCGGCCAGCCTTGGTCAGTTGTGCGGTGCCGAGTTTGATGTGTTGGTCGGTGCCCACCGTCAGGTGATCTTGCGGTTTGACTTCGACCTTGCGCTCGGCGGTGACGGTGAGGTGTTCTTCGGCCAGCAGTTCGGTGTAGCTGTTCTTCTCCACGGTGTCGTGCCGTTCGTTACCGACGCGGATCTTCTGGTCGTGCTCGATGTTTTCGTCCCAGTCGCGCTGGGCGTGGAGGTAGATCTGTTCGGCACCCTTGCGGTCTTCGATGCGCAGTTCGTTGTAGCCGCCACCGCCGGGGCTGCTGAGGGTTTTGAACACGCTGCGGGTCTTGTTCGCAGGCAGGTCGTAGGGCACGACGTGTTCGGCGTGGTACAGGCAGCCAGTGACCAGCGGTTGGTCGGGGTCGCCTTCGAGGAAGGTGACCAGCACTTCCATGCCGATGCGCGGGATGGTGATGGCGCCATAGCGATCACCGGCCCAGCTGGAGCTGACGCGCAGCCAGCAACTGGTTTTCTCGTCGGCCTGGCCTTCGCGATCCCAGAAGAATTGCACCTTCACTCGGCCATATTGGTCGCAGTGGATTTCTTCGCCGACCGGGCCGGTAACCACGGCGGTCTGGCTGCCCAGTACCTTGGGTTTGGGGTGTTCCAGTGGTGGGCGATAGGGCACGGCCCATGGCGTGGCGAGGAAGCGGTTGCGGTAGCCTTGGGTGAAGTCGGTGTCGCTCTTATCCCCCTCTCCCCGAAGGGGCGAGGGGGCTATTCTGCGCAGGACTGAATCACTGGTGATCGACTCTTCCAGCACCTGCGGCTGTTTGCCTTCGTGCAGCACTTCGGTGAGCAGCCAGAGGTCGTTCCATTCGCTTTGCGGGTGTTCGGAGATTTCCAGCAGGTGGCCGCTGACCAGACGCGGTTGGTCGCTCTTGCCTTCGAGTTGCTGGTAGTCGGCGCGGTGGCGTTCCAGGGCGCGTTTGGCCAGGTGTTTGCCGCGCGTGCGGTCGGTGTAGCGGCCAGGGTAGTCGTAGTCTTCCAGGGCCGGCAGGCTGTCGTTTTCACCGGCCTTTTCGCCCTGGTAGGTGGCCTCCAGCAGCAGGCGCGGTTGTTCGAAGTCGTAGTCGCGGCGGGTGGTGTTACGCGTGCGGGTTTCCAGGCGCAGGGCCAGGCGCTTGATCACCGGGTCATCGGCCGTCATGCCGCTGTCCTGGATGTAGGGCGTGGGCTGGCCGAGCTTGGCGAAGGCGGTCTGGTCGTCGCCGAAGATCAGTACATGGCCGCTTTCGCTGTGCTGGAAGTGGTAATGGATGCCTTCCTCTTCGCACAGGCGCTGGACGAAGTGCAGATCCGTCTCGTCGTACTGTACGCAGTAGATGCGCTCGGGGTAGACGGTGGGGCCGAGCTGGAATTGATAGCCACCCTGGACGATGCCGTGTTCTTCCAGCACCTGGGCGACGATCTGCGGCACGGTCAGGTTCTGGAAGATGCGCTGGTTGGTGCGGTGCGTGAGGTAGGCAAGCTGCGGCACGATGGCCAGGCGGTAGCGGGTCATGCGCTTGCCGGACTCGCCCTGTTCGGCGCGGTGGACGATGCCGTGGATGCCGTCGCCGTTGGGGCTGAAGGCGAGAAACGCGCGCTGGTGCAGCAGGCTGGCCAGGTCGAGATCGGCGCGTTCGCTGATCAGTTCCACATCGAAGCGGTAAGGCTGGCTGATGGCCTCACGGCCATTGAATTCGAGCACCTGCAGGTCATGCTCGACACCTTCGAGGGTCAGGCTGAAATGGGTTTCATTGGCCGGGTTGAACATGTGCGTATCCTTTCGAAAGAGTCCTTTTCAACAACCTGTTTATGCCTTGCCCAGCCAGCGCTGCAGACGCGAAGCCGGGGGCCGGCGAAACGCTTCGAGCAGCTCGCTGCAGCCGATCTGCCGCTGGCTTTCATCGAAGGCCAGCGCGGTGTAGAGGGCCTGCCAGCAATGCAGCGGCACGTGCGGCGGGCGTTGCAACTGCTTGTCCAGCTCCATGCTCTTGGCCTGCTTGGCGCTGAGCCGACGGAACGGGTGTTGTCCGCTGGCCAGCTCGACCAGCACACAAGCCACCGCATAGACATCGGCGGCGGCCGACAGCGCGGCACCTTCGAGCAACTCCAGCGCGGCGTAACGTGGCGTCCAGGCGGCGATGCGGTTGCGGCACAGGCGTGGTAGGCCGGGCAGCAGACCTTCCACGGGTTGGCCCAGACCATAATCGAACAGACGCAGGCCGTCGTCGGCCAACATCACATTGCTGGGCTTCAGATCACCGTGCAGCACACCCAGTTCATGGGAATAGGCGAGGGCATCGAGCAGGGGGATGGCGATATCGCGCAGCTCGTTCCAGCTCAGCCCTTCCGGGCGCTCGCACAGCAGCTGATCGAGGGTCAGGCCGCGCATCAGCTCCAGGGTGATGAAGGCGCGCTGGCAGGCGGTGTCGACCTCGAAACCGAACAGGCGCACCACATGCCGGTGGTTGAGCCGCGAGGTGAGGGCGAATTCGCTGTAGAGCAGGGCGTTGGCGTCCGGGTATTCGGCGAAGTCGTCGCTGAGGGTCTTCAGCGCGACGTAGGGCTCCGGGTCGCCGAACTGTTCGCGCAGCAGGTCACGGGCGCGATACACCGCGCCCATGCCGCCGACGCCGAGTAGGCGCTCGATCTTGTAGCGCCCGCCGAGCACATCCGGCAGCTCGCCCGGCGCCTGGCGCGGGGTTTCGCGCACAGACTCCTTGGCCGCGGTGGCGGCCAGGGCGAAGTAGGTGAGGTCGCTGGCTTCGGCAGATTCGGTCATCGGCGGATCACCACAGCGCTGAGGTTGTCACGGGCCGGGCCGTCAAGCACGCGCTGGAACAGACGCTCCACAGCCAGGTGCGGTGAAGGCAGGTTGAGGCAGGCGCCCAGCTCGTCGGCAGAAACACCCTGGTAGAGCCCGTCGCTGCACAGCAGGAAGACATCGCCGGGCAGCACGTCGAGTTCGAGGATGTCCAGTTGCAGGCTTTCGCTGGCGCCGATGGCGCGGGTCAGGGCATGTGCCGCCGGATGGCGTGCGGCCTCCTGCGGCGCCAGGCCCTGTTCATCGATCAGTTGTTGCACCAGTGAATGGTCGCGGCTCAGTTGGTACAGCCGCGCGCCACGCCACAGGTAGCAGCGGCTATCGCCGGCCCAGACACAGGCGGCACGATCACCCTCGAGCAACAGGGCAACCACGGTGCTGCCGATCACCGTGTCGGTGCGATCGGCCGTGACGGTCAGCTCCTGGCCGAGGCGATGGTTGAGCCGGTGCAGGCACTGGCGCAGTTCGACCAGGCGCTGGTCGAGGCTGCCTTCGGGCAGCTCGGCCAGTTGCTCGACGATCAGGCGGCTGGCGAGGGCACCGTTCTGGTGCCCGCCCATGCCGTCGGCCACCACCCACAGACCCTGCTCGGGCAGGGCCAGGAAGGCGTCCTCGTTACGCGCGCGCACCTTGCCGGTGTCGGTGCGCGCGGCGCTGCGCCAGGCGTTGGCGACTGCCGTCATCAGAGCGTCGCCGGCAGCTTGAAGCTACGCAGCAGGCCGATGTCGAACGGGTTCGGCGAGCGCTGGCTGTGCAGCAGGTAGTTGGCGTGCAGACCACCGAGGTTGGCCTTGAGGATCAGCACGTCACGGCCGCTGTGGTAGTCCACGTCCATCAGGTCGAGCAGGCGGAACAGCGACCAGGGGCCGGTGTTCTTCTCGATGCCGACGCGGCGCCCACCCAGTTCCTCGACCACCAGGCTGGTGCGGTCTTCGTCGCTCGCGGCTGGCCAGCGGAAGGCGGTGGCGACGATCGGGCCGTGGCGGTATTCCAGCTCCTGATTGCCGAAGCGGAAGTCGGCGCGGCTCAGGCTGGAATCCAGCGAGTAGGGCTCGAGCTTGAACAGCACCTGCGGCTCGGCCGGGTTCTCGGCGAAGAAGCTGCGGCGGATCACCTGGGCGCGGCTCATCTGCAGGAGGAACTCGCGCGACAGCGGCAGGCCACGGCCATCGACACGGCGCAGACGGTATTCGTCGGCGCTGCCGCTGACGAAGGGGCGCAGGTACTGGTCGAAGAAGCGCTCGGCGATGCCTTGAGACTTGAAGAACTCGCGGAAGTCGGCCACCGCCACGTCGCTCTCGCTGTGCGCGCTGAACGGGTAACGCTGCTTCAGCGAATTGTCGTAGGCGGCGTACAGCTCGCTCTGATAACGCTGGTTGAGAAACTGATAGGCGTCGTTGAGCACCAGGCCCCAGCTGTCCTCGGCCAGCAGCGCCAGCCAGTTGCCCACGGGTTGCGGCAGACGAGCCGCAGCGCTGCGCACCTGGTTGATCGCATCACGCTTGCCGGCCATGCGTGCCTTGGCCATCTCGAACGCGGCCTGGTCGCTGGCACCGGCATTGGCCAGGCTGGCCAACTGACGCTGCAACTCGTCGAGGGCCTGTATCGCGGCGGCCAGATCGACACCGGCACCGCCGTTGTCGTCGAGCAGCTTGTGCAGGCTTTCGAAGCGACGCTCCAGCGTCTTGCGCGCGGTGTCCGGGGTGTTCTTGGCCAGGGCCTGCTGCGCCTGTTCGGCGGCAGCGCTGGCCAGCTTGGCGGCCTTGCCCAGCTTGCCCTTGGCATCGCCCAGTGCATCGGCGGCGGCACCGGCATCATCGGCGGCGTCAGCCAGCCCCTTGAAGCGGGTGTTGTCGCGAACCTCCACCAGCAGTTGCAGCAGCGGCGAGTTGGCGGCGGTCAGGCCGTTGAGCAGGGCGGCACCTCGGCCGGCACTGCCGATCGGCTCCAGGCCGAGCTGGGCGATGGCTTCGCCCCAGTAGTTGCCGTAGTCGCGGAAATACAGTTGCTCCAGCTCCACCATCAGGCGACTGAGGTCGCCGGCGCTGAGGGTTTCGCCCTCGCCCAACACCCAGTTGTCGCGCAGCAGCTCACGCACCAGGCTGGCGCCCTGCGCGGTGAAGGTCTTGCTGTAGCCGCTCTGGGTGTAGAAGCCGGGGATGACGTAGTCGCTGCCATTGATCAGACCGGCCTGCGGGCCAAGTTTCTGGCTCAGGCGGTAGTCCGGCAGGCTGCGCGCCTGTTCCCGCAGCATGCGGTAGACGACGTTGGCCAGCGACTCGCTGCGCAGCACCTGGCGCGCCTGGGCGACCAACTGGGCATTGAGCGCGTAGGGCGCGAACGGCTCATCGAGCAGACGGGCGAAGTGGGTGTTCAGACCATGCTGCACCGGGCTGTTGCCGGTGTAGCGTACCGACCAGTCGGTGCCGACCCATTCCTTGAGGAACTCAGGGTCGCGGCGCTCCTCCAGATTGAGCATCAGGTAGGCGCGCAGGCTGCCGAGCAGACGCTCGCGGTCGCTGAGGTTGGCGCGGATCTGCGCCTCCAGCTGACGCGCCACGCGCGGCAACAACAGGTTTTCCAGCTCGGCGCGGTAGGTCGAATAAACGGCCGGGTTGACCGCCTCGCCCTGGAACAGGCCGGTGCGCTGCAGGTAGGAGACATCGCCCTTGGGCGGGAATACCTGGGTCGCGGCGTAGCTGCTGTCCAGTGCCTTGAGCACCTGCTGGGCATCGTCCTGCGGGTTGATCGCGCCATGCTCGCGGGTGAGCTTCTGGGCGATGTCGCGCAGCTCTTCCAGGCGCCCGTGGTTGGCCGAGAAGCCAGTGGCCCAGAGCATGCCGAACAGCGCCAGCACAGCGAAGGAGGTGGCGTACATGGCACGCTGGCCCCAGTCGATGCGGCGCACTTCCTTCTGATCCAGGCCCGCCAGTTCGGACTCGGGGAAGATCACCCGGCTGAGCAGGTGGTTGATGAAGCGCGCGCGGCCACTGCGGAAGGTCGGCAGCGCATTACCCGCCAGACCAAGATTGCGGCCGATACCGGCGGTCAGCGGGTCGAGCTGTTCGTTCAGTTGCGGCGCGCTGGTCAGGTAGAAGCCGCGCAGCTTGCTGGCGCGCTGGTAGCGGTTGCCGGCGAAGGCCAGTTCGACAAACAGGCACAGGCGCTCGCCGATCTGGCCGAGCTGGTGCGGGAAGTCGAGGATGCGGCCACGGCGCTGGGTGTCGCGCTCCTGGTGCATGCGCAGGATCACCTGGCTGTTGAGGCGACGCAGCAGCTCTTCGAACTCCTGGCGCACCACGGCCACGTCAGTGGCGTTCTGATCCTTGCGGAAGCTGGCGCCGAGCACCTGCTCGCTTTCCTCGCGCGACAACTGGTCGAAGAACTCGTCGAAGCCCAGCACCTTGTCGGCCTTGCTCAGCACCAGATAGACCGGCACGTCGGCGCCCAGGCGTTGATGGATTTCCTGCAGGCGCTGGCGGGTCTGGCGGGCCAGGGTTTCCAGCTCCACTTCGCTGCCGCCTTGCAGTTGCTCGACCGGGATGCTCACCAGCACGCCATTGAGCGGGCGCGCGCGGCGCTGGCGCAGCAGGCCGAGCAGGGTGCTCCAGGCACGACCGTCGACCTGTGCGTCAGGCTGGGTCAGGTAGCGGCCGGCGGTGTCGATCAGCACAGCGTGATCGGCGAAGTACCAGTCGGCGTAACGGGTGCCGGACACATCCTTGGTCAGACGCTGGTTCTCACCGCGGTTGAGCGGGAAGTCCAGGCCGGAGAAATCCAGCAGACTGGTCTTGCCGCCGCCCTGCGGGCCAAGCAGCAGGTACCAGGGCAGGTCGTTGCGCCATTTCTCGCTGCGCCCGCGATACAGGCTGGAGCGCTTGAGGGTGCGCAGGGCGTCCTTGAAGCGATGACGCAGTTCGTTCTGCTCTTCGCTGATCTGATCCTCGCGGCGCAGACGCTCCTGGGCATCGGCGTCGTTCTCTTCGGCCTTCTTGCGTGCGGTGGCGCGCCAGCTGGCGAAGACCATGGCCAGGCCCCAGAGCAGGAAGATCAGGCTGATGGTCAGCAGGCGGCTGGTGGCCGACTCCCAGAACTTGTAGTCGTCCACCGCCAGCAGCGGGCCGACGAACCACACCAGCAGCGCGAGGATCAGAACCAGGCACAGGCTCCAGACCCAGGTCTTGCGAAAAAAGGCGCCAAGTTTGGCGAAGAAGGTCTTCATTTCACGTCATCCATGCTGACACCCGAGGCCGGGTCGAGTTGCTGATACGGCTTGAGGACGGTGTCGCGCTGCTCGCCGAGCACCCAGGCGAAGCCGGCGTACATCATCACCAGGCACATCAGGGTGAACAGCGCCACCAGCCACCACGGCACGATGCGCACCAGGCGCCGGCGGGTGTCCTTCAAACCCTGCCAGTGCGGCGAGATTTCCCGCGGCACGTCGCCACGCAGTTGGCGGATCTGCCGGTACAGGCTGTCGCGCACCGCTTCCAGTTCGAGCATGCCGCGCTGCAGCACGCGGTACTTGCCCTCGAAACCGAGCGACAGGCACAGGTACATCAGCTCCAGCATCGGCAGGTGCTTGACCGGGTTGCGCGACAGGCGCTCGAGCAACTGGAAGAACTTCTCACCGCCGAAGGTCTCGTTGTGGAACGAGGACAGCAGGCTCATCTGCGACCACTGGCTCTCGTTGCCCCAGGGCGTGGTCACCACGGCCTCGTCGACCACGGTGCACAGCACGTAACGCGCGGCCATCACCTGGCTGCTCTCGGCACCTTCGTGCAGGGCACGGTGCTCGAACACCTTGATCTCGCGGCTCAGGCGCTGGTTGAGGGCGTCCAGATCCTCGCTCTCGAAGCTGTGCTTGAGACGCACCACTTCCGAAAGCAGCGAGGAGGCTGCGGCCACCAGCGGGTTGAGGCTGATGTTGAAGCTCTCCGCCGGGCGCAGGCGTGCGGCGAAGATCATGCGCTCTTCGAGCTGTTCGAATTTCGGTGGCGCGCTGAAATCGGTCAGCGGGCTTTCGGCACGGGATTCGCCCTTGCGGTTGAGGATGACGGTCTTGTCATCCTGGCCGTATTCCATTTCCTTGGTTGTCATGGTCAGTTCCTGATCGCCCAGAATTTCAGCTCAAGCCCGGAGAACTCGCCGGACACGTGGAAGGCGAAGCCGCCGGAGCGTTCCAGCTGCGCCAGTTCCTCGGAGCTGAGCTCCAAGGCGAAGTAGGTCTTGCCCGAGTGGAAGGGGATCTGCCGTGGTGCCACCGGCAGTGGTTTGACCTTGATCCCCGGCAGGTGCAGGTTGACCAGTTGGCGGATGCGCTCCACCGGGCCGACCTTGAGGTGCGCCGGCAGGCGCTGACGCAGCTCCTCGGAGTCGCACTGGGCGCTGGCGGCGAGCACAAAGCTGGAGGTGCCGAGCAGCTTGTGGTCGTGCAAAGGCGACACCTGGATGCCGTACTGGCGCTGCTGCAGAAGCATCTCGATGGCGTGCTGTTCGAGCACCATCGACAGCACCTGGCGGATGGCGTCCATCAGCTTGCGGAAGCTCATGCCCTGGTCGCTGTGCAGGTAGCGACCTTCCAGACGCGGGCGCTTGGTCTCGCTGGAGAAGGTGGCCAGCTCGCCGAGCAGGCCGACCAGCTCGCGGTAGATCTGCTCCGGGTGCACCTGCTCGACGCCCAGGTGGTGACGCAGGATGGGTTCGTAGCGGTTGATCAGCTGCAGCATCATGAAGTCGCCGACCTCGGCGCCGCCGACCTTGCCGGTGGCGCGGATACGTTCGGCGAGGATGTCGCCACGGTGGGCGAGCATGCTGATCACTTCCTTGAGGCAGCTCAGCAGGTAGCCGGAGGCCTGAAAGTTGACGTAGGTCGGGCTGAATTCCGGGTCGAGGCTGATCACCCCGTCCGGCGTGGTGTCGAGCACCTCGCACAGCTTGATCTTCACGTAGCCCTGGTCGTTCTGCTGCTCACCGAGCAGCAGGCGGAAGTCCGGACGGCCGGTGCTGACCTGGCTGACGCTGCTGTCGCCGGCGTTGGAGTCGGCGACTTCCTCGTCGAAAGCGACATAGCGCGCCAGCACGTCCTTCTGCTCCAGGCGACGGCTCTCGATGTGGTTGCCGGTGACCAGCGGCAGCGCCAGGTACACCGGCATGTTGCCGGTGTTCGGCGGCACGTCCAGGCCCAGCGGTTCGCGCTCGGCGCCGAGGTCGAAGAGGCTGCCGTCAGGCAGCACGCCGCTGGCCTTGCTCACCACCAGCTTGCCCATGTTGAGGAATTGCCGGTCGATCTCCAGCTCGAAGAAACCCCAGGCGTAGCTGGCCAGCTTCTGCGTACGCACCTTGAGCTGCTGATCGAAGTAGCGATCGTTCTGCTGGAAGTGCTGCGGGCGCAGCAGCATGCCTTCCTGCCAGATGACTTTGTGCTGGCTCATTGATCCTGCTCCTGGGCGTCATCGAGGTTGCGGATGCCGCGCTCGTTCAGGCTCAGACGCGCCTGGTTGCGCTGCACCGCCTCGACCGGGATGACATAGCGCCAGCTGGCTTCCGGCAGGTCGCGGTAGGCGGCGAGCACGCCGACGTAGCGGCTGCCGTCCTGCACCGAAAGCTTCAGCTCACGGGTTTCACCCGGGCGCAGCTCCAGTTCCTCGAAGGCCACCAGATCCGGCGCCAGGGCTTCCTTGGGGCGCTGATAGAGCGAGAAGAAATCGGCGTTCTCGAAAGCCACCGGGTGCTTCAGCTCCATCAGACGGATAACGATGGGCGACGGGCGGCCGTTGAGATCCGGGTTGAGCTGGTCGCTGCCGGCCAGGCTCAGATCCAGCTTGGTCATGTGCGAGTAGGGCGACAGCGCCGAGCAACCGCTCAGGGTCAGGAGCAGGGCGCACAGCGCCAGAGAGAACAGGAGAGGCATGGGCATCATCCTTGAAGGTCGGTGTTGAGGGTGGCGATCAGGCGAACCTGCTCTTCGTAGGCACTGGCGAAATCACGCGCAAACAGGCGATCGCTCCAGTCGTCGTTCTGTTCCAGCGCCGCGTGCAGGCGGCGATAGGCGCGCCAGCGGCTGCCATCGGTGGCCAGCAGCGGCTTGCGACCGTTGCGCTCGAAGCGCAGGGTCAGTTGCTCGGGGGCGAATTGCTCGAACATGCCCTTGACCGCCGCGCGGCTGGCAGCCAGCAGCGCCACCTGATGCGCCTGCAGGTCGCGGAAGCTGCGACTGACGGCCTGTTCGGCCGGCAACTGCCCGGCCTTGCCGCCACGCAGCAGGGTGCTGAGGGTTTCGCTGGTGTCCAGGCCGTGCTTGATCGGGTTGTTGCCGGCGCTCTGCACCGTGGTCAGGGCCAGGCGCAGCTCGTTCTTCAGCTCGCTGCGGGTGCGCAGCGCCTGTTGCAGACTGCCGACGCTCTGCTTGAGCAGCTTGGCCGCGTTCAGCGCCAGAGCCTGACGTGCCTCTTCATCGAGATCATCGAGGCGTACGCCGAGGGCATCGGAGAACTTCTCCCAGAAGGTCGGCGGCAGGCGCTCGGGCTCCGGCGCCGGCTTGGGTTGCGGCGCCGGTTTCGGCATTACCAGCTCGGGCACCAGCAGGTTTTCCTCGTCGATCTGCGCATAGTCGCGCTGCTGCGCCTGGGCGGTGCTGGGGCGCAGCACGGCAGTCAGGTCGTCGACTTCGGCGTACACGCGCTCCTGTTGCTCCAGCGCATTGAGCGGGTCGAGGTCGAGGAAGGCATCGTCGGGGATGATGCTGCCAGCCGCCTGCGGCAGGCCGATATCGCCCTCGAACATGGCCGGGTCGCGCACCAGGCGCGCACGGATCTCGAAGTCGCCCAGGCAATACACGCTGCCATGCTCGATACGCTGCGGGCTGCCCTTGGCCAGGCTAGCGCCGCTGTCCTTGAGCTGAATGCCGTTGCTGCTGGTGTCGGTCAGGTAGAAGGCGCCATCGCGATAGCTGACTTCCGCATGCCGGCTGGAGAGCACGCGCTTGCGATCCGGGATCACCCAGTCGCACTCCTCGGCACGCCCGATCACACCACCGGCCTGCTTGAAGGTCTTGGTGGTCGTTAGACCTGGCACGAACTGCTGTGCGCTGACCACATCGAATACCAGTTCCATGGTGAACCTACTCCTTGCGGTCAGTGGCCGCGTTTCTCGGCTTGCGGATCGCCCAACGGGCGGTATTGGTCGTCACTGAACTTGTAGTTGCCCGTGCAGCCGGCCAGGGCGATGGCCAGCGCCAGCAGGGCGGCGGTCCGATAGCGTTGCAGCATGGAATGCGCTCCTTGGGTGGAAGTGGATGAAAGATGGGCAGGCATGCTCAGACCTCGCTCGGGCTGATCTTCAGCCGCTGCATGCGGTACAGCAGGGTGCGCCGGGGCAGTCCCAGCTCGTTGGCGGCATTGGTCTGGTTGCCACGGTTCTTGCGCAGGCAGTCGAGCAGCAGGTTGCGCTCGAGGCGATCCATGCGCTCGCGCAGGCTCAGCGGGGCGCTGCCTTCGCTGTGGGTCTGCTCCAGGTTGAAGTGCTCGGGCAGCAGCTCACCGCCCTCGCAGAGCAGCACGGCGCGCTCGACCAACCCCTTGAGCTCGCGCACGTTGCCGGGGAAGGCGTAACCGGCCAGGCGCTCCAGGGCGGCGTCGCTCCAGCGGCAGGCATCACGTTGCAGCAGGCCGCTGGCGGTGCTGGCGAAATGGCGGGCGAGCAGCAGGATGTCTTCGTCGCGTTCACGCAGGGCCGGCAGCTCAATGGGGAAGTGCGACAGGCGATAGAACAGATCCTCGCGGAAGCGCCCGTCTTCGACGCGCTTGCGCAGCTCCTGATGGGTCGCGGCGACGATGCGCACGTCGACCTTGTGTGTCTCGCTGCTGCCCAGCGGGCGCACTTCGCCCTCCTGCAGCACACGCAGCAGCTTGGCCTGCAGGGCCAGCGGCATGTCGCCGATCTCGTCGAGGAACAGCGTGCCGCCATCAGCCGCATCGAACAGGCCCGGCTTGTCGCGGTCGGCGCCGGTGAAGGCGCCCTTGCGGTAACCGAACAGCTCGCTCTCCAGCAGGTTCTCCGGCAGCGCCGCACAGTTCTGCACGATGAACGCCTTGCTACGCCGCGCGCCGCAATCATGAATGGCGCGAGCAACCAGCTCCTTGCCGGTGCCGGTTTCGCCGGTCAGCAGCACGCTGACCGGGCTGTGCAGCACCTTGCTGATCAACTGGTAGACGCGGCGCATGGCCTGGCTCTGGCCAAGCAGGCCGTAACCGCTGGCGCAGGGCGTGCCGGGTGCAGAGGCTGCCATTTCGGCCCGCTCATCGCCCTCGCCAGCCGGAGCACGCAGGCGCTGCAACAGCTGCAGCTGAGCCAGGGCGAAACTACCGAGCTGGGCGAAGGAGGCGGCGAAGCCCTGCAGGATGCGCCGCTCGTGGCTGGCCACAAGCAGCAGGCCGCGTGTGTGACCGGCGCCATCATGCAACGGCAGGCACAGCAGGCTGCGCCAGCCGCGACCGGTTTCCGGCAGGCAGGCGATGCTGTGCAGGCCACGGTCAAGCTCATCGATGCACAGCACCTGGTTCTGGCACAGGCAGTACTGCAGCAGTTGCTCGCCATCGTAGTCGCTGGGCAGGCTAGCGGCCTCGCGCGGTTGCAGCAGGCCGTCGAGCCATTCGGCGGACAGGGTCAGGCGGGTGTTGGTGTGATCCAGCAGGTACAGCTGGCCCAGCGCACAGTCGGCCAGCTCGGCAGCCGCACGCACCAGATCGGCGAGCAGGCGCTCGGCGCTGGCCGCGCCCGCCAGTTCGGCGTAGCGGCCGAGCAGGGCTTCGGCGTAGCGCAGCGGTTGCGGGACTTCGGCGAACATCGGCAGCACCTCAGGCGAACTCGCAGGTCACCGCCGAATCGGCGTCCAGGGTGGCATGCACGCGCTGCAGGCTCTCGCCGGCGGCCATGGCATCGAGCAGGCGATCGACCACCAGCGGCTGCAGGTGCTGGTCGATCAGGTGATCGATCAGACGCGCGCCGCTTTCACCATGGGTGCAACGCTCGGCCAGGTGCTCGACCAGGCTATCGCAGTGGCTGAAGGCAAGCTGGCGACGGGCCAGGCGCTCGCCGAAACGGGCCAGTTTGAGGCCAACCAGTTGGCGCAGCAGGTCGCCGTCCATGGGGTAGTAAGGCACCACGCGCATACGCCCGAGCAGGGCCGGCTTGAAGTGCTGCGACAGCTGCGGGCGGATGGCCAGCTCCAGATCCTCGGCGGCCGGGCGTTCGCCACCGGCACAAAGGCTGGCGATACGCTCGCTGGCCAGGTTGCTGGTCATCAGGATCAGGGTGTTGCGGAAGTTGATCTCACGGCCTTCGCCGTCGTTGGCCACACCCTTGTCGAAGATCTGGTAGAAGACGTTCATCACGTCCGGATCGGCCTTCTCCACTTCGTCGAGGAGGATCACCGAGTAGGGCTTCTGCCGTACCGCTTCGGTGAGCATGCCGCCTTCGCCGTAGCCGACGTAGCCGGGCGGTGCACCGATCAGTCGGGAAACGGTGTGCTTCTCCTGGAACTCGGACATGTTGATCACGGTGAGGAAGCGCTCGCCGCCATACAGCAGGTCGGCCAGGGCCAGGGCGGTTTCGGTCTTGCCGACGCCACTGGGGCCGACCAGGAGGAATACGCCAACCGGTGCATCGGGCTTGTTCAGGCCGGCAGCGGTGGCACGCATGGCCTTGTCCAGCGCCTGGATCGCCTGCTCCTGGCCACGTACGCGCTGGCGCAGGTCATCAGCGAAGGTGATGACCTTGGTGTTGTGCTCACGGGCCAGCTGGCTCAGCGGCACGCCCGTCCAGTGGCTGATCACTTCGGCCACCAGGCGCGGGCAGACCTCGAAGCTGACCAGGCGCTCGCTGGCCTGGGCCGCAGCCAGCTCGGCCTGAATGGCGCGCAGTTCGGCTTCCAGCTCTTCCAGGCTCGGGCGTGGTTCGTCGTTGGCGTCCTCATCGTTACCCAGACGCGCCGCGGCGCATTGCTTGCGCTGCTCCAGCAGGCGTTCGGCCAGTTCACGTTGTACGGCCCAGCGGGTTTCCACCTGCTCCAGTTCGGCGCGGGCGGCGACCAGGCGGCTCTCCAGCGCATCCAGGGCTTCGTGGTCGATAGTCAGGCCGGCGTCCAGATCGCGGCGCATGGCTTCGCCCTGGCGCTCGCCCTCGGCGATCTCGCCGCGCAGGCGCTCCAGCGCTTCGGGCGCGGCGGCCAGGCTGATACGGACGCGGGCACAGGCGGTGTCGAGCACGTCCACGGCCTTGTCCGGCAATTGCCGACCGGCCAGGTAGCGCGCCGACAGTTCGGCGGCGGCGACCACGGCGTCGTCACGCAGGTAGATGCCGTGGCTCTTCTCGTACACCGGCGCCAGGCCACGCAGGATGGTCACGGCTTCGTCGACGGTGGGCTCGTGCAGTTGTACCGGCTGAAAGCGGCGGGCCAGCGCCGGGTCTTTCTCGAAGTACTTCTTGTATTCGCTCCAGGTGGTGGCGGCGATGGTGCGCAACTCGCCACGCGCCAGCGCCGGCTTGAGCAGGTTGGCGGCGTCGCCGCTGCCGGCCTGGCCACCGGCGCCGATCAGGGTGTGGGCTTCGTCGATGAACAGGATGATCGGCTTGGGCGAGGCTTTCACTTCGTCGATCACGCCCTGCAAACGGCGCTCGAACTCGCCCTTGACGCTGGCGCCGGCCTGCAACAGACCGAGATCCAGGCACAGCAGCTCGACGCCCTTGAGCACCTGCGGCACCTCGCCGGTGGCGATACGCAGGGCCAGGCCTTCGACGATGGCGGTTTTGCCGACGCCGGCCTCGCCGACCACGATGGGGTTGTTCTTGCGGCGGCGGGCGAGGATGTCGACCATCTGGCGGATCGCGCCATCGCGGCACAGCACCGGGTCGAGCTTGCCGTCGCGGGCCTGCTGGGTGAAGTTGTGGGTGAAGCGCGCCAGGTTCGATTCGCCACCGGCCGCCGGCTTGCCGCCCGCAGTCTGCGGCTGCTGGCTGAGGGCGAAGTCACGCAGGCGCTCGGCGTTGAGCTTGCCCAGCAGCGCCTGATAACGGCTGCCGGCATAGCGCATGGGGTTGCGCAGCAGGGCGAGGATAAGCGCGGCCTGGTCGATCTGGCTGGCACCCAGCTCCAGGTTGGCCACCAGCAGCGCGTCCTGCAGCCACTGCACCAGTTCGGCCGAGAACACCGGGTTGCGCGACTCGCTGTGTTCGCCACGCGGTTGCAGCGCCTGGGCCAGCTCGCCAGCATCGATCTCGGCGTCCTGCAGGGCGCGCGCCAGCAGGCTTTCCGGGCGTTCCAGCAAGCCCAGCAGCAGGTCTTCGACGAGGATCTTGTTGCCGCCGCGTACCACGCAGCGTTCGGCGGCCATCTCCAGGTCGCGCTTGCTCGCGGCGTCCAGGGCTTGAACCAGTTGTTGCAGGTCGACGTTGATCATTTCATCTGTCCTTAATGAATCTTGCTGCCGAGCGTCACCAGGCCATCGGCGTTTTCACGTCCGAGCCAGGTGGTCCAGCCCAGCAGGCAGGGGTTGCCTTCGCCGATGCGCAGGTCGCGGATTTCGTCCTGACGCAGTTCCAGGCGGATGTCGTAGTCCAGCGGATCGCGCAGGGTGAAGCGCACCAGCGCGCACAGCGGCTGGTAACCCGTGCCGATCGGCAGGAACTCGTGAAAGCGCGTCCAGCCCAGCTGGCGCACATGGATACGGAACTTGCCGCCACGGTCGCGCACGCGCTCGCCGAGCACGGTGTCCTCGCCGAGGCGGCTGTTGGCGAAGCCGAGGCGATTGCGCTGCTCGTCGAGCACGATCACCTGGCGTTCCAGGCACTGCTCGATGAACAGCTCGGCGTGCTTGAAGTAGTAACGCAGCACCGACTCGATCAGCGCCGCCGAGTGGGCGCGCAGGCTGAGCAGGCCGAGATAGGGCAGCAGGCGCTTCCAGTTCAGCTCCTGGGCCTGGCGAATCTGTTCGCCACCGAGGCCGATCAGGGCGAACAGGTGCGCCGAGAAGGCATCCACTGCGCCGCTCTGGAAGCAGGCGCGGTAGCGGTACTTCTTCCAGATCGGCAACAGCAGGCGCTGCAGGCGGTTGTTGAACAGGTCGAGGAAATCGCGGGTCGGGTTGCCGTCCTCGCTGTCGCCCAGCGCCTGCTCGCTATAGAACGCAGGCAACGGCGAGCCACCGCCGAACAGGCCAACCAGGTTGACGCGCATGCACGCGCGCAGCTCGCCGTGCTCCTCGAAGAACTGCACGCGATCGATATCGCTGCCAGGGAAACCCAGGCTCGGGTTGGCCTGGAACTCCAGGTATTCGTAGAGGCGCTCCTCATCCAGATGCGGATGAGCCGCGCCGAGGCGCTCCAGCACCAGCTGTACGGCCTGGAACAGGCTGTACTCGCGGATGCCCCGGCTGAGCCGGTTCAGAGCAGGGGCTGTTGCCCCATGCGTGGCGTCCATTTGTACAACTCTCCCTGTGTGCTCTGTACGTGCAGCTCGTGGTAGCTGTTGAGGCTGGCGTAGAGGGCGAAAAATTCATTGAGTACCGAAGCGAAGAGGAACAGGTCGCCCTCGCCCAGGTAGCCTTCCGGGTTCATGGTCAGTTCGGTGCGTACACCGCGTACCGGCAGCCCGCGATGCAGACGGTCGACATGGCGATGGCCGATCTTCTTCAGGCCGCCGAGCAGGCGCTTGCTGACGCGCTCGGCGTGCTGGTCGTAGTAGCGCGGCAGGTCGTAGGTCTCGAGGATCACCTTGAGCGCCTCGACGTTGGCCAGCGACAGGTAGTTCAGCGACATGTTGGAAATCAGCTTCCACAGGAAGTCGCGGTGCAGCGGCGGTGCGTAGCTCGGCGTGACCGCGCTGATGTTGCGGAAGCTGAGGAAGTCAGGGGTGTCCTCGCTGGGCAGGCAGATGTCGCCCAGGCTGAGCTGGCGCGGCAGATTCTGGTTGGTGCAGGTCAGCTCGATGGACAGCGTCTCGTGCTGCTCCAGGTTGCGCAGGCCAAAGCTGAGCCAGGTTTCCAGGCCGTCGCCAAGCATCGATGGCTGCTGGCGCACGCTGTAGTGCGGGCGCGCCACCGGCACGTCGAAGCTGGGATCGTGCTCGAACGACTCGAACGGCACGTACTCCTCGTAGCCCATGCCGCCCGGCTTCCAACCGGTGACCCGGTCGACCGAGAACACGCCGCAATGCTGGGCGTCGAATTCGGCCGGCAGCAACAGGTACTGATCCTGCTTGCCATCGAGGCGGATCGGGATGGCGTCGTGCTGGAACAGGTTGACCACCGGCGTGCAGTACAGGCGCACGTTTTCCAGGGTCGGGCGAATACGCTGTACGCCGGCCTTGTGGATATCGAAGCGCAGCTCCAGGCCACGCGCCTGCTTGAGCAGATCCTCGGGCAAGCCGTTGACCGCATCCAGGCCGAGCAGATCGACGAAGAGGAATTTCTCCTGGAAGGAAAAATACTCCTGCAGGTAGCGGTAACCGCGGAAGGTATTCAGCGGGTACGGAATCAGCGCCTCGTCTTCGGCGAAGCCGACCGGCTGCACCAGCTCGGGCTTGAGCTGCAACGTACCGAGGGTCTGGCCGAAGGCATCCTGCATCGGCTTGCCGGCGGCATCGAGCGGCACCACCTGGATGCTGCCGAGGTTGCGCAGCAGTGCCAGGTAGAGCATCTGGCCGATATAACGCTCGCCGGCCAGGTGCAGGCGCAGCTTGTTCAGGCCGATCTCACCGATATGCCCGTCGGCGGTCATGCTTAGGCGCAGGCTGAGCAGTGCACCATCGCCCTTGACCGAGTAATCCAGACCGCTCAATGCCAGCGGCAGCACCTCGGTAGGGAAGCAGGTACGAAAACGGCAGGTGACACCCTCGATGGCCTTGGCCTCCACCGGCGTGCCGCGATTGACCGGCAGCGCCGGGCCGGGGCGGGTCAGCGGGTCGAACTGCAGCATGCTGAAGGCCGGCAGCGGACGCATGTAGTTCGGCCACAGCAGGTGCATCAGCGAATGGGTCAGCTCCGGCAGCTCGTCGTCGAGCTTCTGCCGCAGACGCCCGGACAGGAAGGCGAAACCTTCGAGCAGGCGCTCGACGTCCGGATCACGCCCAGCCTGCCCAAGGAACGGCGCCAGCGCCGGGCTGCGCTCGGCGAAGCGCTTGCCCAGTTGGCGCAGGGCGGTGAGTTCGCTTTGGTAGTAATGGTTGAAAGACATGTCAGCGGCTCGTCCATGTGGCAGGGTCGACACAGTCACTGGCATTAGCCAGCAAGGCGTCAGCGCGGTGATCATTCCATTGCGCGGGAATCAGTTTCAGATCACCTATCGGTGGAGTCTGAGTCGGGCAACCATTGCGGGACATCCAGACGCAGTGCCGTGGCTGAAAACCCTGCGCCTCAACCGTCAAGGCAACGATGCACATCGGCGCATCGGCGAGGACCGTAAAGAGTCGCCAGTCGTCACGGGCCGCAAAAGCGAATCGCCCCTGACTGTCGCTGCGCAGCTCATAGCTGTGCGAGCGGTCGCTGGCGACCTCAAGAACGAGCGCCGCACCTTGCACGGGCTGGCCGCTCTCTGCAGACACCAGACGCCCACCGATAGCCGGGTTGATCGGCGTCGCATGCGGGGCCAACACGCAACCCTGCAACGCAAGTACAGCGAGCAGACAGCTCCATCGAGTCGGATAGCGCAGGTGGCGATTCATCACGAGCGACTCAACCGCCAATCAACACAGTGCCAGACCCACTCACCACCACATTGCCATGGCTCCCCACACTGCCCACCACCGCCGCCGGCTTGCCGTTGATCAGCACGGTAGGAATTACCGCGCCGGCCATGGCGCCGCCGCAGGAGGAGGGATCGCCCATGCGTGCAGCGGGCAAGCTGTCGAACAGTACGTCGGGCGAGCCGGCGGCGATCGGGTTGGTGCCGTGGCCGGGGATCGGGCAAGCGGTGGGATCGCTCAGGCGGGCGGCGGGTTTACCGGACATGTGAGGCTCCTGGGTTGACGTTGACCTGACCGCTGCCATCCAGGCTCGCGGAGAAACTGACCTGGCGCTTGATGCCGTCCATTTCCAGCATGGCGTCGATGGCGAAGGCCTGACGCAATGGGTCATGGGTGCGCGGCAGGGAAATCACCCGCACCTGGGTCAGTCGTGGTTCGTACGCTTCGATAAAGCGTTCGATGGCGATACGCGCCTGCTGCAGCGAGTCGTGCAGCGACAGGCGCATATCGTTCAAATCGGGCAACCCGTAGTCGGGCAGCGTTTGCACGCTGCCCGCACGGGTGCTGAGCATCTTGGCCAGATGGGCAGCCACCGAGGCCATGGCGGCGACCTCGCGGCTCCAGCCGGCACGTTGGCCAGCCTCACCACCGAGGCGCTCGAACAGGCTGCCGTAGGCCATGACTGCTTACTCCTTGTCCAGCTTGCCGACCAGCGATAGGGTGAAGTCGGCACCCATGTACTTGAAGTGCGGGCGCACGTTCAGGCTGACGCGGTACCAGCCCGGCTCGCCTTCAACATCGCTGACGATGACCTGGGCGGCGCGCAGCGGACGACGGCTACGCACTTCGGAGCTCGGGTTCTCCTGGTCGGCGACGTACTGGCGGATCCACTTGTTGAGTTCCAGCTCGAGGTCGGTGCGCTCTTTCCAGGCGCCGATCTGCTCGCGCTGCAGCACTTTCAGGTAGTGAGCCAGGCGGTTGATGATGAACATGTACGGCAGCTGGGTGCCCAGCTTGTAGTTCAGCTCGGCGGTCTTGCCTTCTTCACTGATGCCGAAGAATTTCGGCTTCTGCGCGGAGTTGGCGGAGAAGAACGCGGCGTTGTCGCTGCCCTTGCGCATGGTCAGGGCGATGAAGCCTTCTTCGGCCAGCTCGTACTCGCGGCGGTCGGAGACCAGTACTTCGGTCGGGATCTTGGTCTCGATCTCGCCCATGCTCTCGAAGTGGTGCAGCGGCAGGTCTTCCACCGCGCCACCGCTCTGCGGGCCGATGATGTTCGGGCACCAGCGGAACTTGGCGAAGCTGTCGGTCAGACGGCTGGCGAAGGCGTAGGCGGTGTTGCCCCACAGGTAGTGCTCGTGGCTGTTGGCCACGTTTTCCTTGTAGACGAAGGTCTTGACCGGGTTGTCTTCCGGGTCGTACGGGTTGCGCAGGAGGAAGCGCGGTACGGTCAGGCCGACGTAGCGGGCATCTTCCTGCTCGCGGAAGCTCTGCCACTTGGTGAATTGCGGGCCTTCGAAGTGGTCTTTCAGATCCTTCAGATCCGGCAGGCCGGTGAAGGTCTCCAGGCCGAAGAATTTCGGGCCGGCGGCGGCGATGAACGGCGCGTGGGACATGCAGGCCACCGAGGCGACGTACTGCAGGGTCTTGACGTCCGGTGCGCTCGGGTCGAAGAAGTAGTTGGCGATCAGGGCGCCGACCGGCTGGCCACCGAACTGGCCGTACTCGGCGGTGTAGATGTGCTTGTACAGGCCGGACTGAACGATTTCCGGGCTGTCTTCGAAGTCATCGAGCAGATCCTGCTTGGAGGCGTTGAGGATCTCCAGCTTGATGTTCTCGCGGAAGTTGGTGCGATCCACCAGCAGCTTGAGGCCGCGCCAGGAGGACTCCAGGGCCTGGAACTGCTGGTGGTGGAGGATTTCGTCCATCTGCCGGCTGAGCTTGGCGTCGATCTCCGCGATCATGCGGTCGACCATGGCCTTCTTCACCGGCTCGTTTTCGTTCTGCGGCTTGAGCAGCTCTTCGATGAAGGCCGACACGCCACGCTTGGCGATGTCGTAGGCTTCGTCGTCCGGAGTCAGCTTGGTTTCCGCGATGATGCGGTCGAGGATGCCGAGATCAGCGGCGCTGTGGCTGCTTTCTACGGCTGCGCTAGTCGTGCTCATGAATATGCGTCCTTGTCAGTGAGAATCAGGAATCGAGCTTGTCTTTGGCGGCCAGGCCCAGTTCGCCGAGCACGCGGTCACGCGAGTCGTCGTCGGAGAGCACGCTCTCGATGGCCTTGCGGAAAGCCGGGGCGTTGCCCAGCGGGCCTTTCAGGGCGACCAGGGCGTCGCGCAGTTCCATCAGCTTCTTCAGCTCCGGTACCTGCTCGACCAGGTTGGCCGGGTTGAAGTCCTTCATGGAGTTGATCTTCAGCTGCACGGCCAGCTCGTCGTCGGTCTCTTCGTCCTGCAGACGGTTCGGCACGGCGAAGGTCAGGTTCAGTTCCTGCTTGGCCAGCACTTCATCGAAGCTGTTCTTGTCGATGCTGATGGGCTTGCGGTCTTCGATCTTGCGATCGTCGGCACGCTGGGTGAAATCGCCGAGCACCATGAGCTTCAGGGGCAGTTCGATTTCTTCCTGGGCACCGCCGGTGGCGGGTTTGAAGGTGACGTTGATGCGTTCCTTGGGGGCTACCGAGCCTTCTTTGGCCATGGGTGTTCTCCTTTGCGTTGATGGCCCGGAGGCCTTGGTTGGGCGTGTTGGCGCCTTACTCCAGCACCACCTCGAGGTCGAGGTGGCACAACCTGCGATAGATCTCGTCCTTGCTGTCGCGCACCGCATGGTTCTGCGGCAGGAGCTCGCAGCAGTTGTGCAGCAGGCGCAGCACATCCAGGGCGAGATCGGGTTCCCACTCGCCGAGGCCGGAGGCCTGCAGCGTCTGGTCGAGCGATTCGAGTTGGGTCTTGGCCAGGTCGTACTTCTTCGCGGCGAAGCACAGGCGGGCCAGGGTCAGTTGCCAGAAGAAGCGCTCGCGGCCGCCACGGGCGCGCGACATGCCTTCCTTGAGTTGTTGCACGGCGGCTTTCAGGCCGTCCTTGCGCAGGCCTGGCAGCACCTTCTGCAAGGCTTCTTCCCAGGGCGGCGTGGCGCCCATCTCGCTAGCGGCGGGCTTCTTCTCGATTTCCGGCGCCTGCAGGTGCGGCAGCACATGGGCGCCGATCCAGGCACGGGTTTCAGCGTCGGCGAAAGGCACGCCGTCGTGAAAGCGCAGCTCGTCCAGGCCGGGAACGCGCTGCAGAAACAGGGCGAGCTGGATTTCCACCTCGCGCATGGCCTGGTCGGCCTTGAGCTCCTGCAGGCACTCCCAGACCAGGCGCTGGCCGTCGAGCCAGAAGGGCGCGCGGGCGATGCTGGCTTCGAGGTCGGCGAGCAGGTCGGCGTAGGCAGCCTGAGCGAAGCGCTCCTTGTACGAGGCCAGCTTGTCGGCCGGCAGGCCGCGCAGGGCGGTGATCTGTTCGGCGTTGCGCTCGGGTAGCGACTCGATGGGTAGCCACAGCAGGGTGCGCGCCAGGCGCAGCGGCTTGAGGTCGGTGGCCTTGTTCTTCAGCCACCAGGCGCACAGCGGGCGAGCCGCATCCTGCTGGGTACGCAGGGCCTTGTGCGCGTCCTTCTCGTTCTCGATGGGGCCGGTGCCGGTGATGATCTGGGTGGCGACCTGCTTGACCTGAGCGATGGCCGCACCGACTGCGCCCGGCTCGGCCTGGCCCTGACTGGCGCGCTTGATCTGCTCGTCGAGGCGACGGCACAGCGGCAGCAGCAGCGGCGATTCTTCGCCGAGGTGGATCGACAGGCTGGCTTCGAGGCCATGCAGGTGCTCGGCCAGGCGGCGGAACAACGGCAGTTGCTCGCTGATCGGCACGTGCTCGGCCAGTGCCTGTTCCAGACGCGGTAGCAGCCAGTTAAGGGCAGCCGCACGTGTTCGCGGCTTGCGCGGATGCAGTTCGTGCCAGTGGTGCTCGCAAAGGTAGTGCAGCAGGTTCAGACCGGCCTGCAGGCCGGCGAATGATTCACGCTGGAACAGCCCCCAGGTCAGCCAGGTGGCGGCACGCAAATCCTTGGATTGGGTGGTGAGCAGGCTCTCGCTGCCCTCACGCACTTTCTGCCAGTCGATACCGCCTGTTTCATGCAGGGAAGCAGCCTTGCCCAGCTCGGTTTCCAGCATTTCGTATTCGCTGGAATAACGCACATCCTCACCGGCAAAGTTGCCCTCATTAATAGGCGTCTTGGCCAAATTGAGATAATGCGCGGTGAGCTTGCTGGAGTATGTCATTCCATGACTCGACTATTAAAAGTGGGCAACTTCCATGGCGTTGCAAATGGCCATCAGACCATCGCCAAAACACCGCAGTGCGCAACTTTTTGCGCAGTTGTTTGTGCAACAACTTGCGCAAGATCCTTATAGGTCGGGCATCCTAGCCCCATGACCGGAGGTGGGCAACCTCTCGAAGTGTGAAATGCCTAACATTCGCAGACATCTCTCAAATTATTACGGCGCCGCCTGTAAAGAGTATTTGCCAGGCATCGACAGCAAGTTGTTATCGATGTTTTGGCCTTCAGATAAGTTATTGGATAGTTGTAGGAAATAACTTACTGGCAAATTAGTGGCGCATCACAATTGATGGCTTATTGATATTGTTTTTTGTGATGCCGACCGCTGTTTATCAGGCTGGCTTTGTGCCAGGAACGGTCGGCAGGCGCAGGAGCCCTCAGCGGGCCAAAGGCGTACTGGAGAGGCGAAGCTCAAGCAGGTGCCGTTCGTCAGTTTTCAGCTCAACGACGTCGTCGAGTACGTTGGCCGTCTCGATGCACAGCATGTTCTGCCAGGCATCGTCGGGGAATTGCGACAGGCGCGTGGCCTTCTCCACCCAGGGATTCCACAACACCGCCGAGCGTGAACCGCATGCATCCAGATGAATGCGGCGCTCCCAGCCTGGGTCGAGGATGCTCATGCGCGCAGGGGTGTCGAGGTAGATACGATCGGTCTCCCCCGTGAAGGTCGGCTCGCCCGCCTGGCGCAGCTCGCGCCAATCCTGCAGGGTGTCCAGATAACGACAGTCGTGCATCCCCTCGACGCTCACCTGGCGCACGTCGCTGACCGCGAAGTAAGTGTGCAACGCCTGGCTGATGGTGAGTGGTGCATCCGCACGGTTGAGGGTTTCCAGGCGCATCGACAGATCCTGCGCCACACGCACGGTGAAGGTCAGCCGCGCATCGTGCGGCCAGCCGGCCAGAGGCGTCTGCCGGGTGTCGCAGGCCAGGTGCAGAGACACCGCATCGTCCTCTTCGTCGATGCCCAGCAGTTGCCAATCCTCGGCGCGTACCAGCCCGTGCGCGGGCGCTTCGGCCTGCTGGTAATGGGTTTGCACGGCCTCGGGGTTGCGGCGCAGGTCGCCAAACCAGGGCCAGCAGATCGGCACGCCGCCGCGCACGCTCTGCCCGCGTCGGTAGGCCGCCTCGGGGCTGAGCCAGATCAACGGCGGCTGGTCGTTCTGGCGATAGCTGAGGATCTGCGCGCCCTGCTGCGCCAACAGCAGTTCGCTGCCGGCGACGCGAATGCGCCAGCAGGTCAGTTGATCGAGTTCAACGCGTTCGACTTGGGTGCTCATGGCGAGTCTCGCTTCGATGAAGAAAATAGCGGCATAAAACAAAACGCCCGTCGCGAAGACGGGCGTTTCGAGCGGCTTGCAGCCTGTATGACCTACTGACCGTACACCTGTTCCGGCAGCCAGGTGATCAGGCCCGGGAAGATGTAGGCAATCACCAGCAGCAGGATCTGGATCAGGATGAACGGCACCACCCCCTTGTAGATGGTGCTGGTGGGAATGCTCGCCGGGGTCACGCCACGCAGGTAGAACAGCGCGAAGCCGAAGGGTGGTGTGAGGAAGGAGGTCTGCAGGTTCAGCGCAATCATCACGCCCAGCCAGATCGGATCCAGGCCCATGGCCAGCAGCACCGGGCCGACGATCGGCACCACCACGAAGGTGATCTCGATGAAGTCGAGGATGAAGCCGAGCAGGAAGATCACCAGCATCACCACGAAGAACGCACCGAGTACGCCGCCGGGCAACTGGGCGAACACGTCCTCGATCAGCACTTCACCACCGAAGCCACGGAACACCAGGGAGAACAGCGAGGCGCCGATGAGGATCATGAAGACCATGGCGCTGATTTCGGTGGTGCCGTAGGCCACTTCCTTGAGCTGAGTGAAATTCAGCTTGTTCTTGCTCAGCGCCAGCAACATGGCGCCGACGGCGCCCAGTGCGGCGGCTTCGGTGGGCGTGGCATAACCGGCGAGGATCGAGCCAAGCACCGCGCCGATCAGGATCAGCGGCGGAATCAGGGCCTTGGCCAGCTTGCCCCATTCGATCGGGCCGAGCTCTTCCTGCGGCAGCGCCGGCAGTTTCTTCGGCTGGAAGATCGCCACGAAGATGATGTAGGCGATGTACAGGCCAACCAGCAGCAGGCCCGGCAGCAGCGCACCGACGAACAGGTCGCCGACCGAGACGGTCTTCGGCGAGAAGATGCCCATCTTCAGTTGCGCCTGCTGATAGGCGCTGGACATCACGTCACCCAGCAGCACCAGCACGATCGACGGCGGAATGATCTGCCCCAGCGTACCGGTGGCGGCCAGGGTGCCGGTGGAGATCGCCGGGTCGTAGCCACGCTTGAGCATGGTCGGCAGCGCCAGCAGGCCCATGGTCACCACGGTGGCACCGACGATGCCAGTAGAGGCAGCGAGCAGGGCGCCCACCACGCACACGGAAATCGCCAGGCCGCCACGCAAGGTGCCGAACAGGCGCGACATGGACTCGAGCAGATCCTCGGCCACTCGCGAGCGCTCCAGCATCACGCCCATGAACACGAACAGCGGCACGGCCAGCATGGTCTGGTTGTTCATGATGCCGAACAGGCGGTTCGGCAGGGCGCTCAGGTAGCCGGCATCGAAGGTACCGGTCAGCGCGCCGATACCGGCGAACAGCAGGGACACACCGGCCAGAGTAAAGGCCACCGGGAAACCGGCCATCAGGGCCACACAGATGCTGACGAACAGCAGAATCGCCATCAACTCAGCCATGTTTCACCTCCGGGGCCGGCAGGCGACCGCTGAAAACGTAGAGAGCCTTGATGGCGTTGGACAGGCCCTGCAGCACCAGGCTGACCACCAGCACCAGGATGATGCTCTTCTGCAGGTAGACGAAGTGCAGACCGCCCGACTCGCTGGAAGCCTCGCGGGTTGCCCAGGAGTTGCTCACGTAGTCCCAACTGGCCCAGCCGAGGAACAGGCACACCGGCAGCAGGAACAGCAGGGTACCGAACAGATCGACCAGAGCCTGACGGCGACCGCTGAACTTCTGGTAGAAGATGTCCACGCGCACGTGGCCGTTACGCTGCAGAACCCAGGATGCAGCGCCCATGAACACCAGCGCGTGGGCGTACAGCACCGACTCCTGCAGGGCGGTGGCGCCGATGCCGAAGCCATAGCGCAGCACCACGACGATCGCGGTGCCAACCACCAGGAACAGGGTCAGCCAGGCGCAGGCTTTGCCGAAATTGGCGTTGAGACTGTCGATCAGGGACGCAAGAGCGAGGGGAAGTGATGGCTTGTCGGACATAGTGAGTCCTTTATCGTTATGAGGATGAGAGCGGGCCAGCCCGATTGACTGGCAACCACGCCACCCGCGAGCTTGTGGGACGCGGGCCGGCGATTCTAGGCAGGCTGCCTACCAGGCAGCAATGCCCATGCAACTTTAGTCGTAGCGACTAGGCTTGTGAGTCACTTCGCCCTATGTTACTCAAGCCCGGTCTACCTTCGGCGATCCCGTGGTCAGACCAATACAACAAGAAGGAGCATTGCATGAAACGTCGCGACATACTCGCCGCAGCGGGCGTAGGCCTTGCAGCAACCGCGCTGGCAGGCTGCAAAGAAGAGGCGAAGAGCGCCGCAACGCCCCAAGAGGGTTCGAGTTCCCAGACCTTCACCTGGAAAATGGTCACCTCCTGGCCGAAGAACTTCCCCGGCGTCGGCGTGGGGGCCGAGCGCTTCGCCAAGCTGGTCGATGAGATGAGCAACGGCCGGCTGAAGGTCAAGGTCTACGCCGCCGGCGAACTGGTGCCGGCACTGGAAGTGTTCGACGCGGTATCGCGCGGCACCGCCGAAATGGGCCATGGCGCCCCTTACTACTGGAAAGGCAAGGTACCGGCCGCGCAATTCTTCTGCGCCCTGCCGTTCGGCCCTAACGCCCAGGAAATGAACGCCTGGCTTAGCTACGGTGGCGGCCAGGCCCTCTGGGAAGAGGTCTACAAGCCGTTCGGCGTGCTGCCGATGGCCTGCGGCAACACCGGCGTACAGACCGCTGGCTGGTTCAACAAGGAAATGAACTCGGTCGACGACTTCAAGGGCCTGAAGATGCGCACCCCGGGTCTGGGCGGCGAAGTGCTGACCAAGATGGGCGGCACTGTGGTCAACATGCCGGCCGGCGAGATCTTCACCGCGATGCAGACCGGCGCCATCGACGCCACCGAATGGATCGGCCCGTACAACGACCTGGCGCTGGGCCTGCACAAGGCCGCCAAGTACTACTACACCCCGGGCTGGCAGGAGCCGAGCGTGCTGTTCGAGCTGGACGTCAACCTCAAGGCCTGGGAAACCCTGCCGGCGGATCTGAAAGCCATCGTTCGCGCTGCCGCGCGTGACGTTAACGGCGACATGCTCGACGACTACAACGCGAAGAACATGGAGGCCCTGGAGCAACTCAAGGCCGACGGCGTGGAAGTTCGCCGCCTGCCGGACGCCGTGCTGGCACGCCTCAAGGAAGTGGCCGCCGAAGTGGTCGAGGCCAGCGCCGCTGCCGACCCGGCCGCCACCAAGGTCTGGGAACACCAGAAGGCTTACCTCAAGCGTCTGTATGCCTATGCGGAAGTGGCCGACAAGGACATCTACAACATCCGCGGCTAAAACCGCACCGCACAACAAAACGCCGGCTTCTCAGCCGGCGTTTTCGTGTGTGCGACGCTTGTTCTGTCAGCCGCGGCGCGGCGGTACCGGGCGGGTACGCCCGCTGCCATCGATGGCGACGAAGACGAACACGGCCTCGGTGACCTTGCGCCACTCGTTGGACAGCGGATCGTCGCTCCACACCTCGACCATCATCTGAATCGAGCTGCGCCCCACTTCCAGCGTCTGGGTGTAGAAGGAGAGCTGCGCGCCCACCGCCACCGGCACCAGGAAGGCCATGCGGTCGATGGCCACGGTCGCTACGCGGCCACCGGCGACCTTGCTGGCCATGGCCGTGCCGGCGAGATCCATCTGCGACACCAACCAGCCGCCGTAGATATCGCCGAAACCGTTGGTTTCGCGCGGCAACGCGGTGATCTGCAGGGCCAGGTCGCCCTGAGGGATCGGATCTTCCTGTTCGTAGTCATTCATGGCTCGAAACTCACGGCGCGGTTGTTGTTCTGGGCGCGAACCCTGGCGGGCAAAGGCCTGGCGAGTATACCGACTGAGCGGGCTACGGGCGACCACCCTGGCGTGACGCGCCCCACAGGCCACGCGCGCTCGGGCAAAACGCACGAGCCTTTCAACGCTCATCGGGCAGGATGCCCTGCACGATCGTTTCGCGAGTTTTCTATCTTATTGACTAATAAGGATTTTATTTAAAACCAGGGTCTGGCACGGGTGGTGCAATACCTCTATCAAGCGTACGGATGCAGGAGGGTTTCGACACTCAGGGCATGCCGATAACGCCGAGCAATACGCAGCGCATGCCCCCGCTGGGGCCGCGAGAACCGAAATAATCGAGGAGAAACGCCATGTTGAGCTGGGCACTGACTTTCCTGATCATCGCCATCGTCGCCGCCGTACTGGGCTTCGGGGGTATCGCCGGCACCGCTGCAGGCATCGCCAAGATCCTGTTCGTAGTCTTCCTGGTGCTGTTCGTCATCTCGTTCTTCGTGGGTCGCCGCCCGCGTATTTGAAGGAGCCCATAATGCAATCGCTTCACGCCATCGCCGCCGCCCTGCTTCTGGGCGGCGCCCTGGCGGCTCAGGCCGCCGACCGTGACGCCATGTTCCAGCCAGGCGAGTTGCTCAGCAGCAACAGCGAATACCGCGAAGCCTGGCAGGACATGATCGAAGATGAAAAGCGCCTGCCGGACTGGCTGATGAACCTCAGCGGCCCGTCCACTCCGCTGCAGACCGTGGAGGGCGAGGACGGTCGCTTCCTCGTCGGCCAGGTGTGCGAGGCGCACAACTGCTTCAACCAGCGGGTCTACGTGGCCTTCGACTGGGACAAGGACGATGCCTACGCACTCTACGTGCAGATACCCGATGGTCTGCCGGAAGATCGCGCGCCGAGCGAGCACGCCAGCCTGCGCTGGCTGGGCGAGCCGGATGAAGACATGCGCAAGCTGCTGGAAGAACAACTGCGCAGCGACCCCAACTGGTTCTGAGCCAACCGCATGCTTCACGCATGCGGGGACTCTGCCTCACCCCATCAGCACGGCCGTCGCGCTATCATCCCCAGCCAGTGCAATGAGGGGGTGAGGCATGCTCAACGGCCTGTGGCTGAGCTTTTTTCTGATAGCAGCGGTGGCGGGCTTTTCCCGCTGGCTGATTGGCGACGATCCGAGCGTGTTCGCCGCCATGGTCGAAGCGCTGTTCGCCATGGCCAAACTGTCGGTCGAAGTGATGGTGCTGTTGTTCGGCACCATGACGCTGTGGCTCGGCCTGCTGCGCATCGCCGAGAAGGCCGGTCTGGTCGACTCGCTGGCGCGCCTGCTTGGCCCGCTGTTCGCCCGCCTGATGCCGGAAGTGCCACGCGGCCATCCGGCGCTGGGGCTGATCACCATGAACTTCGCCGCCAACGGTCTGGGCCTGGATAACGCCGCCACGCCCATCGGCCTCAAGGCCATGCGCAGCCTGCAGGAGCTGAACCCGAACAAGCTGGTGGCGAGCAACGCGCAGATTCTCTTTCTGGTGCTCAATGCCTCGTCGCTGACCCTGCTCCCCGTGTCGATCTTCATGTACCGGGTGCAGCAGGGCGCGCAGGATCCCACCCTGGTGTTCCTGCCGATCCTCCTGGCCACCAGCGCCTCGAGCCTGGTCGGCCTGCTGTCGGTGGCGTTCATGCAGCGCCTGCGCCTGTGGGATCCGGTGGTGCTGGCCTATCTGGTACCGGGCGCGCTGCTGCTCGGCGGCTTCATGGCACTGCTGGGCGGGCTCAGCGCCACGGCGCTGGCCGCGCTGTCGTCGCTGCTGGGCAACCTGACCCTGTTCTGCGTGATCCTCGCCTTCGTCCTGGTCGGCGCACTGCGCCGCGTGGCGGTTTACGAGCAGTTCATCGAAGGTGCGCGCGAAGGCTTCGATATCGCCAAGAGCCTGCTGCCATACCTGGTGGCCATGCTCTGCGCCATCGGTGTGCTGCGGGCATCCGGTGCGCTGGAGTTCGGCCTCGACGGTATCCGCTGGCTGGTGGACGCGCTGGGCTGGGACACGCGCTTCGTCGATGCGCTGCCCACTGCATTGGTCAAGCCGTTCTCCGGCAGCGCGGCACGCGCCATGCTGATCGAAACCATGCAGGCGCAGGGCGTCGACAGCTTCGCTGCGCTGGCTGCCGCGACCATCCAGGGCAGCACGGAAACCACCTTCTACGTGCTGGCCGTGTACTTCGGCGCAGTGGGCATCCAGCGTGCGCGGCATGCCGTGGGGTGCGCGCTGCTGGCCGAACTGGCCGGGGTGATCGCGGCGATTTCGGTGACCTACTGGTTCTTCGGCTGAGGGAATGGTGTAAGGCGTCAGGCGCACAGGCAGGAACCTGCTCGCCCTGGCCAGCGTCCACGCCAGGCACTGGCCGCCACGAGGCCGGTCAGCTGTCGCCGAGGCGGAAGCCGACCTTGAGCGTCACCTGATAGTGACCGACCTTGCCATTCTCGATATGGCCACGGGTGCTCACCACCTCAAACCAGTCCATGTTGCGCACGCTCTTGGCACATTCGGCCAGGGCGTTGTCGATGGCATCTTCGATACTGCTGCGCGACGAGCCGACAAGCTCGATCATCTTGTAGGTATGGTGGTCGGTCATGATGGACTCCTGCGTCTTGGGATGTCTTATTCAGACTAGCTCGCAGCGCATAAGTGTCAGTTACCGCCACCCAGATCCTAGAACTCCACCTGATAGCCCAGCGTGAAGGTGCGGCCACGGCCCTTGAAGTTGTAGTCATTGGCGATGCGCGCCGATTGCGAGTAGTAGGTGAAGTAGTCCTCGTCGAGCAGGTTGTCGATGCCCAGCGACAGGCTGCCCACCGGCAGGCGGCGGCTGACACTGGCCGAGAGCAGGGCGTAGCCGTCGAAGTCCAGGCGCGGGTCGTCGAAGCTGCGGCTGACGTAGTAGTTGTATTGCAGGTAGCTCGACCAGTCGTCGTTCCAGTTGGCCTGCCAGCCCAGGCTGTACTGATCCGGCGAGATGTTCAGGCCGGTCAGGCGCGTGTCCACCTTGCCATCGCCATCGGTGTCGGACTTGCCCTGGCTGTGGGCATAGCTGCCGCGCAGACTGTGGTGATCGTTCAGGTGCCAATTGCCGGTCAGCTCATAGCCCTGGATCTCCACCCGCTCGCGGTTGGCGATGTAGTTACCGTCGTCGTTGACCGACAGCCGCTCGCCGAGGTTGGAGAAGGACTCGTAGTAGCTCAGCTCCATGTCCACCCGCTCGAAGTTCAAGCGCAGGCCCACTTCACGCGAACGGGTGACGATCGGCTCCAGCTCCAGCAGGCTTTCCACATCCAGCCCTGGCTCGTCGAGCCCGCGCAGCACGCGGCCGATGTCGGGCATGCCGAAGCCTTCGGAGTAGCCGCCGTAGAGCTGCGCCCAGTCGGTGGCCTGGTAGGTGAAGCCGTAGTTGCTCAGGGTCTTGCCGAACGACACCTTGCCACCGGTCACGCTCACCCCGCCCGCGTTGTTGGTGCCCCATACGGTGTGAAAGTCATCCACATCCAGCTCGGAATGCTCGCGGCGCACGCCGGCCATCAGGGTCAGCTTGTCGGTCAGGTGCAGGTCGCCCTGGAGGAAGCCGGCCTGGTTGTCGTACGTGGAGGGCGGCACGTAGCTGCGATCGGTCTGCACCAGCACCTGCTCGCCCTTGTCGCGCATCAGGTCGACACCCCCGGTCAGGTCGAGCAGGCCATCGAACAGGCCGCTGCGCCGCAGGGTCAGCTTGCCGCCCCATTTCTCCGAGTCGCTGCGGCTCTGCTCCCACAGGGTGCCGATCGGGGCGATGTTGGGATCCTGGAACGAGCCCGAGAGCAACGCACCGAACTGGCCCCGATAACGCTGGTGATAGAGCTGCACGTCGAGCACGTTGCCGTACAGATCCTGGTTGCTGTAGCTGAAGGTGTACTGGCGGTTCTCGTTGAACGCCGGATCACCCTCGGGATGCCCTTTGCGCGCGGTGGTAGGAATGCCCGCTGCGCGGTCGCCGAGTACCGGGACGTAGTCGTTGTTGCCCCTGAGCTCGTAGTGGTTGGCACTGAACTGCAGGTGCTGCACGTCGTCGAGCCAGTAGCCGAGCTTGAACATCAGGTCGTGGTCGCGGGTGTCCTGAATCTCGCCGGGGTAGGCGACGCCGATCAGCTCGTCATTGGCATCGTAGAAGGCCCCTCGCTCTTGCCAGGTGGCGCCGAACAGGGTTTCCCAGTCGCCCTGCTGGGCGCTGACCCGGTAGTTCATCTTGTAGCTCAGGCCATCCTTGCTGAAGCGGTCGTCGCTTTCCAGGCTGACACCGGCGTGCTGGCTGACCCCATCGCTGTCGGGGCGGCGGCTGATGAAGTTGACGATGCCACCAGTGGCGCCACCGCCGTGCTCGGCCGAGGCGCCATGGATCACCTCGATGCGCTCGATCTGTGCCAGGTCGATGGTGTAGCTGCTGCGCCCGTCGTTACGGATCGAGCTGGCCTGCGGCACGCCATCGACGAGGAACTGCGGGGTACGGCCACGCAGCGTTTCGCCGGCGTTGGACATCTTCTGCCGGCTCGGCGAGTAGGACGGAATCAGGTTGCTCAGCACCTGGCCCGGATCGCTGCTGAGCGCCAGCTGCTGCTCGATCTGCTGGCGGTCGATAACCGTCACGCGCTGGCTGGTCTGGCCGACGGCGGTGTCGCTGCGCAGGGTGCTGACGGTGATCTCGGCCGGGCTCAGCTCCACCATGTTGTCCGGCTGAGGAACCGGCCTGGGCAGGGCTTCCAGACCATAGATGCCGTCACCCAGGCGTACCGCGCGCAAGCCGCTGTCCTGCAGCAGTTGCGCGAAACCGTCCTCTACGGCGTAACTACCCTGCAGCCCCTCGCTACGCAGCCCCTGCAACAGCGCTGCGTCGAAGGACAGGGCGACGCCGGCTGCACTGGCATAACGGTTGAGCACGTCGGCCAACGAGCCAGCCGGAATGTCGAAGGATTGAACCTGCGCGGCAGTCTCCGTGGGTGCGGCAACCGCCATCGGCGCGGCCAGCGCCAGGGCGGAACAGAGCAACGTGGCCTGAATGGCGGCGGTCAGCGTATGCAGGTTGCAGCGAGGTTTACGCATGAGTTTCCCCTGAGAATGAAAGCCCGATAGGCGATATTTCAGGAGGGCCGAGCCATTCGAGAAAAAAGTGCAAACAGCAATGAATATTTTTACTGGCCAGGGCCTGTACGAAAAGTCGCCGAGCGAAGGTCAGGCGATACCGATGGCGGCCCCACAAAAATGGGTGAGGAACGGACTGGGCTCGCATTCGAGTTTACGAGCTGTAAATGAGCATTCGACCGGGCTGGCGTTCCAGCCCGTTTTTAACGAAGCATCACCGAGCGCAGGCACTTTTCGTACAGAGCCTAGACCTTCGGTACCAGCGTCACCCAATAGTCACTGCGCCGCACCACACGCACCGGCAAGCTGTGCTCCAGCGCCGCCAGCGCACGATCGGTATCAGTCAGCGGAAAGCTGCCGGATACCTTCAACCCGACCAGCGCCGGGTCGAGACGCAGCACACCGTGGCGATAGCGCGCCAGCTCGGCAATCAACTCGCCCAACGGCTGGTCGAGGGCGATCAGGCTGCCCTGCGTCCAGGCGGCAGTCGCCGCATCATTGGCGCGTTGTGGCCCGATTCGCTCGGCATCGAAGCGCACCTGCTGCCCGGCGACCAGCGCGCGCATATCGTGCAGATGGTGCAATGGCGCGACTTCCACGCGCTGCGCCAACACCGCGACCCGGCAATCCTGATCATCGCTGCGTACGCAGAAACGCGCGCCCTGGCTACGGATCACGCCATATCGGGTCTCCACCAGTAGCGGACGCGCCTCGTCGACGCTGTCGATCATTGCCTCGCCAGCAAGCAGGCGCAGCACACGGCGTTGACCGTCGGCATGCCATTGCGCCGCGCTGGCCGTGCCGAGCATCAGCCGGCTACCGTCGCTCAGTTTCCATTCGCGGCGCTCACCCACACCACTGCGCAAGTCGGCCAACCAGTAGCGGCGGGTATCGCTTTGCCAGGCAAACCAGCCCAGCGGCAACGCCATGGCGACCAGAGCCAGGCTGCCGAGCAGACGCCGGCGACCATGATCGACACCACGCAGAGTCGACGAGGCGACGGGGCCGGGCAACAGCCCCAGTTGCTCGCGCAGGGTCTCGATCTGTTGCCAGGCCTGGCGATGAAGCTCGTCAGCGTCGTACCAGCGTTGCCAGGCCTGCTGCTCGTCGGCCTCGACGCTGCCGGAGCACAGCCGCGCGTACCAACCACTGGCCGCCTTGAGCGCGGCGCGCTGCGCCTCGGTCATGACTGCCAGCCCGCCTGCAGCAGGCAGCAATGCTCCACAGCGTGGGCCATGTAGTTGTTCACGCTGCGCAGGGAAATGCCCAGGCGGGCGGCGATCTGCGCGTAGGTAAGGCCGTCGAGTTGGGACAGGATGAACACCTCGCGCACCTTGCGGCCGAGCCCGGCGAGCATGCGGTCGACCTCCATCAGCGCTTCCATCAGCAGCGCTTGCTGTTCGGCGCTGGGCTGCTCGGCCTGCGGCTGATTGGCCAGCGCTTCGAGGTAGGCCTGCTCCAGCGAGCGCCGGCGCAGGAAGTCGACCATCAGCCCGCGCGCCACGGTGGCCAGGTAGTCACGCGGCTCACGGATGCTCGCCACATTGCCGGCACGTAGCAGGCGCACGAAGGTGTCCTGCGCCAGATCGGCAGCATCGCAACCGTTGCCCAGGCGCCGCCGCAGCCAGCCTTGCAGCCAACTGTGATGGTCACGGTAAAGGGTATGCAGCACCTGGGCGTCGGCGGGCATGGCGCGATTTCGTATCAAATGACAATGAATTGCATTGTCATCTTTGCCGGGTCGACTTGGCAATATCGCCGACGCCATCCCCACCCGTTGCACACTGGCGCGCTAGCGCGGCGATGCCTGGTACGCGGTGTCAGCACTCAGACGCGCATTGATCCAGGTAACGCCATCCTCGATTCCACCGAAGGGATACAGGTGCCAGCCAATGCGGCCCAGTTGCCGGTCACCGAGCCCGGCCTGCAACTGATCCCAGTAACGCTCGGCGCCCACGCGCTGCATCAGGTTGGTCATCGACAACCCGTAGCGCCGCAGGATGGAAGCCGAGGTCGCCACGCCGAACTGGCGGGCAAAGCGCAGCAGCTTGCCGACATCGGCTGGCCCGGGCACGCCGATGCGCACAGGCGTGTCGATGCCCTGCTGGCGCAGTTGCTCGATCCAACGCACCACCGCCTCGGCATCGAAGCCGAACTGCGTGGTGATCTCCACGGCGCAGCCGGCTTCACGGAGAAAGTCCAGCTTCCACTTCAGCGCGCGCATCAGTTCGTTCCTGTCGATCTTCGGGTGCCCCTCCGGGTAGCCGGTGATCACCACCTGCTCGATGCCATGGCGCTCCAGCACGCCACTGGCCAGCAACGCCAGGGAATCCTGATAAGGCCCGGCCGGCGTGGCCGGATCACCACCGACGAACATGAAGCGTTGCGGCGCCGCCTGGGCCACCAGAGCGCCGATCAGCTCGTCACGATCAGCCTCGGAGCGCAGCCGGCGCGAGGAAATGATCGGCACCGGCTCGGCGCCACAGGCCCGGATGACCTTCGCCGCCTGGATGCGCTGGGCGTGATCTTCGTTGCCCAGAAAGGCAATGTTGATCGGTGTGCCGGCCGGTATCGCCGCCCGCGCCTGCTCGACTTCGTGGATGCCCTTGCCGGTCACTTCCAGCGTATAGGGGATGAAATTGCTGCAAGGGTTGGACATCGATGCCTCGTCTGAACCGGCCAGGCTGCTGAACAAAAGGAAAGTCCGGCGATGCTAGCAATCGGCTTCGTGCGCCACCTCGCTGGTAACGTCGCGCTTTGCGGCGTAGACGACCTGATCAGGCGTCGTCGTGCTCTGCCAGCTCTTTGCGTAACCAGTGCGCCAGGCGCTCGCTGCGCGGGTCGGTGCGACGCGTCCACAGCGCCAGGCAGCCGCTGGTTGCGACGAAGCCCCAGGGCGCGACCAGGCGCCCGGCGCGCAGGTCGTCGGCGACCAGCGTCTGCGGCGCGATGGCCACACCCAGCCCAGCCGCGGCGGCCTCCAGCAGATAGTAGAGATGCTCGAAACCCTGGCCTTGCTGCAGCCGCTCGGCTGCCAGCCCCTGGGCCTGCGCCCACTGCGGCCAGGCCTGCGGGCGCGAGGTGGTGTGCAGCAGCGGCTCGGCATACAGCGCGTCGGCACTGACGGCGCTCAGCTGCGCGTGATTGACATAGCGCGGGCTGAGCACCGGGCCGATGCGTTCGGGCGCCAGCTCGAATACCTGCATATCGGCCGGCCACGGCGGCTCGGCGAACAGCAGGGTGGCATCCACCTCGGCGCTGCGCGGATCCAGCTCACCCTGGCTGGCCGAGAGTTGCAGGCGCAGCTCCGGCAGCTCGCGCTGCAGGCGATCCAGACGTGGGATAAACCAGCGCGCCAGCAGGCTACCCGAGCAGCCGAGCACGAAGGGGCGCTCTTCGGTTTCACGGCGCAGCGTGGCGCAGGTATCGCGCAGGCGCTCGAAGGCTTCCGAAGTGGCATCGCGCAGCCGTACGCCGGCGGCGGTGAGCTTGACGCCACGGCCGTCCTTGTCGAACAGGCCGAGGCCGAGTTGCTCTTCGAGTACACGAATCTGCCGGCTGACCGCACCATGCGTGACGTGCAGCTCCTCGGCGGCGCGGCTGACGCTTTGCAGGCGGGCGGCCGCCTCGAAGGCGCGCAGGGCATTGAGTGGGGGCAGGTCGCGGCTCATGGGAGAGGTGATTTTTCCTGACGAGTCAGGGGCATCTAACCACGTTCACCGCCGAGCGCCAACCTGCCGTGCCGATCAGTCCTGCTGGATGTGGTGTTCGACGCCGGTGGTCTCGATCTCAGGCTCGTCGCCACGCCAGGTCAGTTGCTGGTTGAGGCCGTTGACCTCGATCTGCGTCGGGCCATCGAGAGCGAGCTTGAGCACGTTGCTATCACCGTAAATGGCGATCTGCGCCGGTTGCTGGTCGTCGCCGCACACCTCGGTTTCAATCTGGTGCTCGCTGCCACTGACTTCGAGGCCGGTGACACGCTCGCCCTCGATGCGGTTCTTCACGCCAGTCACCACCAGGCCGGCAGCCTTGCCGAAACTTACCTGCTGCTCGGAGCCATTGACCTCGACCTGGCCGCAGTCACCGGTGAGGCGGAACCGGTTGCCATTGCCGGTGACGATCACGTCGAGCCCCTTGCACGGCACATCGCGCGATACGCCGATGCCATGCAAATCCAGTGTTTGCGCCTGGGCCGTACCCAGACACGCCACCACCATGCCGCCCACCACCAATACCTTGTGCATTCGCTTTCTCCCTGGCCGTAGCTGCTGGGACTGATCAGGCGCGACCGAGTTCTCTACCGCCCAGCGGCGAGTCTGGAAATGAGGCGTGGCGCACAGACATGACCCGTGAGATTTTCTGACAGGTCAGCTCAATCAAATCGCTTTTCGCCGCGCCTCATGGGGATAGAATGAGCCCCATCACTCACTCGCCCTGCCAGCCCAGTGCTGTCGACAAGGAGCACGCCATGACCTCATTTCGCACCGGCCCCGACGCCCGCGGCCTGTTTGGCCGCTTCGGTGGTCAGTTCGTCGCCGAAACCCTGATGCCGCTGATCAACTCGCTGGCTGCCGAATACGAGAAAGCCAAGACTGATCCGGCCTTCCTCGAAGAACTGGCCTACTTCCAGCGCGATTACATCGGCCGCGCCAGCCCGCTGTACTACGCCGAGCGCCTGAGCGAGCACTTCGGCGGGGCGAAGATCTACCTCAAGCGCGAAGACCTGAACCACACCGGCGCGCACAAGATCAACAACTGCATCGGCCAGATCCTGCTGGCCAAGCGCATGGGCAAGCAACGCATCATCGCCGAGACCGGCGCCGGCATGCATGGCGTGGCCACCGCCACCGTGGCCGCGCGCTTCGGTATGCAGTGCGTGGTGTACATGGGCACCACCGACATCGAGCGCCAGCAGGCCAACGTCTTCCGCATGAAGCTGCTCGGCGCCGAGGTGATCCCGGTCACCGCCGGCACCGGCACCCTCAAGGACGCCATGAACGAAGCGCTGCGCGACTGGGTGACCAACGTCCACAACACCTTCTACCTGATCGGCACCGCCGCCGGCCCGCATCCGTACCCGGCCATGGTGCGCGACTTCCAGTCGGTGATCGGCAACGAAGTGCGCGAGCAGATCCTCGAGAAGGAAGGGCGCCTGCCCGACTCGCTGGTGGCCTGCATCGGCGGTGGCTCCAACGCCATCGGCCTGTTCCACCCCTTCCTCGATGATGAAGGCGTGCAGATCGTTGGCGTCGAGGCCGCCGGTCACGGCGTCGATACCGGCAAGCATGCGGCGAGCATGGCCGGTGGCGCGCCGGGCGTGCTGCACGGCAACCGCACCTTCCTGCTGCAGGACGAAGACGGCCAGATCACCGATGCCCACTCGATTTCCGCCGGCCTCGACTACCCCGGCGTCGGCCCGGAACACGCCTGGTTGCACGAGATCAAGCGCGTCGAATACGTGCCGATCAGCGATGACGAAGCGCTCACCGCCTTCCACCAGTGCTGCCGCCTGGAAGGCATCATCCCGGCACTGGAAAGCGCCCACGCGCTGGCCGAAGCCTTCAAACGCGCGCCGAAGCTGCCCAAGGATCACCTGATGGTGATCAACCTGTCCGGTCGTGGCGACAAGGACATGCAAACCGTGATGCACCACATGGGCGAACAGGAGAAACACGCATGAGCCGCCTGCAGAACCGTTTCGCCGAACTGAAAGCGGAAAACCGCGCCGCGCTGGTGACCTTCATCACCGCCGGCGATCCCGACTACGCCACCTCGCTGAGCATCCTCAAGGGCCTGCCGGACGCTGGCGCCGACGTGATCGAGCTGGGCATGCCCTTCACCGACCCGATGGCCGACGGCCCTGCCATCCAGCTCGCCAACATCCGCGCGCTGGCTGGCAAGCAGGGCATGCAGCAGACGCTGCAGATGGTTCGCGAATTTCGCCAAGGCAACCAGAGCACGCCGCTGGTGCTGATGGGCTACTACAACCCGATCTTCGTCTATGGCGTCGAGCGCTTCATCAGTGACGCCAAGGAGGCCGGCGTTGACGGCCTGATCGTGGTCGACCTGCCGCCGGAGCACAACGACGAGCTGTGCGAACCGGCGCAGAGCGCAGGCATCGACTTCATCCGCCTGACCACGCCGACCACCGACGATGACCGCCTGCCCACCGTGTTGGCCGGCAGCTCCGGCTTCGTCTACTACGTGTCTGTAGCCGGCGTCACCGGTGCCGGCGCGGCGACCATGGATCACGTCGAGGAAGCCGTAGCACGTCTGCGTCGCCACACCGATCTGCCGCTGTGCATCGGCTTCGGCATCCGCACCCCGGAGCACGCCGCCGAAGTGGCCAAGCGTGCCGAAGGCGCAGTGGTCGGCTCGGCACTGATCGACAAGATCGCCGAGGCACAAAGCCCGCAGCAAGCCATCGACGGCGTGCTCGGCCTGTGCCGCGAGCTGGCCGAAGGGGTACGCGGCGCGCGGCGCTGACACCCTATCTGGGATACGAAAAAGCCGCTGGCGGAGCGATCCGTCAGCGGCTTTTTTCATGGCTTTGTAGCCTGGGTTGAGCGTAGCGAAACCCGGGAATTGCTTGATGGGTTTCGCATTGTTCCTACGCGATCAGTGTTCTGACCCAGCCCGCTTGAGCAGTTGCTTGCAACGCTCGGACAAATGCACCACGCGCAGGTGCTTGCCGGCGCGCTCGTAACGCTCGCGCAAGGTCTTCAGCGCGGCAATGGCCGAGTAGTCGACGAAGCTCAGGTGGCGGCAGTCCAGGGTCACCTGCTGCGGGTCGTCCGCCGGCTCGAACTGCGCCAGGAAGGTGGTGCAGGAGGCGAAGAACAGCGTGCCGTGGGCGCGGTACAGCTTGCTGCCGTCGGCCTGCATATCGCTGTCGGCGTACAGTTCGCGGGCATGCTGCCAGGCGAAGTTGAGCGCGGCGATGACGATACCGCAGAGCACAGCGGTGGCCAGGTCGGTGGCCACGGTGATGGCGGTCACCGCAACGATTACCAGCACGTCATTGGCCGGCACCTTGCCGGCCACGCGCAGCGAGCCCCAGGCAAAGGTCTGCTGCGCCACCACGAACATCACACCCACCAGCGCCGCCAGTGGGATGCGCTCGATCAGCGGCGAGAGGAACAGTACGAAGAGCAGGATCATCACCCCGGCGACCACACCGGACAGCCGCCCGCGCCCGCCGGAGCTGAGGTTGATCACGGTCTGGCCGATCATCGCGCAGCCGCCCATGCCGCCGAACAGGCCGGAGGTCATGTTGGCCACGCCCAGCGCCACGCACTCGCGATCCGGGTGGCCACGGGTGGCGGTGATCTCGTCAGTGAGATTCAGCGTCAGCAGGGTTTCCAGCAGGCCGACCAGGGCCATCAGGATGGCGTAGGGGGCGATGATGGCGAGGGTTTCCAGGTTCCAGGGAATGTCCGGCAGCATCAGGCTCGGCAAACCGCCAGCGATCTGTGCCATGTCGCCAAGAGTGTGGGTCGGCAGATCGAGCAAATAGACCAGCGCACCGATGCCGAGGATCGCCACCAGTGCCGGCGGTACGGCGCGGGTCAGGCGCGGCAGCAGGTAGACGACGACCATGGTCAGCGCTACCAGGCCGAGCATCAGGTACAACGCCTGGCCCTGCAGCCAGTGGCCGTCATGCTGGAAGTGCTCGAGCTGGGCCAGGGCGATGATGATGGCCAGGCCGTTGACGAAGCCCAGCATCACCGAATGCGGCACCATGCGGATCAGCTTGCCCAGGCGCAGCAGGCCGAACGCGAGCATGATCAGGCCGCCGAGCAGCACCGTGGCCAGCAGGTACTGCACACCGTGCTGCACCACCAGGGCGACGATCACCACCGCCATCGAACCGGCAGCACCGGAGATCATCCCCGGCCTGCCACCGAACAGGGCCGTAAGGGTGCAGATGATGAAGGCGCCGTACAGGCCCATCAGTGGGTTGACCTGGGCCACCAGGGCGAAGGCGATGCACTCGGGCACCAGGGCGAAGGACGAGGTCAGGCCGGCCAGCAGGTCGGCGCGCAAGCTTGCAGGTTTCATGAGCAGGTGCGGATCGCTAGAAGGGCGCGCATGGTAACCGCCGAGTCCGCTGGCGGCCACCCGTACTGCCCACTGGTTCATAACGAGCCCCTGCCGTAGGGTGGACAACGCTCTTTTTGTCCACCTTCGGGCTCGCCAGGTGGTGGACGGGTGACGCGTCGTCCACCCTACGCATGATGACCACAACGAACAGGAGACCGCCTCATGAGCAAGAACCTGCTGATAACCGGTGCCAGTCGCGGCATCGGCCGTGCTACAGCCCTGTTGGCCGCCGCTCAGGGCTGGACGGTGGGCATCAACTACCGCAGCGACCGCGCCGCCGCCGATGAGGTCGTTGCGCAGATTCTTGCTGCAGGCGGCGAGGCCGTCGCGCTGCAGGGTGACGTGGCCGATGAGGCCGATGTCCTGCGCCTGTTCGAGGCCATGGACACGTTCGGCCCGCTGCACGGCCTGGTGGTCAATGCGGGCATCGTCGCCCCGCCCATGCCATTGCTGAACATGAGCGGCGAGCGCCTACGGCGGATGTTCGAGGTCAACGTGCTGGGCAGCTATCTGACCGCCCGCGAGGGTGCCCGGCGCATGGCGCGCAGCCGGGGCGGCGAAGGTGGCTCGATGGTACTGGTGTCGTCGGTGGCCGCCAGCCTCGGTTCACCTTTCGAGTACGTCGACTATGCCGGGGCCAAGGGCGCCATGGACGTGCTGACGCGCGGCCTGGCCAAGGAGCTGGGCGGCGAGGGCGTACGGGTCAACGCCGTGCGCCCGGGGCTGATCGATACCGAAATCCACGCCAGCGGCGGCCAGCCGGATCGCGCCGAGCGTCTAGGCAAGGCGACTCCACTAGGCCGCGCTGGCCGTGCCGAAGAGGTCGCCGAGGCGATCGTCTGGCTGCTCGATGACAAGGCCAGCTACACCACCGGCGCGCTGCTCGACATCGCCGGAGGACGCTGAGCGAGTTGCCGGGAGGCGGCCTGATCGGCAGACTCTTGCGCGAAACGCCAACAAATCCGCTAGCGTCCGTGACTCAAACGCAACGATGAAGACCAGCCTGGAAGAAATGCTCGCGTTCGTCAGCGTGGTCGACAGCGGCTCGATCAGCGCCGCCGCCGAACGGCTCGAACAAACGGCCTCGGGGGTGAGCCGGGCGCTGAGTCGCCTGGAAGAGAAGCTCGCCGTCACCCTGCTGCGCCGCACCACCCGGCGCCTGGAGCTGACCGAGGAGGGCGAGCTGTTCCTGGCCCAGGCACGGCGCATTCTGGCTAGCGTCGAGGAAGCCGAGGAGCAGATGGCCCTGCGCCGCCAGGCGCCGGCCGGGCGTTTGCGCATCAACACCGCCTCGCCCTTCATGTTGCACGTGATCGTGCCGCTGATCGGCGAGTTTCGCGCGCGTTATCCACAGATCGAACTGGAGCTGAACAGCGACGACCGCATCATCGATCTGCTGGAGCGGCGCACCGACCTGGCCATCCGCATCGGCCACCTGCCGGACTCCAGCCTGCATGCCCGACCGCTGTGCCATAGCCGCCGGCGCGTGCTGGCCAGCCCCGATTACCTGCGTCGGCACGGCACCCCGGCGCGCACCGAGGATCTGGCCGGGCATAGTCTGCTCGGCTTCACCGAGCCCGACGGTCTCAACGAGTGGCCGCTGCGCCACGCCCTGGGCGAGCGCTGGCGCATCACCCCGAGTCTGCGCGCTTCCAGTGGCGATACGCTGCTGACCCTGGCGCTGGCTGGCGAGGGGCTGGTGTGCCTGTCGGATTTCATGACCGATGCCGCCCGCACCAGCGGTGCGCTGCTAGAGGTGCTGGCCGAGCAGCGCGTCGAGGTGCGTCAGCCGGTGCATGCGGTGTACTACCGCAACACTGCGCTGGCCTCGCGCATCACCTGCTTTCTCGATTTTCTCAGCGAGCACCTGGGCAATCCGAATTGACGTGACCGAATGCAATCCGGGAACGGTGCATCTGTTTTCCCGGATTGCATCCGGGCTACGCGGCAGAGGTACAACGAAAAAGGGGCGACTCATCGAGTAGCCCCTTTTCGCATCAATGCCAGATCACTGCTTGGCCTGCAGGCTCCACTCCGCCAGTTTCTGCTGCTTGTAGCTGAGCGCGGCAGCCGGCACGGGCGACACCTTGCCGGTTTCCAGCCAGCGCTTGAGGCGGTTGGCGTCGGCCATGTGGGTGTACTTGCCGAACGCACCGAGCACGACGAACGCCACCGGGCGATTGGCCATGGTGGTGGCCATCACCAGGCAGCGGCCGGCAGCGTTGGTGAAGCCGGTCTTGCTCAGGTAGATGTTCCAGTCGGCCTTGCGCACCAGAGCATTGGTGTTGCGAAAGCCCAGGGTGTAGTTGGGCTTGCGGAAGGCCATGGTGGTTTCCGAGTCGGTGGTGAACTCGTGGATCAGCGGGTACTGACGGGCAGCCTTGACCATCAGCGCCAGGTCGCGAGCAGTGGACACGTTCTCCTCGGACAGGCCGGTAGGCTCGACGAAGCGGCTGTGGGTCATGCCCAGTGCCTTGGCCTTGGCGTTCATCGCCTTGATGAAGGCCGCCTGGCCGCCCGGATAGTGGTGGGCGAGGCTGGCGGCGGCGCGGTTTTCCGAGGACATCAGCGCCAGGTGCAGCATGTCGCGGCGGCTCAGCTCACTGCCGACACGCACGCGGGAGAACACGCCCTGCATTTCCTTGGTGTCGCGGATGTTGACCGGCAGCACTTCATCCAGCGGCAGCTTGGCGTCGAGGGTGACCATGGCCGTCATCAGCTTGGTCACCGAGGCAATCGGCAGACGCAGGTCGGGGTTGCTGGAATACAGCTCCTTGCCGGTATTCAGGTCGATCAGCAGCGCGCTACCGGCGGCCAATTCCTGCTTGGGTTGGGCCGGAGCGGCCTGGAGGTTCGAAACTACAAGGCTGCCACAGAGCAGCAGGCCCAAAATCGAATGACGGAGTTTCACGGTTCAGCTCACCGGTTGGAGTGGAGGGGCCGCAAGCACGTTTCGCGCGATGGCGGTGTGCGGCGGCGCTCAGTATAGGGACTCAGCGCTCGCTCTTGCAGTATGGCCCGATCAAACGCTCGCTGCCGACGAATCCAGCTCGGCCTGCAGCCAGTCGACGAAACGTGCGCTCAGGCGCTGCCGGCGTTTGCGCTCGGGCAGCACCAGGTAATAGCCCAGCGCCGAGTGCGCTTCGGCATCACCCAGACGACAGAGCAGCCCCTGCGCGAGAAGTTCATCCACCAGATGGCGCCAGCCGATGGCCACGCCTTGCCCGGCAATCGCGGCCTGGATCAGCAGGGTGTAGTTGTCGAAGCGCAGCGCGCCGGGTGTCGGCAGGCTGGCAATGCCGAGGGCGCGGAACAGCCCCTCCCAGTCGAACCAGCGCGAACGGTGTTCCGGGCGCAGGTGCAACAGCGGCAACTCGGTCAGCACCCTGGTCGGCAGTGGCAACTGACGCTCGCCGAGCAGGCGCGGGCTGCACACCGGGAACACCTCCTCGCGAAACAGCAGATGCGCTTCGCCGTGCTTGAAACGGCCATCACCGAAATGGATCGCCACATCGATCTCACTGGGCAGCGTGGCTGTATCGCGCTCACTGGTGATCAGACTGACGTCCAGTTCCGGGTACAGGCGGTTGAAGCGCTGCAGACGCGGCATCAGCCAATAGGCGGCAAAGGCGAAGTCGGTAGCCACCTGCAGCACTTCATGTTGCTGCCGCGCCGTGACCGCCACCAGGCCGGCATCAAGCGCCGCCAGCCCCTCCTGCACATGGGTCAGCAACAGCTCTCCGGCCTCGGTCAGCACGATGCCGCGATAGACCCGGTCGAACAGGCGCGTCGCCAGTTGCTGCTCCAGACGCTTGATCTGCTGGCTGATCGCAGGCTGGCTGCTGCCCAGCTCGCTGGCGGCTGCAGTGAAACTGAGCTGGCGCGCCGCCGACTCGAACACCCGCAGCGCGTCGAGCGACAGCCCATCGATGGCTTTAAACATAAGCTCTGCTTATCCGAGGCATGTGTCACAGCCGGGTTTACCCTGCTGCCGTTCTACCGGAATCATGGTGCCCGCACTGTCGCATAAACCCACAGTATGGAATAGCCGCCACCATGAAGCGTCCGAACATCCTCTTCATCATGGCCGACCAGATGGCCGCGCCGATCCTGCCGCTGCACGATGCCGCCTCGCCGGTGCAGATGCCCCACCTGATGAAGCTGGCCGAGCAGGCCGTGGTGTTCGACTCGGCCTACTGCAACAGCCCGCTGTGCGCGCCGTCGCGCTTCACCCTGGTCAGCGGCCGGCTGCCGTCGAAGATCGGCGCCTATGACAACGCCGCAGAGTTTCCCGCCGACGTGCCCACCTACGCCCATTACCTGCGCCGCCTCGGCTACCGCACAGCGCTGTCGGGCAAGATGCACTTCTGCGGCCCGGATCAGTTGCACGGCTACGAGGAGCGTCTGACCAGCGACATCTACCCGGCCGACTACGGTTGGGCGGTGAACTGGGACGAGCCGGACGTGCGCGCCAGTTGGTACCACAACATGTCCTCGGTGCTGCAGGCCGGCCCCTGCGTACGCAGCAACCAGCTGGATTTCGACGAGGATGTGGTGTTCAAGGCGCGCCAGTATCTCTACGACCACGTGCGCCTGACGCCCGAACAGCCGTTCTGCCTGACCGTGTCGATGACCCACCCGCACGACCCCTACACCATCCCGCGCGAATACTGGGATCGCTACGAAGGCGTGGACATCCCCATGCCGCGCCAGCACATCGACCAGGCCGAACAGGATCCGCACGCGCAGCGCCTGCTCAAGGTCATCGACCTGTGGGACAAGCCGCTGCCCGAGGACAAGGTCCGCGACGCCCGCCGCGCCTACTTCGGCGCCTGCAGCTACATCGACGACAACATCGGCAAGCTGCTTAGGACGCTGGAAGAGTGCGGCCTGGCCGAGGACACCCTGATCGTCTTCTCCGGCGACCACGGCGACATGCTGGGTGAGCGTGGCCTCTGGTACAAGATGCACTGGTTCGAGATGGCCGCCCGCGTACCGCTGCTGGTGCATGCGCCGAAGCGCTTCGCCGCGCACCGGGTCAGCCAGTCGGTTTCGACCCTCGACCTCTTGCCGACGCTGGTGGAGCTTGCCGGTGGCCAGGTTGATGCCGGCCTGGAGCTGGAAGGCCACTCGCTGCTGCCGCACCTCAAGGGTGAGGGCGGGCATGACGAAGTGCTCGGCGAATACATGGCCGAAGGCACCGTCGGCCCGCTGATGATGATTCGTCGCGGCCCGTGGAAGTTCGTCTACTCCGAGCAGGATCCGCTGCTGCTGTTCAACCTCGACAGCGACCCGCAGGAGCTGCACAACCTGGCCGAATCCAGCGAGCACAAGGGCATCCTCGCCGGCTTCCTCGCCGAGGCCCGCGAGCGCTGGGACATCCCGGCGATCCACGCCGCCACCCTGGCCAGCCAGCGCCGCCGGCGCCTGGTGGCCGAAGCACTGAGCCAGGGCAAGCTGACCAGCTGGGATCACCAACCCTGGGTCGACGCCAGCCAGCAATACATGCGTAACCATATCGACCTGGATGACCTGGAACGCCGCGCGCGCTTTCCGGCAGTCGGGTGAAACTTTGCTCCGCGCCACGAGCCTGAGCCTTGAAGCTGCCGCCCTAAAACAGAAGAAAAAGGAGAGACGCCATGAACCGATTCAGTGTGCTGTTACTCACCACCGCGCTCGTCAGCGCCGGCAATGTCTGGGCCGAGGACGCAGCCTGTGGCACGGTCAAGCTGGGTGATCCGGGCTGGAGCGATATCGCCGTGACCAACGGCATCGCCAGCTTCCTGCTCGATGGCCTGGGCTACGAGGCGCAGAGCCAGACCCTGGCCGTGCCGATCATCTTCGCCGGGCTGCAGAAGGGCCAGGTCGACGTGTTCCTCGGCAACTGGATGCCGGCGCAGCAGAGCAACTACGACAAGTTCGTCGCCAGCGGCGAAGTGGACAAGGTCACGCAGAACCTCGAAGGCACCGAGTACACCCTGGCCGTGCCGACCTATGCCTATGAAGCCGGGGTGAAGACCTTCGCCGACCTCGACAAGCACGCCGACCAGTTCGGCAAGAAGCTCTACGGCATCGCCTCCGGCTCGCCGGCCAACGAGTCGATCAAGCAGATGATCGCCGCCGACGAGTTCGGCCTGGGTGACTGGAAACTGGTGGAGTCCAGCGAGCAGGCGATGCTGGTGCAGGTCGGCCGTGCGGTGAAGCGCGATCAGTTCGTGGTGTTCCTCGGCTGGACGCCGCACCCGATGAACGTGCAGTACGACATGAAGTACCTCAAGGGCGGCGAGAAGTATTTCGGCGCCAGCGGCCAGGTCAACACCCTGGCGCGCAAGGGCTATGCCGCGCAGTGCCCGAACGTCGGCAAGCTGCTGAGCAACCTGCGGTTCACCCAGGACATGGAGAACAGCATCATGGATCAGGTGCTGAGCAAGCAGGCCAGCAACGACGCGGCGATCAAGGCCTGGCTCAAGGCCAACCCACAGGTGCTCGATGGCTGGTTGCAGGGCGTGACCACCCGTGATGGCGGCGACGGCCTGGCGGCGGTGAAGGCGCGGCTGTGACGGTGCCCATCCGGTAGAACACGCACGGGCCGGAGTTCAGGGTCAGCGAGTAGGGCGTACTCGCGCAGCAGTACGCCGCTGGCGTGGGCCTGGGTGTTGCGAATGGCGGACTGTTCGCTTCGCTCCTGAGTCCGCCCTACGAGTGACCAGCGTTCCGGTACGCCCTATGAGCTGAATCTTTCGCGGCTGAAGCCGCTCCTACCAGGTGTGGCCAGTGATGACCGCAGGCACTGCGCCAGCGGCGGCCTGGCCATGTCGTTTACACTTCACGCTCCTGGACAAAATCAACCCGCCAACGATGCCGCTACCCGACCTTCAGACGCTGTTGCCTTTCCTGCGCTGGCTACCCGGCGTACGTCGCGGCACCCTCGGCAACGACCTGCTGGTGGGTCTGACCGGCGCCATCCTGGCCCTGCCACAGTCGCTGGCTTACGCGCTGATCGCCGGATTGCCGGCCGAATACGGCCTGTACGCGGCCATCGTGCCGGTGATCATCGCCTGCCTGTGGGGTTCGTCCTGGCACCTGATCTGTGGGCCGACGGCAGCCATCTCCATCGTTCTGTTCACCAGCGTCAGCCCCATGGCCAAGGTCGGCAGCGAGGAGTTCATCGCCCTGGTGCTGCTGCTGACCTTCCTCGCCGGGCTGTTCCAGTGGCTGCTCGGCCTGCTGCGCTTCGGCGCCCTGGTGAACTTCGTCTCGCAGTCGGTGGTGCTCGGTTTCACCCTCGGTGCGGCGCTGGTCATCGCCATCGGCCAGGTGCCCAACCTGCTCGGCGTCGAGGTGCCGAGCCAGGCAACGGCGCTGAGCAGCCTGTTGCAGATCGGTCGTCACCTGCCAGAGACACACTGGCCGAGCCTGGCACTTGCCGCCTTCACTCTGCTGCTGAGCCTGGCCGTGCGCCGGCTCTGGCCGAAGGCACCGGCGCTGCTGATCGGCCTGGTCGGCGGCAGCCTGCTGGCCTGGCTGCTGCCGGCGCGTTATGCCGAGCAGATCGCCCTGGTGGCGCCTTTTGCCGGCAACCTGCCGCAACTGACCGCACTGCATTTCGACCTCGACGACGTGCTGCGCCTGCTGCCCGCAGCGGTGGCCTGCGGCATGCTCGGGCTGGTCACCAGCCTGTCCATCGCCCGCGCCCTGGCGGTGAAGTCGCACCAGTTCCTCGACGCCAATCAGGAAGTGCGCGCCCAGGGCCTGTCCAACATCATCGGCCCGTGGTTTTCCGGCTCGCTGTCGGCCGGCTCCTTCACCCGCTCGGCGCTGAACCTGCAGGCCGGCGCGCGTACGCCGCTGGCCGGGATGTTCTCGGCACTGCTGGTGGCCCTGTTCGCCCTGTTCGGTGCAGCGTTGCTGGCGCATATCCCGCTGCCGGTGATGGCCGCCGGCATCTTGCTGATCTGCTGGGGGCTGGTGGACCTGCCGGCGATCCGCGCGCTGCGCCGGGTCAGCCACGCCGAGTTCGTGGTGATGCTGCTGACCTTCACCGCCACCCTGGTGCTGGAGTTGCAGACGGCGATCTATGCCGGCGTGCTGGCCTCGCTGTTCTTCTACCTCAAGCGCACCTCGCAGCCGCGCGTGCGCCTGTGGCAGGACGGCGACGACGAGGTGCTGCGCGTCGAAGGCTCGATCTTCTTCGGCGCCTGCCACTACATCCAGCAACTGCTGCAGAACAGCCACGCCCCGCGTGTGGTGATCGATGCCCGGCACATCAACTTCATCGACTATGCCGGCGTCGAGATGCTGCACCAGGAAGCGCGGCGCCTGCAGGTGCTGCAGCGCCAGCTGGTGCTGCGCCAGGCGCGGCCGCAAGTGGTGGAGGAAATCCTCAAGCTCGAAGGTGCCGAGCGCTGCCCGCTGGTCTTCGAGGACTGAGCCCCTCGCATGCCGCACGCGGCACCTCTAGACTACGCAGCCTCGTTCACCGGAGGCCGCCATGGATATCTTCAGCATCGCCGTACTGATCTTTCTGGTCACCGACCCGTTCGGCAACATCGCCATCTACATCGCCGCGCTGAAGAACGTCGAGCCGCGCCGCCGGCTGTGGGTCGCCGCCCGCGAGCTGCTGTTCGCACTCGGCCTGTTGCTGCTGTTTCTCACCTTTGGTGACAAATTCCTCACCGGGCTTGGCCTGTCGCGGGAGGCGACCGCGATTGCCGGCGGTATCATCCTGTTCGTCATCGCCATGCGCCTGATCTTCCCCAGCCCGCAGGGCCTGCTCGGCGACGTGCCGGACGGCGAGCCGATGCTGGTGCCACTGGCCACGCCGGCGGTGGCCGGGCCTTCGGCACTCGCGGTGCTGATGACCTTGCGCAACACCCACACCGGGCCAATCTGGGAGCTGTACCTGGCCCTGATCCTGGCCTGGGCGGCGACGGCATTCATCCTGTTGCAGGCTTCGTTCCTGCAGCGTTTTCTCGGTAACCGCGGGTTGATGGCGGTGGAGCGACTGATGGGCATGCTGCTGATCATGCTCAGCGTCGACATGCTGCTGGACAACCTGCAAAGCGTATTCAGTCATCTATGAAGTTTTTCTGCCTTGCCCTGTGTTTCTTTCTGCTCGCCGGCTGCGGCGGCCTGCACATCGACGACAGCCACACCGCCGTCGGCCAGAACAGCCGTGTGCAGTACGTGGTGCTGCACTACACCTCCGCCGATCTGGCGCGCTCGCTGGATCTGCTGACCACCACCGACGTCAGCAGCCACTACCTGATCGGCGACCGGCCGGCGACGCTCTATCGCCTGGTCGATGAAAACCGCCGCGCCTGGCATGCCGGGGTCAGCGAGTGGCAGGGGCGCACCTGGCTGAATGCCTCGACCATCGGCATCGAGCTGGTCAACCAGGGCTATTACGACACGCCCAAGGGCCGCTATTGGCAGCCCTTCGCACCGCAGCAGATCGACGTGCTGGTGGCCCTGCTCAAGGACATCGTGCGCCGTCACCAACTGCCGCTCGGCTCGATCATCGGTCACAGCGATATCGCGCCACAGCGCAAGGTCGATCCGGGCCCGCTGTTCCCCTGGAAGCGCCTGGCCGACGAGGGCCTGATTCCCTGGCCGGACGAAGCACAGGTGGCGCGCCAGCAGGCGCTGTTCGCCGTCAGCCTGCCCAGCGTCGAGTGGTTCCAGGAGCAACTGGCGCGTCAGGGCTACACGGTGCCGCGCAACGGCGAGCTGGACGAAGCCACGCGCAATGTCATCGCCGCCTTCCAGATGAAATACCGCCCCGCCAACTACGACGGCCAGCCGGATGCGGAAACCGCCGCGCGCCTGCTGGTGCTCAACCAGCAGGCAGCCGGTTAGGCGCCGGTCAGCTCGCTCAGCCGCGCGGCCAGCAGTTTCAGGTCGTAGGGTTTGACGATGCTGGCGGTGGCCGCGCTGTCGCGGGCGCGCACCTCTTCGAGCAATTCACGCTCGTCATAGCCGCTGGCGAACAACACCGGCAGGCTCGGCCGCAGCTGGCGTGCGGCCTCGACCAGTTCGCGGCCGTCCATGCCGGGTAGGCCGATGTCGCTCATCAGCAGATCGACCGGCTGATCACTGCGCAGCACCTGCAGCGCGGCGGTGCCATCGCGCAGCGCCTGCACACGGTAGCCGAACTCCTGCAGCACCTCCGCAGTCAAGGTACGAACGACGTCGTCGTCCTCGACCAGCACGATGGTCTTCATGGCGGCGGAGTCGGTCTGAGTCATGAGGTTCTCGGATTATGCGCGCAAGATGGCTAAATGTTTGGCAAACTTCGGCGTCTGCAAGCGGTCAGTGTGCCACAGGCCTCCCCCTCACGATAAGCAGCGAGACAATCATCGAATGGACGTCCCAGTGTCGAATGAGTCCGCCATGGACGAGGCCGGTTTCCGCCGCATCCTCAATCGCAACGTCAGCCTGCCGCTCGGCCTGGGGCTGGTCGGTGCACTGTTCTTCGCCATGGTGGTCGGCTACCTGCTCAACGCGATTCGCTGGGTCGAGCACTCGGATCAGGTGCTCAATCGCGCCGGCGAGATCTATAAGCTGACGCTGGACATGGAAACCGGCATGCGCGGCTTCCTGCTCAGTGGCCAGGATGACTACCTGGCGCCCTATGAACAGGCACGCGGCAAGTTCAAACCCTTGAGCGAGCAGCTCAGCGAGATCGTGACCGACAACCCCACGCAGGTGCAGCGCCTCGAGCGCGTGCGCGCCCTGCAGGAGCAGTGGGAGTCGTTCGCCCAGGAAGTGATCGGCAGTCGCCGCGCCGGCACCAGCTTCATCGGCGAGGTCAGTGGGGGGCGCGGCAAGAACCTCATGGATGGCATACGCCGCGAGCTGGACACCTTCATCAACAGCGAGCGCGAGCTGCGCCAGCAGCGCAATACCGAGGTCAGCGATACCAGCACCTGGGGAGCGGGCATCTATCTGGTGATCAGCATCCTGTTCAGCAGCCTGCTGGCGCTGTTCGGCCGGCGCGAGTTGCTCAATCTCTCCCAGACCTATTCGCGCGCCATGAGCGTGCAGGGCGAATACGCCGAAGAGCAGCGCCGGCGCGCCTGGCTCGGCGATGGCCAGACCCAGTTGGCGGAGCGTCTGCTCGGCCAACCCAACGTAGGCGAACTGGCCGATCGCTCGCTGGAGTTTCTCGCCGACTATTTGGGCTGCGTGGTGGCAGCGCTGTACCTGCGCGACGCCCAGACCGGCAATCTGCAACGCGTGGCCGGCTACGGCTTCAGCGAGGACGCTGGCGTCAAGGCGCATTTCTACCGTGGCGAAGGGCTGGTCGGTCAGGCCGCGCGCGGCCGCCGAGTGGTCTATCTGGACGATCTGCCGGCCGACTACATCAAGGTCGCATCGAGCCTCGGCGAAGGGCAGCCGGTGAGCGTTGCGCTGGTTCCGCTGCAGTCCGAGGAACGGATCAACGGGGTGATCGAACTGGCCTTCCTGCGCCCGCTGACGCCACGCGAGCGCGAATTTCTCGAAGCCATCGCCAGCAACGTCGGCATGGCCCTGGAAGCCGCACGCTATCGCCAGCGCCTGCAGGACGTGCTGGGCGAAACCCAGCAGCTCAACGAGGAGCTGCAGACCCAGCAGGAAGAGCTGCGCGCTGCCAACGAGGAGCTGGAACAGCAGGCCCGCGTGCTCAAGGAATCCCAGGCCCATCTGGAAACCCAGCAGGCCGAGCTGGAACAGACCAACGAGAAACTTGCCGAGCAGGCACAAACCCTCGCCGATCAGCGCGACGAGCTGGATCAGCGCAACACCACCCTGGGTCGCATCCAGACGCAACTGGAAGAACGCGCCGAGGAACTGCAGCGCGCCAGCCGCTACAAGTCGGAATTCCTCGCCAACATGAGCCACGAGCTGCGCACGCCGCTCAACAGCTCGCTGATCCTGGCCAAGCTGCTGGCGGAGAACGGCAAGGGCAACCTCGACGAGGAACAGATCAAGTTCGCCGAGTCGATCTACTCGGCCGGCAATGACCTGCTCAACCTGATCAACGACATCCTCGACATCGCCAAGGTCGAGGCCGGCAAGCTGGAGGTGCGCCCCGAACGCACCCCGCTGGCCAGCATGCTCGAAAGCCTGCGCGATGTGTTCGCGCCGCTGTCGCGCGAGCGCGGCCTGAGCTTCGTGATCGAAGAGCTGGACGACCTGCCCGCGGTGCTGTTCACCGACCGCCAGCGCGCCGAACAGATCCTGCGCAACCTGCTGTCCAACGCCTTCAAGTTCACCGACCGTGGCGGGGTGACCCTCAGCGTGTCGCGTCACGATGAGCAGACCCTGGCCTTCGCCGTGCGCGACAGCGGCATCGGCATCGCCCCGGATCAGCAGGAAGCGATCTTCCAGGCCTTCCGCCAGGCCGACGGCACCACCAACCGCCGCTACGGCGGCACCGGCCTGGGCCTGTCCATCTCGCGTGACCTGGCCGGGCTGCTCGGCGGTTCCATCAGCCTGCACAGCGCACCGGGCGAGGGCAGCACCTTCACCCTGCTGCTGCCCGAACGGCTGGTCGAAGGCGGCAGCGCGCCCAAACCGGCAGCGCAGGCACCCAGCCCCGCAGCCGCGCCGATTGCGCCAGCCGCAGCGCCCACCATGCCAGCAGCACCCCGCCAGCCGGCGCCGTTCGCCGATGATCGCGAGCAGCTCAGCGAGCGCAGTGGTCGCCGCGTGCTGGTGGTCGAGGACGAGGTGCGCTTCGCGCGCATCCTCTTCGATCTGGCCCATGAGCTGGGCTACGCCTGCCTGGTCGCCACCTGCGCCGACGAAGGCCTGGAGCTGGCGCGGCAGTACCGCCCGGACGCCATCCTGCTCGACATGCGCCTGCCCGATGGCTCCGGCCTCAGCGTGCTGCAGCGCCTCAAGGACGACGCGCAGACCCGGCATATCCCGGTGCATGTGGTCTCGGTGGAAGATCAGAGTGAAGCGGCCCTGCACCTGGGTGCGGTCGGCTATGCGCTCAAGCCCACCAGCCGCGACCAGCTCAAGGAGGTGTTCGGCAAGCTCGAAGCCAAGCTCAACCAGCAGGTCAAGCGCGTGCTGCTGGTCGAGGACGACCCGCTGCAGCGCGACAGCGTGGCCCGCCTGATCGGCGACGAAGATATCGAGATCACCGCCGTAGCCCTGGCCGGCGAAGCGCTGGAAAAACTGCGCACGACCGTCTTCGACTGCATGATCATCGACCTCAAGCTGCCCGACATGCAGGGCAACGAACTGCTGCGGCGCATGGCCGAGGAGGACATCTGCTCCTTCCCGCCGGTGATCGTCTACACCGGGCGCAACCTGACCCGCGACGAAGAGGCCGAGCTGCTCAAGTATTCGCGCTCGATCATCATCAAGGGCGCGCGCTCGCCGGAGCGCCTGCTCGACGAAGTCACCCTGTTCCTGCACAAGGTCGAGGCCGAGCTGTCCAGCGAGCATCAGCGCATGCTCAAGACCGCTCGCAGCCGCGACAAGCTGTTCGAGGGCCGCCGCCTGTTGCTGGTGGATGACGACGTGCGCAACATCTTCGCCCTGTCCAGCGCGCTGGAGCAGAAGGGCGCTTCGGTGGAAGTGGCGCGCAACGGCCATGAGGCGCTGGCCAAGCTGCGCGAGCATGACGACATCGACCTGGTGCTGATGGACGTGATGATGCCGGAGATGGACGGCTACGAAGCCACCCGGCAGATCCGCCAGCAGGCACGCTGGAAGAACCTGCCGATCATCGCCGTGACCGCCAAGGCGATGAAGGATGACCAGGAGCGCTGCCGCGAGGCCGGCGCCAACGACTACCTGGCCAAGCCCATCGACCTGGATCGCCTGTTCTCCCTGATCCGCGTGTGGATGCCCAAGCTGGAGCGTCTGTGATGCCGGACGAGATCGAGCTGCGCCTGCTGATCGAAGCGATCTACCTGCGCTACAGCTATGACTTTCGCGACTACTCCAAGGCCTCGCTGAAACGCCGCGTGCGTCAGGCACAGACGCAGTTGGACTGCCCGACCATCTCGGCGCTGCAGGAGCGCATCCTGCACGAGCCGCAGGCATTCATGCAGCTGTTGCAGTACCTCACCATCCCGGTCAGCGAGATGTTTCGCGACCCCAGCTACTTCCTCACGCTGCGCGAACAGGTGGTGCCGCTGCTGCACACCTACCCGTCGCTGAAGATCTGGGTGGCCGGCTGCAGCACCGGCGAGGAGGTTTACTCCCTGGCCATTCTGCTGCACGAGGAAGGTCTGCTGGAGCGCAGCATGATCTACGCCACGGACATCAACCCACACTCGCTGGAGAAGGCCGAGCAGGGCATCTTCGCCCTCGACCATCTGCGTACCTACACCGAGAACTACCAGCTCTCGGGCGGCAAGCGGGCGTTTTCCGACTATTACTCGGCGGCCTATGACCGCGTGCTGTTCGACAAGTCGCTGCGCGCCAACGTGACCTTCGCCGACCACAGCCTGGCCACCGACAGCGTGTTCGCCGAAACCCACCTGGTGTCGTGCCGCAACGTGCTGATCTACTTCAACCGCGACCTGCAGGATCGCGCCCTCGGCCTGTTCCACGAATCGCTCTGCCACCGTGGCTTCCTCGGCCTGGGCAGCAAGGAGAGTCTGGATTTCTCCGCTTACGCCCAGCAGTTCGAGGCGGTGTCGCGCCCCGAACGGATCTTCCGCAAGCGATGAGCGGCCCACGCATGCAACTGCGCGGCCTGAACCGACCGGCGCTGCAGGCACTGCTGATCGGCGCCTCGGCCGGCGGCGTGGAAGCGCTGCTGCAGCTACTCGAAGACCTGCCACAGGGCTATCGGCTGCCGGTGGTGTGCCTGCTGCACGTGCCGGATCGCAACGACAGCCTGCTGGCCGAGCTGCTCGGCCGGCGCCTGCGGCTGCCAGTCAAGGAAGCCGAGGACAAGGAATACCTGCGCGGCGGCGTGGTCTACGTAGCCCCCGCCGGTTATCACCTGTCCATCGAGCATGACCACAGCTTTTCCCTCAGCCGCGAGGAGCCTCGGCACTTCTCGCGGCCATCGATCGACATTCTTTTCGAGTCCGCCGCCGATGCCTACGGCGAACACTTGGCCGCCGCCCTGCTCACCGGCGCCAACGAGGACGGCGCCGCCGGTTTGCTGGCCATCCAGCAGGCTGGCGGCCTGACCCTGGTGCAAGAGCCCGGCGACGCTCAGGTACCCACCATGCCGGAGGCCGCGCTGGCGTTGCTTCAACCGGACTTTCTCCTGCCCCTTGCCAGCCTGCGTGTGCTGCTGGCCGAACTGGATACACCGCCATGCTGAGAAAGATCGAAGCCAAGGTGCTGCTGGTCGACGACCTGCCGGAAAACCTGCTGGCCCTGCGCTCGCTGATCCAGACCGAGGATCGCACCATCTTCCAGGCCAGCAGTGCCGACGAAGCCCTGTCGCTGCTGCTCGAACACGAATTCGCCCTGGCCATCCTCGACGTGAAGATGCCAGGCATGAACGGCTTCGAACTGGCCGAACTGATGCGCGGCACGGCAAAGACCAAGCGCATTCCGATCATCTTCGTTAGCGCCGTTGGCCGTGACATGGACTACGCCTTCCGTGGTTATGAGAGCGGCGCGGTGGATTTCCTGCATAAGCCGCTATCGCCCTTCGAGGTGCGCAGCAAGGTGGCGATGTTCGTTGAGCTGTACCGCCACCGTAAGGCGCTGAGCCAGCAACTGGAGGCGGTCGAGGCCGCACGCCGCGAGCAGGAGGCGCTGCTCGGTGAGCTGCGTGAAACCCAGGCCGAGCTACAGAAGGCGGTGCAGATGCGCGACACCTTCATGTCCATCGTCTCTCACGAGCTGCGCACACCGCTCAACGGCCTGATTCTCGACGCCCAACTGCGCAAGATGCGCCTGGAGCAGGGCCGCGAAGACGCCTTCACCCCCGACAAGCTGGCCGAGATGATCGCCCGTGACGAACGGCAGATTCGCAGCCTCAGCCGCCTGATCGACGACATGCTGGATGTCTCGCGCATCCGCACCGGTAAGCTCTCGGTGCGCCCGGAGCCGGGCGACCTCGGCGTGCTCGCCGGCAACGTGGTGGAAAACCTCAGCGCGCAGTTCACCAGCAGCGGCAACCAGATCGACTTGCAGGTCGATGGCCCCGCCCCGGTACTGATGGACGAGTTCCGTATCGAGCAGGTACTGGCCAACCTGCTGACCAACGCGCTGCGCTATGGCGAGGGCAAACCCGTCGGGGTGCGCGTATCCAGCGGCGCTGATGGCGTGCGCGTGGATGTACGCGATCAGGGCCTGGGCATTTCCGCAGCGGATCAGCAGCGGGTGTTCGAACAGTTCGAGCGCGTCTCTACGGCCAACGCTCCGCAGGGGCTGGGGCTGGGCCTGTTCATCAGCGAACAGATCGTCCAGGCCCATGGCGGACGCATCGAGCTGAGCAGCCAGCTCGGTGAGGGCTCCTGCTTCAGCATCGTGCTGCCCCGGCATGAGTGATCGTGCAAATTGCACGTGTCGCAATTCATGCATCTTGCAAAGCGCATGACCGCGGCTGCGCGATGAAAGTTTAACTTATTGATTTATAAGGATTTTATAGAAATAAAAAGTTGGTATGAGCGCTGCAATATCCGTCTCGTAAGCCCCGACTGAGCGACTGATGGAGAAGCGTCATGCACACGATTGGACTGAGCCTGTTCTGCGCCGCTGCATTGCTGACCAGCGGGGTTTACGCCAGCGACTTCAGCGATTCGGCCGGCGCCAGTGCCAGGACCGCCGACCTCATCCTTTCCCCCACCCAGGACAACGGTGCTCGCGTCAGCGCTCAGCCGCAGGCTGCCGCTGAGCGTCGTCAACCGGCCAACGTCGACGACAGCCGCTGGGTGCGGGTCTCGAGCCAGGGCCAGAGCCGCGATGCCAGCCGCGAACCGCGCTTCGCCGACAAGAGCCCGCGCTGGGTGTTCTGACCGACAAGGAGTCCCGACATGTCCCGAAGTGCCATCGTCCTGCTGCTCATGACCCTCGCCAGCCTAGCCGTGCTGTGGCTGAATCCCGGCCTGCACGCACCGCTCGCCCTGACCCTGAAATGCGCCAGCGCGGTGTTCGGCGTGGGATTCCTCGGCGCGCTGATGGCGGGCCGCCGTTTCAAGTTCGACCCGGTGCTGCGCTAGGCCCAGCCTGGTCGGTCGTACCCTGCAAAACGCCGCGACAATCGCGGCGTTTTGCTGCCTGCCTCGTTCACACCGGCAAACTGCAGCAGAAGCGGGCGCCTTCACCTGGTCGCGACTGCACCTCCAGCCGGCCGCCATGCAGCTCGGCGATCTCCCGCGCCAGCGCCAGGCCGAGGCCAACGCCGCCCTTGCGCCGGCTGACCTGCACGAAGGGCTCGAAGATGCGCGCCTGCTGGCCGAAGGGGATGCCCTCGCCCTGATCCTGCACGGTGACGATGACCTGCTCGCCCTGGCGACAGGCCTGCAGCTCGACCTGGCCGCCCCCGTCGCTGTGGCGCAGAGCGTTGCTGACCAGGTTATCGAGCAGGCGCTGCACCTGGCCGGCGTCGAGATTGAGCGGCGGCAGCGGCGCCTGGATCGAGCAGGCCAGGGTCACCTCGCGCTCGCCGGCCTCATCGGCGAAGCGTTCACGGGTCTGCTCGATCATCGCAGCCAGGTCGCAGGGGGTGCGTTGCAGGGTTTTCAGGCCGTTCTGGTAGCGGGAGAAATCCAGCAGGTCATCGATCAGGCGAACCAGCCGGTGCATTTCCTCGTCGACGGTGCGCATCAGATCCTGTTCGCGGCCCCCCTCCGGCAGCGACAGACGCTCACGCAGCAGGCTGAAGGCCATGTGCATGCCGGTAATCGGCGTACGCAGCTCATGCGAGGCGCGCAGGACGAATTCGTTGCGCACGCGCTCGAAGGTGCGCTGTTCGGTGACGTCGCGCAGCACCATCACAGCGCCCACACTGCCGCCTTCGCGCAGTTGCACCGGGGTCAGCGCCCAGGCCAGCAGACGCACCTCGCCATCGCCCTCGATGCGCAGGTCGGCCGGCTGCTCGCGCAGCAGTTCGCCGGCCAGCACCTGGCGTAGCGCCTCGTCCACCGCGTGGTCGGGCAACAGCGGGCCAATAGGCTGCGCGAGCACCGCATCGTTCCAGGACAGTTGACGCTGCGCCACCGGGTTGGCGTGTTCGATGCGGCCCTGGGCATCGAGGATGACCAGGCCATCGTCGATGCTGTCGAGCACCGCCTTCAGGCGTCCTTCACTGTTGAGCAACTGGTTGAGGTTGCTCGAATGGTACTGGCGCAGGGCTTCGGTCATCAGACCGAAGCGGCGGCTCAGCACCGCCAGCTCGAACACCGGTGACACCGGCAGCACCACGTCGTAGCGCCCCTGGCCGACCCGGTCGGCGGCACGCGCCAGCAGGTCGATGGGCGCACCGAAACGCCGGGCGATGCTGTTGGCGGTGAGCACGCCGATGGCCAAGACCGACAGACCGATGAAGGCCAGCAGGGCAGCGATCAGTTGCGAGCGCTCACCGGCCTGTTGCTCGGCGCCGATGATCGTGTCGACGACCCGGTTCTGCTCGTCCAGCAGGTGGTCGCGCAGCTTCACGAAGGCCTCGGTGAACGGTCGGTAGGCCCCCAGGTTATGCGGGCTCTGGCCAGCGGGCGTGCCTTGGTCGGCCGCCCTTACCATGGCATCGTGAAGCCTCTGAGCCTCTTCCAGCCCGTCCACGTAGCGCTCGCCCAGCTCTGCTTCGCTGCCCTTGGCCAGCGCCGCACGGAAGGCCTGGCGCACCTCGGCCAGGCGCTGCGCATCCGGGTTCTGCGCGATCAGCAGCAACAGTTCGTCGCCCAGGTGCTGGCGCAGTTGCTGGCCGAGCTGCACGGCACTGAAACCACGCTGGATCAGCTCGCTCTGGCTGCGCGCCATCTGCGTGACGCTCAACAGCCCGACCAGCAGTCCCAGCAGCGCCACGGTGATCAGCGCGGAGATGCTGAGGAACAAGCGGGTGCGAAGCTTCATCGACAGCTTCATGGAAACCCCACGGTCAAAGGTTGTACTGCTTGCGCTTGCGATAGAGAGTCGAAGCGTCGATGCCCAGGGTCTTGGCAGCCATGTCCAGGGTGTTGCTGCTGGCCAGTACGGCGGCGATGTGTGCCTTCTCCAGCTCCTCCAGGCTCATCGGTGCGCCCACGCGCACGGCGCTGCTCGGTGCTTCCGTGCCACCACCGAGGCCCAGGTGGGCGACTTCCACCGTCTCCTGCTGGCAGATGATGCTGGCGCGCTCGATGACGTTGCGCAGCTCGCGGATGTTGCCCGGCCAGTGGTAGGCCTGCAGCGCAGCAACGGCCTCGGCGCTAAAGGCGCAGGCCGGCCGGCCGTAGTCGCTGACGAAACGAGCGAGAAAGCGCTCGGCCAGCGACATCACATCCTCGTGACGTTCGCGCAGCGGCGGCAGCTTGAGGGTGATGACGTTGAGGCGGTAAAGCAGGTCTTCGCGGAAACGCCCCTCACGCACCATCTCGTCGAGATCCAGGTTGGTGGCGGCGACGATGCGCACGTCGGCGCGGCGGGTGACCGGGTCGCCCACGCGCTCGTATTCCTTGTCCTGAATGAAGCGCAGCAGCTTGGGCTGCAGGGCGAGGGGGAAGTCGCCGATCTCGTCGAGGAACAGGGTGCCGCCATCGGCCTGGCTGACCCGGCCCTGGGTGCTCTCGCTGGCGCCGGTGAAGGAGCCCTTGGCATGGCCGAACAGCTCGCTCTCCATCAGCTCGGCGGTCAGCGACGGGCAGTTGATGGTCACGCAGGTGCGCTTGGCGCGGCGGCTCCAGCCATGGATGGCGCGCGCCAGCTCGCCCTTGCCGGTGCCGGACTCACCGAGAATGAGGATGTTGGCGTCGGTCGCCGCCACCTGCCGCGCGGTCTCCAGCACGCTCATCAGCACCGGGCTGTGGCTGTCGAGCTGCGCGCCTTTTTCACGGACTTCGCCTTCCAGCGCCTCCAGGCGCGCCGCCAGTTGGCGCACCTCCAACTGCTTGGCGGCGGCCATGCGCAGTTGTTCCGGGCTGCAGGGCTTGACCAGGTAATCGGCGGCGCCAGCCTGCATGGCGTCCACGGCGGTATCCACGGCGGAATAGGCGGTGACGATCACCACGCGCATCCACGGCGCCTGCGCGCGCATCTGCGCCAGCACGTCCAGGCCGCTGTCGTCGCCCAGGCGCAGGTCGAGGAAGCACAGGTCGAAGACCTGACGCTGCAGCAGCGCCTCGGCCTGGGCCGCGCTGCTGGCACCGGCCACTTCATAGCCTTCATCTTCCAGGCAGTAGCGGAAGGTGCGCAGGATCGCGGCCTCATCGTCCACCAGCAGGATGCGCCCGCCGGTCTGTGCTGAATCTGCCATGGTCATGCTCCGTCTTATAGGTGTGATGCAGCTTAGTTAGGGAAAAACCGTGCAAGTTGCAATACAGGTAGAAATTGATCCTGCAGGCTGCATGCAGGCAGATTGCCTTTCAAAACTCTATCTTTATGTTTTTTAAGGTTTTTTATCTTATTTTCCGTCTGGCATGGCGGTTGCGTTAGGAAAAATATCTTTCTCGCACAGGAGCCCCTCCATGCCCCGCGTCCCTTCTCTGCTGTCGGCCCTCACTCTGGCCATGCTGATCGGCGGCACGCCGCTGGTCGCTCACGCCGCGGAAACCGAGCTGGAGCAGCAACTGGTGTCCGCTCGCCAGGAAGGTTCGATCTGGACGGCCTTTGCCCTCAACCGTCACCTCAACCCGTTCAAGCTGTCGATCGATGTGAAGGATGGCCGCGCCACCCTCAACGGCAGCGTCGAGAGTGGCGTACAGAAGGATCTGGCCGAACAGGTGGCGCTGAGCGTCGAGGGCATCGACTCGGTGGATAACCGCATCGAAGTCGACCCCGCCATTGCCGAAGGCAATCCTCCGGGCCTGGTGCAACGCCTGGAAGACGCCACCCTGGCTGCCACGGTGAAATCCAAGCTGCTTTGGAACAGCAACACGCGCGGCCTGGACATCCAGGTGCGCAGCGAGAACGGCGCCATCACCCTCAGCGGTAACGCCCAAACCTCAGCGGCCAAGGAGCTGGCCGGGCAGCTCGCGGAAAACACCGAAGGCGTGAGCCAGGTCTTCAACCACCTGAGCATCAGCAGCGCCGACAGCAGCAGTAGCGAAGTGCAGACCGCCGTCGAGGAGGCGCGCGAGAACATCAGCGATGGCTGGATCACCAGCAAGGTCAAGGCCAGCTTCCTCTACAGCCGCAACCTCGACGGCCTGAACATCGAGGTCAACACCCAGGACGGCCTGGTCACCCTGCGCGGCAAGGTGTTGAGCAACGCCGAGAAACGCCTGGCGATGGACATCGCCCGCAACATCCGTGGCGTACGCGGTGTGGACGCCGACGCCCTGCTGGTCAGCAGCTAATCACCTCGGTGGCTGCGACTTTCGCAGCCATCTTTCCTGCAAGTCCCATAGCCAAGGAGAACCTCCATGAGCAGCAAGACCGCACAACTCAACGAACTCATCGAAATCACCCGTGACGGCAAGCGCTTCTACCAGCATGCCCACGAGGAAGTGCAGGACATCCGCCTGCAGGCGCTGTTTCGCGACATGGTGCGCGCCAAGACCGAAGTGATCGACGCCCTGACCGTCAAGGTCGCCGCCAACCAGACTGAACCGGCCAGCGGCGGCACCCTGATGGGCAAGCTGCGCCAGGTCTACGCCGACACCCGCGCGACCATCGCCAAGGATGAAGACGCCACCTACGTCGCCCAGTTGGAGGAAGCCGAAGACCGCATCCTGCACGCTTTCGAAGACGCCTTGGAAAGCGCCGAGGAAGATGTACGCGTACTGCTGGCGGTGGAAATGCCCAAGGTACGCGCCTGCCATGACCGCATGCGCGCGCTGAAGCAGGAAATGAACTGAGCCATCGGCCAGTACCGAGCCCGCTGCGCCTGGCGTAGCGGGCTTTTTTGTGGGCGCAGGTAAGCGCACATGGTGTGCTTCGCATGCAAAAGCTCGCGGCTAAAGCCCCTCCTACGGTGTCTGCATGGGGGTTGTGGGAGGGGCTTTAGCCGCGACAGTCCCTGCCTAGCGAGGCACTTGGATGTTTGCGCCGCGTGGCAGCTCTACAAGACCGTCGGATGGGTAGAGCAGCGCGAAACCCATCAACCGGCCCCGGGTTTCGCTGCGCTTTACCCAGGCTACGTACTGGCAAGTTTGTGTGTCGGTTGCTCCAGTGCTCGTTCTGGCTTGCCGCGTTTTTGTTGATGTCTTTGGTTTCGCCCTCCCGGGCGAGTGACTTTTGCGGGCAAAAGTCACCAAAACCCTTCCACCCGATCATCCGGCCCTCGCTGCGCGAGGGTTCGCTCACTCCATCGTCGTTCCAGAGGCCCGACCGGATGCGGCCCACCGACGGTGGGCCATCCCTGGTCCATCGCGGCTCTCGGCTTTGGCATCCTGCGTCGCTCTACCTCCTGCGTCCATGCAGTCGTCGCGACATCCATGTCGCTCAACCTCTTCCACGACGATTCCGTTCGCCCTCCTGGGCGGGCTCTGCACGCGCCTGAACCCACGGTTATTCCCTGAGACTCTGGCTCGAATAGGAGGCGGCCGTAGGGCTGGACTCAGGAGCGCCAACGAACAGTCCGCCGGGCAATGCCAACCTTGGAACCACAACCTACGTCCAGCACTCCCAACGGAGTACTGCTTCCGAGCGGCCGGCGTCCCGGTACGCCACGAATACTTCACAGTCGACAGAACACGCCAGGCACCCATGGCATACCTGTCCGTTCAGGCGCGCGAATGGCCCCTTCAGGAGGGTGAGTGGAGTCGTTGTGGAGAGGGTTGAGCGGCATGGATGCCGCGAGAGCTGCGATGGGCCAGGGATGGCCCTTCGCAGCGTGCCCTCGGAGCAACGATGGAGCGAACGAACTCCGGCGCAGCCGGAGCCGGATGATGGGGCAAAGACTTTTTGCTTTCTTTTGTGGCGTTTGACAAAAGAAAGTCGCCGGGAGGCGAAACGGGAGCTATCAGCAGAACACCGATAAACAGTCTGCGTGCCATAAAACCGAAAGCGCTCCCTATTTGGCTCTGAAGTAACGATAGAGGTCTTGTGCCTTTTTATAGCCGTAAAAGGCCAGAACGCCAATCATGACTAAAGTTATGACTGGCCCAATAGCGTTCACGCCAGTCATCAATGAGAGATACAAGGAAGAGATAATGGATAAAGCCAAATAGCTAGATAGATGTTTATTTCGTACCGATAGAAACACAGGCACTGCACATAGCAAGAACATATGGAATACGACTTTGAGAAAAATCTCTGCAATCAGCTTTGCGGGGATTGACCCAAGCTGTGCTTGAGAAATTAGGATTAATGCCTGGTATGAGAGGTAATTAACCCCGACAGCGAATGCAACACTAATGCACAGTATAGGTAGAATCTTTTTCAACGTGGTATTCATAGTGGCAAGGCTAATTCCTATAACCGTTTGATTAGAGACCGGATTTTATACCGTCCCAGTGAGCAAGCGATTTGAATAGTTAGATTATTGGCGAATTTTCATTAAGGAAGTCGTTGTACGCCATCTGCAGGACTTCGTCCGTAAATCCGTGTTTCTCTCGAATTGGCTTGATTAAAAATTCCAGTTCGGAGTCCGTGCTCTCAAACTGCTCGCGCGCACGAGAAAGCTCACCAATCATTTGTTCTCTTCCTTTACAGGAGAGAAAGAGATGAATGCGATCTTTGAAGTAGTGATGCGCTAAGAAGTTACGAAGCTTTAGGCTTTCTGCAAGCTTGGATTCAAGCTCGGTGGTAATTGGGAATGTGGCCTTCAGGGTTCTGATCATTTTCCCCAGTGTCTTCTCAAAATGACCGTCCATGAACGTGTCAAAAAGCGCCGCCCACTCTTCTTTTGATCTTATCGTTCTTACCTTGTTTGGAATTAGATCGCAGTAAACCAAGGCATTAACTATTCCATGCTCTAAGACCTGGGCTTGGTATATTGCCAGCCCGAAATAAGCGTAAACTTCTTTGTGGTGCAGGTCTTCGTTCATAGGCATGGTGAAATCTAAAATTTATTAGATAGAAGGCGACAATAATCCGATAATAGAGCCTTCTATATAACTCCGCACCTACATCATAACCACCATGAAAAATCTCCATCAAATCCAAGCGTTATCTACTAGCCGCTGATATCTGAGCGTACTCGCTTGACCGCGTCGTTCGCCCTCTCGATCAGGAATGCATAGTAAGCCCAGTCAAAACACCACCGAAGCACTCCCCGTTGGAGCAACTCACCAACAGCCAACACTCACCCCCCAACCGCCCCTGCCTCCAACTTGCGCCAGAGCAAACGCACCGCCGCCTTGCGCACCAGGGCGCAGCGGTACAGGCGGATTTCCAGCGGGATCTGCCAGTGCTCACCACCACACACGGCCAGTTCGCCCCGCGCCAGTTCGGCGGTGACCGACAGCCGTGGCACCCAGGCCACGCCCATACCCTGCAGGGCCATGCTCTTGAGGCTGTCGGCCATGGCGGTTTCGTACACGGTGGTCGAACGCAGCACGCGCTGGCGCAGCAGCAGGTTCACCGAGCGACCGAGGAAGGCCCCGGCGCTGTAGGCCAGCAGCGGGATGGCCTGGCCGCTGTCGAGGTCGAACAGCGGCGTGCCATCCTCGCCGGTGGCGCACACCGGCAGCATGGCGGTGGTGCCCAGGTGCAGCGAGGGGAAGATCTGCGGATCCATCTGCAGCGCCGCGTCCGGGTCGTAGTAGGCGAGGATCAGATCGCAGGCGCCCTCGCGCAGGGAGTGCACTGCCTCGCCGACGTTGGTCGCCACCAGGCGCGTATTGAGCGGCAGGCCGTCGCGGCGCAGGCCGGCGATCCATTGCGGGAAGAAGCCGAGGGTCAGCGAGTGCGCGGCAGCGATCTGCAGCACTTCGCCCTGCTGGCCTTCGAGGTGGTGCAGGTGGCGCACCACCTCGCCAAGTTGCTCGACCAGGCTGCGCGCGGTGACGAGAAACAGCTTGCCGGACTCGGTCAGCTCGATGGGCGTGCAGGAACGGTCGACCAGGGTCAGACCGAGCATGCCTTCCAGGCTGCGGATGCGCCGGCTGAACGCAGGCTGGGTGACGAAGCGCTTCTCGGCAGCCTGGGAGAAGCTACGCGTGGCGGCCAGGGTGACGAAGTCTTCCAGCCATTTGGTTTCCAGGTTCATTGCAGGCTCCCGAGGATCGACCCGATGGATAGGACGCGAACCGTGGAGCAGGCACTGCTGAAGCCCTTCCTACAACGGTCATGTACGCCGTAACGGCGCTCAGCGTCACATCGGCATTATGCCGATTGTGCATAGGGCAGCAAGCAACGGCATTGGCGAAAACCTCGGCAGGACACCTAATCTATGGGCATCGCGGCACTTGCCGCATCTCCCAGAGAGCCTGTCTCATCATGTCCGCTGCTGCATCCTTCCGTGTCGAAAAAGACCTGCTTGGCACCCTCGAAGTCCCGGCCGATGCCTATTACGGCGTCCAGACCCTGCGCGCCGTGCAGAACTTCCGCCTGTCCGGTGTGCCGCTGTCGCATTACCCGAAACTGGTGATCGGCCTGGCCATGGTCAAGCAGGCCTCGGCGGACGCCAACCGCGAGCTGGGCCACCTGTCCGCTGCCAAGCACACGGCGATCAGCACGGCCTGTGCGCGCATCATCCAGGGCGAGTTCCACGAGCAGTTCGTGGTCGACATGATCCAGGGCGGCGCCGGCACCTCGACCAACATGAACGCCAACGAGGTGATCGCCAACATCGCCCTGGAAGCCATGGGCCATGAGAAGGGCGAGTACCAGTACCTGCACCCGAACAACGACGTGAACATGGCGCAGTCGACCAACGACGCCTACCCGACCGCCATCCGCCTGGGCCTGCTGCTCGGCCACGACAGCCTGCTCACCGCGCTGGACAAGCTGATCCAGTCGCTGGCCGCCAAGGGCCTGGAGTTCGGCCATGTACTGAAGATGGGCCGCACCCAGCTGCAGGACGCCGTACCGATGACCCTTGGCCAGGAATTCCACGCCTTCGCCACAACCCTCGGCGAAGACCTGCAGCACCTGAAGATGCTCGCCCCGGCGCTGCTCACCGAGGTCAACCTGGGCGGTACCGCCATCGGCACCGGCATCAACGCCGACCCGAAATATCAGGCCCTGGCCGTCAAGCGTCTGGGCGTGATCAGCGGCCATCCGGTCAAGCCGGCGGCTGACCTGGTCGAAGCCACCAGCGACATGGGCGCCTTCGTGCTGTTCTCCGGCATGCTCAAGCGCACCGCGGTCAAGCTGTCGAAGATCTGCAACGACCTGCGCCTGCTGTCCAGCGGCCCGCGTACCGGTATCAACGAGATCAACCTGCCGGCGCGTCAGCCGGGCAGTTCGATCATGCCGGGCAAGGTCAACCCGGTGATCCCAGAGGCCGTCAACCAGGTGGCCTTCGAAGTGATCGGCAACGACCTGGCGCTGACCATGGCGGCCGAGGGCGGCCAGCTGCAGCTGAACGTGATGGAGCCGCTGATCGCCTACAAGATCTTCGACTCGATCCGCCTGCTGACCCGCGCCATGGATATGCTGCGCGAGCTGTGCATCGACGGCATCACCGCCAACGAAGCGCATTGCCGCGCCCTGATGGAGAACTCCATCGGCCTGATCACCGCGCTCAACCCCTATATCGGCTACGAGAACGCCACCCGTATCGCCAAGGTCGCATTGGAAAGCGGTCGCGGCGTGCTGGAGCTGGTGCGCGAGGAGAAGCTGCTGGACGACGCCACCCTGGCCGACATCCTGCGCCCCGAAAACATGATCGCCCCGCGCCTGGTTCCGCTGCAGGGTTGATCGCTCGCATGACCCACGCCGCCCACCGGGCGGCGTGTTCATTTATGCCCCCGAACTCGCTCAACCGGTGGGCGACACCGCTCAAGGCCGTTCAGACGGCCCCACGACAATGACAATCCGGGTGATAACCACATGAGTCAAAGCAATCCCCCTTCCCAATCCTTCCTGGCCCGCGTGCCGCTGTGGCAACAGATCCTCGTCGGCCTGGTGCTCGGCGTGGCCGTCGGCATGCTGTTCAAGAGCACGGCCCAGGCGCTGGTTCCGGTCGGTGCGTTGTTCCTCAATGCAATCAAGATGCTGATCGTGCCGCTGGTGTTCATTTCCCTGGTGGCGGGCATCACGGCTATGAGCGACAGCGCCAAGCTCGGCCGCATCAGCGTCAAGACCATCGCCATCTACCTGATCACCACTGCCTTCGCGGTGAGCATCGGCCTGGCCTTCGGCACCCTATTCAGCCCCGGTGAAGGCATGCACATGGTTGCCAGCGGCAGCGAAGAGGCCAAGCAGGCGCCGTCGCTGGTGCAGATCCTGGTAGGTCTGGTGCCGACCAATCCGGTGACCGCCTTCGCCGAAGGCAACATCCTGCAGATCATCGTCTTCGCCATCGCTCTGGGCGTGAGCATGAACCTGGTCGGAGAAAAGGCCGCGCCAGCGATTCGCCTGTTCGACAGCCTGGCCGAGGTGCTCTACAAGCTCACCGACCTGGTGATGCGCTTCGCTCCCATCGGCGTGTTCGCACTGATCGCTGGCGTGGTTGCGTCCCACGGTATCGAGGTGCTGCTGCCCCTGGCCGGCGTGATCGGGGTGATCTACCTGGCCAGCCTGGCCCATCTGCTGCTGATCTACGGCGGTCTGATCGGTGGCGTGGCGCGCCTCAGCCCGCTGCGTTTCTTCCGCGGCATCGCCCCGGCGCTGGCGGTGGCCTTCAGTACTTCGAGCAGCTCCGGCACCCTGCCGGTGTCCATCGAGTGCGCGCGCAAAAACCTCGGCGTATCGCAGGGCGTGGCCGGCTTCGTGCTGCCGGTGGGCGCCACCATCAACATGGATGGCACCGCGATCTACCAGGGCGTACTGGCGCTGTTCATCGCCCAGGCTTTCGGCATCGACCTGAATGCCGGCCAGTACCTGATGATCATCCTCACCGCCACGCTGGCCTCCATCGGCACCGCCGGCATCCCTGGCGCCGGGCTGATCATGCTGGGCCTGGTGCTGAGCTCGGTGGGTCTGCCGCTGGAAGGCGTGGCGCTGATCGCCGGTATCGACCGCATCCTCGACATGGCGCGCACCACGGTGAACGTCGCCGGCGACCTGATGACCACCACGCTGGTCGCGCGCAGCGAGAACGAGCTGGATCGGGAGATCTACAACAGCGACAACGCTGCCTGAACGACGATTTTCATAGGAGGCCTCACCAGCCTCTCCACTTCGGGATGGCTTCGGCCATCCCTTTTTTTGCCCGGAAACGGGCACACAAATCGCGGCTGAAGCCGCTCTTACAAACACTCCCCTAGAGCTTCCAGGCCTGCCGGAGCCGCTGCACGGCATCGACGATCTGCGCCTCGGGCACGGCGGCAAAACCCAGCACCAGGCCAGCGCGTGCGTCTTCCGGCGCCGGGCTATCGGGTAGCCAGTAGCCGCTCAAGCCGTTCATCTCGACTCCGGCGTTACGCGCAGCGCTGACCAGCGCCTGCTCACGGTCCAGGCTGTCGACACGCAGACACAGGTGCAGGCCGGCTTCTACCGTCGGCAACGGCGCACAACCCGGGATCGCCTGCGGCCATTCACGCAGCAGGGTGTCACGCCGTGACCTGGCGGCCTGGCGCATGCGCCGGATATGCCGCTGGAAATGCCCGGCGGCGATGAACTCAGCCATCACCGCCTGGGTGCCGACCTCGGAATGGCGCATGTCCAGCGCCCGCCGTTGGGCGAAAGCCTCGGCCAAGGCTGGCGGCAACACCAGGTAGCCGAGGCGCAGGGCAGGGAAGGCCAGCTTGCCGAAGGTGCCGACGTAGATCACCCGCTGCTGGCGATCCAGCGCGGCCAGCGGCGCCAGAGGCGTTCCGCTGTAGCGGTACTCGCCATCGTAGTCGTCTTCGACGATCCAGCCCCCCTCGCGCTTGGCCCACTCCAGCAGCGCCAGGCGCCGTGGCAACGACAGGGTCACACCGGTCGGGTACTGATGCGACGGCGTCAGGTAGACCAGCCGGCAGCCGCCTATCCGCAGCAACGCCTCGACCTGCAAGCCATCGGCATCCACCGGCACGCCCTGCAACTGCGCGCCGGCCACGGCGAAGGCATGCCCGGCGGCGCGGTAGCCCGGGTTCTCCACTGCCACGCGATCACCGGACTGGATCAGCAACTGCGCACACAGGCTGATGGCTTGCTGCGCACCGCAGGTGATGACGATCTGGCTGGGGTCGCATTCCAGGCCGCGACCGTTACGCAGATAGGCCGCGATCAGCTCACGCAACTGCCAGTCTCCCGCCGGATCGCCATAGCCCAGACGCGCCAGTGACGGCCGTCGCCAGAACCGCGCCTGCAAGCGCGCCCAGGTCTCGAAGGGAAACAGGTCGAAGGCCGGCACGCCGATGCGGAACGCGCGCGGCGCATCCACCGGCGGCAATGCCAGGTGATGCTGCTGCAGGCGTTGCAGGGCCGGGCTGCCGAGCGCATCGCTTGACGGCGGAGCGGGCTGTGGCCGCTGGCGCGTCAGTTCGGCGACATAGGTGCCGTCACCCACGCGGCCGGCGACATAGCCCTCGGCATAGAGCTGATCGAGGGCGCGTGTCACGGTGTTGCGCGAAATGCCGAGCAACTCCGCCAGCTCTCGGCTGGCCGGCAGGCGCGTCCCACCCGCCAGACGGCCATCGAGAATGCGCTCGCGCAACGCCTGGTAGAGCTGGCGCGCCAGGCCCTGACCAGGCTGCAGGCGAATGCCGGAAAGATCGAAGGGCAGGGCGGGTGTGTTGGCCATGGCAGCGGGATTGGCTCCATCGAAGTAATCAGTAATGGATCTTACGTCAGACCAATATCCTGCCTAGCATGGGTGCATCACGCCAGGAGAAGCTGCCATGTACTGCCCCACCGCCTTTCGCCAGGACGACCTGACAGCGCTGCACGCGCAGATTCGCGCCAGCGGCCTGGCCCTGCTCAGCAGCGCCGGCCAGCAGGGGCTGCAGGCCAGCCACCTGCCGTTGCTGCTGGAAGCCGGCGAAGGCGAGTTCGGCACCCTGTACGGCCACTTCGCCCGCGCCAACCCGCACTGGCGCGACCTGGCGGACGGCGCCGAAACCCTGGTGGTGTTCAGCGGCCCGGACGCCTACGTGCACCCCGGCTGGTACCCGGCCAAGGCCGAGCACGGCAAGGTGGTGCCGACCTGGAACTACATCGCCGTGCATGCCTGGGGCCAAGCCGAGGTGTTCGACGAGCCCGAGCGCCTGCTGCAACTGGTCAGCCGCCTCAGCGACCACCACGAACAGGGCCGCCCGCAGCCCTGGGCGGTCAGCGATGCGCCGCGCGAATACCTCGACGCCATGCTGCGCGCCATCGTCGGCTTCGCCCTGCCGATCCGCCGCATTGAGGGCAAATGGAAACTCAGCCAGAACCGCTCGCCGCAGGATCAGGCTGGCGTGCGCGCCGGCCTGGCCGCGTCAGCCAACCCGCGCGAGCGCGAACTGGCCGCGCAGATGAACACCAGTGACTGACCTCGAAAGGAATGCACCCATGCTCGACATCCGCCCCATCACCGCTGCCGATCACGCCGCCTGGCTGCCGCTCTGGCAGGGCTACCAGCGCTTCTACCAGGCCGAGATACCCGCTGAAACCAGCGCCATCACCTGGCAGCGCTTCCTCGACGAGGCCGAGCCGATGCATGCCGCGCTGGCCTGGCAGGACGGCGAAGCGGTCGGCCTGGTGCACTTCATCTACCACCGCAGTTGCTGGACGACCGGTGACTACTGCTACCTGCAGGATCTGTTCGTGGCCGAGCACATTCGCGGCGGCGGCGTGGGGCGTGCGCTGATCGAGCACATCTACGCCGAGGCACGCGCCGCCGGCGCCAGCCGCGTGCATTGGCTGACCCAGGAAACCAACTACCAGGGCCGCATGCTCTACGACCGCATCGGCGACCGTTCCGGATTCATCCAGTACAGGAAGCTTTTCTGATGGCCAAAGACCTTTCGAGCTGGCAACCCCGCCCGACACCCGATCAGCGTGTGCTTCAGGGCCGTTTCGTGCGTCTCGAGGCACTCGCAGTCGCGCGTCATGGCGATGATCTCTGGCGCGCCTTGCAGGGCCCGGATCCGGCGCTCTGGGATTACCTGCCCTACGGCCCGTTCCGCGAGCGCAGCCAGTTTGATGCCTGGCTGACGAACAATACCGAGCACAGCGACCCACTGTTCTATGCCGTGATCGACCAGGCCAGCAGCCGCGCTCTGGGGGTATTCAGCTACCTGAATATCGTCGCGCAAGATGGCTGCATCGAGATTGGCCACGTGGCCTTTGGTGCGCCCATGCAGCGCACGGCAGGTGCGACCGAGGCCATTTATCTGCTGGCGCGGCACGCCTTCGACGACCTGGGCTATCGCCGTCTGGAATGGAAGTGCAACGCGGCCAACACCCGCTCCGTGCGGGCAGCCGAACGTTTCGGCTTCGTCCATGAGGGCCTGTTTCGCCAGCACCGGGTAAACAAGGGCAAGAACCGCGACACGGCCTGGTTCTCCATCATCGATGGCGAATGGCCGCGCTGTCGCGACGCCTTCCAGCGCTGGCTGGCGACAGAGAATTTCGATCAGCAGGGGCAGCAGCGCCAACGTCTGCAGGCGCTGCGCGAGTCGGCCTAGGCGCGATCCTGCAACTGCGCCTGGATCAGTTGATTGAGCGCCTGCAAACGTGGCTCGACATCGCTCGCCGAAGCCTGCGCCAACTGCCGGGCAAGCAGATTGAGCGCACTGAGCAGGAGCAACTCCTGACCGGCGGCCTTGGGGTAGCGTTGCTCGTTACTGGCGATTTCCGTCTGCAACAGACCAATGGCTTCGTGCAGCAGATTTGCGCCGGCTTCCGGCGTCTTGATCGAGTAATCACGGCCGAACAGGTGCAGGACGCGCACGCCCTCGCGGCTCATGCCTCGGCGCGACCTTCACCGACGCGCTGTACCAGCGCCTGCAGACGGGCGACGGCGTGGTTCTGCTGTTCTTCCTGCTCCAGCAATTGCAGTTGCAGGGCGTCGTTGTCTTCGCTGGCCTTGTTCAGCTCAGCGCGAAGTTGCTGGTTGTCGCTGGTGAGCTGTCGGTTCTGCTGCAGCAGTTCGGCCACCAGGTTTTCAAGTTGTGCGAGGGTGCTATCGAGCATGCAATACGTCCTGGACAAGAGGGATGGAGCCGGTTCGAGGACTGCGAGGCAGACCACCTGAACGAGGGGAACCGGTTCGAAGGCCGCGCACGATAAAGAAATGCGCCCGGCACAGCCACCTGTGACAGGAAAATATTCCTTTTGTCTCAATGAGTTAGTTGCAGACTGGCTATTCGATCTCGAACAGTCCTTCACGCAACTGCGCGCCGCCCAGGCGTTGGCGGATGTCGTCGTCGATACGCGGATCATCCGGGGCGTAGAGCATCACTTGGCGGTAGGCGTTGACCCGGTTGATCTCGCTGCCCAGGTATTGCCAGACCACGCGGGTGCAGGCCGGGGTGCGCCGGTCGCCGCTGGAGACGCCGGTCTTCAGGCCATTGAGGCGGGTGATGTGGCTCTTGAAGCTGGGGATGAGAATGGTCTGGCTCATCTCGTTGCCGGTCAGCGACTCGTAGTCGATGAGAAACAGCCGATCCTGCAGGTAGAAGGCGGCGCCCAGATAACGGCAGCGCACCCAGTCCTCGGCAACGCCGCCGCGCGCGCGCTCCTGCCGTTCCTGGCGCTCGAACACGTAGCTGCCGCGCTCTTCGCGCAGATGCACCAGCGACAGCAGGATCTGCCCCGGCACCGACATGCAGTTGGAATACTCGAAGTAGTAGCCGCAATAACGCGCCAGCGAACTGGCATGGCCGCGCAGCGGCTCGAACAGCTCCAGCAACGGATCACCGCCGGCACGCGGCTGCAACTCGCCATGGCGGGTGCCCATCAGACGAGCGAACGCCTCGCCCGGCAGCGCCAGCTCATGAGCCTCGACTCCGAAGAAATCGCAGATGCGCTTGAGGTTGTGCGCGGTCGGCCGGCTCTGCCCGGCCAGGTAGCGATTGAACTGCGCGCGATTGATCGCCAGCTTGCGGCAGACCTCGGCAATCGAGCGGTAGTGGCTGCAAAGGAGTTTGAGATTGGTGCCGAAGGAATCGGACATACGGCCGCCCTGAGGTGATGCGAGTGACGCGATTCTAGCATCAACTCGCGTCAGTTCGCCGCGATCTGCGAAATTGCCCAGTGAGGCCTCTATCACGAACCATTCCGCAATCCGCCCAGAGAGGCGTATTTCCCATTCAGAACAACAAGAGAGAAAGCCTCCATGCTCGATCTTCTCAATGACCTCATCTGGAGCAAGCTGCTGATCGTGATGCTGATCGGTCTCGGCCTGTTCTTCACCATCGCCTCACGTTTCGTCCAGTTCCGCTACTTCGGCAGCATGTTCCGCATCTTCGCCGAAGCGTTCGAGCGCAAGCCCGGTCAGCTCAGCTCGTTCCAGGCGCTGATGCTCTCGGTGGCGGGCCGCGTCGGTGCCGGCAACATCGCCGGTGTATCCGTGGCGATCATGCTCGGTGGCCCAGGCGCCATCTTCTGGATGTGGGTCGTGGCACTGGTCGGCATGGCCACCAGCTACTTCGAATGCTCCCTGGCGCAGCTGTACAAGCGTCGCGAGGCCGACGGCACCTACCGTGGCGGCCCGGCGTTCTACATCCAGCACGGCCTCGGCCAGCGTTGGTTGGGTATCGTGGTTTCGCTGCTGCTGCTGGTGACCTTCGGCTTCGGCTTCAACGCCGTGCAATCCTTCACCGTGGCCAGCTCACTGCATGACACCTTCGGCGTTCCGACCCTGGCCAGCGGCATTGCCCTGACCGTGGTGATCGGCCTGATCATCTTCGGCGGCATCAAGCGCATCGCCAGCATGGCCGACGTACTGGTGCCGGTCATGGCCTTCTCCTATATCGCCATGGCGCTGGTGGTAATCGGCATGAACGCCGAACACATCCCGGCCACCTTCGCGATGATCTTCAAAAGTGCTTTCGGCCTGGAACCGGCGTTTGCCGGTGGCATTGGCGCGGCCATCATCATGGGCGTCAAGCGTGGCCTGTTCTCCAACGAAGCCGGTCTGGGCAGCGCACCGAACGTAGCCGCTGTCGCCGAGGTCAAGCACCCGGCCGCGCAGGGCATCGTGCAGTCGCTGAGCGTGTTCATCGACACCCTGATCCTGTGCACCTGCACCGCGCTGATCATCCTGCTGTCCGGCGTCTATCAGCCGGGCGCGGACATGGCCGGTGTGGTACTGACGCAAACCGCCGTGGCGGCCGTGGTCGGTGAGTGGGGCCGCGTGTTCGTCAGCCTGGCGCTGCTGCTGTTCGTCTTCACCACCCTGATCTACAACTACTACCTGGGTGAGAACGCTCTGGGCTTCTTCACCGAGAAGCGCATGCCGGTGATGGTTTACCGCGTGCTGGTGGTGATCCTGGTGCTGTGGGGTTCGGTGCAGGATCTGGGCACCGTATTCGCCTTCGCCGACGTGACCATGGGTCTGCTGGCCATCTGCAACCTGATCGCCCTGGCGCTGCTGTTCAAGGTCGGCCTGCGCCTGATGCGTGACTACGACGCGCAGATCAAGGCCGGTGTCGAGTCGCCGGTGTTCGATCCGAAGCAGTACGCCGATCTGGATCTCGATCCCAAGGCCTGGCACGCTCCGGCGGATGCCCCGGCTGCGCATGCCGAACTTGGCGATCGCGTCTACCAGCGTTGATGCCCGCGTGAAACAAGGGGGGCGCTGCCCCCCTTTTTCTTGCCTGACGTTTACCGAGGAAAGCCCATGGCGACCCCTGAAAAACTCCTGGTGCTGTACACCGGCGGCACCATCGGCATGCAGATGAGCGAAGCTGGCCTGGCTCCGGCCTCCGGTTTCGAAGCGCGCATGCGTGCTCAGCAGGCCGAGGAAAACCCGGCCGAGCTGCCGAACTGGATCTTCCGCGAGCTACTGCCGCTGATCGACAGCGCCAACATGACCCAGGCGCACTGGCTGGCCATTCGCGAGACCATCGTCGAGGCAGTCGAAGCCGACGGCTGCGACGCCGTGCTGGTGCTGCACGGCACCGATACCCTGGCCTATAGCGCGGCAGCGATGAGCTTCCTGCTGCTGGGCCTGAATGTGCCGGTGGTGTTCACCGGCTCCATGCAGCCGGCAGGCGTACCGAACGGCGACGCCTGGCCCAACCTGTTCGGCGCGCTGCGTGCGCTGCACCAGGGCGTGGCGCCGGGCGTGCACCTGTACTTCAACGGCCAGCTGATGCATGGCGCGCGCTGCGCCAAACTGCGCAGCGATGCCTTCGACGCCTTCCAGGTGCTGCAGCGCAGCCGCCAGGCCGAGCGAGCTGCCAGCATCGATGCAGCCATTGACTACCGTCAGGTGCGCCAGCCGGTCAGCCTCGCCGTACTGCCGCTCTACCCCGGCGTGCAGGCCGCCCAGGTGCGCGCGCTGGTGGCCAGCGGCGCTCGCGCTCTGCTGCTGGAATGCTATGGCAGCGGCACCGGCCCGGCCGGCGATGCCGAGTTCATCGCGGCGCTGCGCGAAGCGCATGAGCAGGGCGTGGTGCTGGCGGCCATCAGCCAGTGCATGCAGGGCCATGTCGAGTTCGGCGTGTATGCCGCCGGCAGCCGCCTGGCCGAAGCCGGCCTGGTGTCCTGCGGTGGCATGACCCGTGAAGCGGCGCTGGGCAAGCTGTTCGCCCTGCTTGGCGCCGGCCTGGCGCAGGCCGAGGTCGAGCGCTGGCTGGCGCTGGATCTGTGTGGGGAAATGGCCGACTGAGTCGGCCCGGGGCTGGCGCATCCAGCCCCGTATTCAGAACACCGACCAGCCAATGCGCTCGCTGAGCAGTTCCAACGCCCGGATACCCGCCAGCGAGTTGCCGGCAGCATTGAGCTCCGGCGACCACACGCAGACACTGAAGCGCCCCGGCACCACGGCAACGATGCCGCCGCCGACACCACTCTTGCCCGGCAGACCGACGCGGTAGGCGAAGTTGCCGGCCTCGTCGTACAGCCCGCTGGTGGCCATGATGGCGTTGACCTGCTTGCTCTGCCGGGGCGACAGCACCTGCTCGCCGCTGTGCTGGCAGAAGCCCTGGTTGGCCAGGAAGCCGAAGGCGCGCGCCAGGTCGACGCAACTCATGCGCAGCGCGCAGCAACTGAAATAGCTGCGCAGCACCGCCTCGACATCGTTGTGAAAATTGCCAAAGGCCTGCATCAGGTAGGCCATCGCCGCGTTACGCGCACGGTGCTGGTATTCGGACTCGGCGACATGGTTGTCCACCGTCACTTCCGGGTTGCCCGACAGACGCCGAGCGAAATCGCGCATCGACAGCGCCGGCGCGGCATAGCGTGACTGGTTGATGTCGCAGATCACCAGCGCGCCAGCATTGATGAACGGGTTGCGCGGTTTGCCACGCTCGAACTCGAGCTGCACCAGCGAGTTGAACGGCTGCCCGGAGGGCTCGTGGCCCAGGCGCTGCCAGATCGCCTCACCGCTGTGACCGATGGCCTGCACCAGGCTGAATACCTTGGAAATGCTCTGGATCGAGAAGGGCGTGCGCGCATCACCGGCGACATGCAACTGACCGTCGTTGCCGTACACGGCGATACCCAGTTGGTCGGGCACCACGCTGGCCAGCGCGGGGATGTAGTCGGCCACCTTGCCCTGGCCGATCAGCGGGCGGACTTCATCGAGGATTTCGTTCAACAGCGCTTGCATGCTCGGGCTCGCGACAGCGCCGGGTTGACCCGGCAGGTCAATGCTAGACGCCCATCGCGGCAGCGGAATCACAGCCACGGCTTGCCCTCGACGGCCAGCGCCCCTAGGCTCGGCCTCTTTGCGCCAATGGCTGTGCCGATGTCCACCGTTCTCAATGTGCTGTTGCCGATCTTCGGCCTGATCCTGGTCGGTTATCTGTGCCGACGCACCAACCGCCTGGGGCCGACCGCCGCCTCGGAGATGAACCGCTTCGTGGTCTGGCTCGGCCTGCCGGCGCTGCTGTTCAGCCTCACGGCCAAGGCCGATTGGGCGCACATCTGGCAGCCCGGCTTCCTGCTGGCCTTCAGCGGCGGCACCCTGGCGGTGTTCCTGGTCACCCTGGCGTACCGCTGGAAGCGCACCGGCAGTCTGGTCGACGCCAGTATCGACGGGCTCAGCGCCGGCTATGCCAATACCGGCTACATCGGCATTCCACTGTGCGTGCTGGTGCTCGGCGAGGACGGCATGACGCCGGCGCTGATCGCCTCGCTGATCGTGGTCTGCGTGCTGTTCGCCCTGGCCGTGGTGTGCATCGAGGTCGGCTTGCAAAGCCAGAAGGGGCTGGGCGGGGCTATTGCTCAGGTGAGCCTGGCCCTGTTGAAGAACCCGCTGGTGGTAGCGCCGCTGCTCGGCGCCCTTTGGTCGCTCAGCGGGCTGCAGTTGGCGCCAGCGCTGGATGAGTTCCTGCGCCTGCTCGGCGCGGCGACCGTGCCCTGCGCGCTGGTGTCGCTGGGGCTGTTCCTGGCGCAGCGACAGAGCGGCCCGGCCAAGGGCGCCTGGCCGCTGGTGGCGCTGAAGCTGGTGCTGCAACCGCTGGTGACCTGGTTCATCGCCTTCGTGCTGCTCGACCTGCCACCGTTCTGGGCGCACGCCGCGCTGCTGCTCAGTGCGCTGCCAACCGGCACCGGGCCGTTCATGCTCGCCGAGTATTACCAGCGCCAGGCAGCGCTGGTGTCACGAGCGATCCTGTTTTCCACCCTCGGCTCGCTGCTGACGCTGTCGCTGATTCTCCTGGCAATCACGCCGTAAGCTGCAGATCCACGCCCAACTGGCGCGACAGGCAGGGCCAGCGCAGCCAGGCCGACTCGGTATCCGGCGCAGCCAGGCGTTCGCGGTAGGCCTCGACCGAGGGCTGGTCGAAGCTGGCGTCGTCGAGCATGCCGGTGAGGGCATGATGCACCGCCTCGTCGAGCTGGTTGGCGAACGGCTCGCCGATCAACTGGTGCGCGATCAGGTTGGCGCGGGTGGTGTCCAGCGGAATCAGCGGGCGCCCCAGATGCGCGATATAGCGGTCGTTGACCTCTTCCACCAGGCGATGCGCCAGATAGGCTTCGTCGAGCAGGCCATCGAGCCCTTCGTGCCCGGCCATCAGCGCGGGGGGCTGGAGAAAGAACTGCTCGGCGATCTTCAGCACCGGCTTGATCGCTTCCTCGATGCCGGCTTCGCGCGCCACTTCGGCCGCCGCGTCGAGCACATCCGGCACTTCCTCGATATAGGCAATGACGAAGCCGGTCAGCACTCCGGGGGCATCCTCGTCCGGCAAGCGAATGGCAGGGTGCAGCCCGGCGAAGCGGGCCTGCAGGGTTTGGCTGAGCGCCTGGCTGGCGGTTTCATGCTCGCGCGCCTGGGCGATGAACTGGCGGATGGCAGCAGTGTTCATGACGACTCCGATGAACTCAGAACATGGACGTGAACCTTAGCTGGCGGCTTGGGCCGGCTAAGACGCGATTGTCATAACTTTTTCATACTTATGCGAGCGCGCTATATCCGGCGCCTCGATTTTCGCTCCAGCCCGCGTCAGATGCGGTGTCCACCGCTTCGTTCGCCGCCAGCGGGGCGGCCAGGCGGGCACATTGCGGCCTCAAGGTCGCTGTCTATACTCCAACTCGAAAGGCAGTACCTGATGGAACCGGACGGGCTCAGGCACGAGGTTTCGGCAGCAGTTGCCAGCAGTAGAGACGGAGCAGGGCACATGAAGGCCCAGGCCCGTCACGTGGCAGTCGACCCCACCCACATGGCTCAGCCGGCGGGATAGATAACAAGAACAATATCGAGGGGAACCCGCGATGATGCGACATCCACGAGTCTGGATGGGCCTCTTGCTGTGGCTGATATTGAGCTCGGCGCACGCCCAGTGGACGGTGAACATGGCGCCCGGTGTCACCGAGGTCAGCCGCTCCGTCTTCGATCTGCACATGACCATCTTCTGGATCTGCGTCGTGATCGGCGTGATCGTCTTCGGCGCGATGTTCTGGTCGATGATCATCCACCGCCGCTCCACCGGCCAGGAACCTGCGCACTTCCACGAAAGCACCACGGTGGAAATCCTCTGGACCGTCGTGCCGCTGGCGATTCTGGTGGTCATGGCGATCCCCGCGACCAAGACCCTGATCGACATCTACGACACCTCCGAGTCGGATCTGGATATCCAGATCACCGGCTACCAGTGGAAGTGGCACTACAAGTACCTGGGCCAGGATGTGGAGTTCTTCAGCAACCTGGCCACCCCGCGCACGCAGATCAACAACCGTGAAGCCAAGGGCGAACACTACCTGCTGGAAGTGGACGAACCGTTGGTGCTGCCGGTGGGTGCCAAGGTGCGCTTCCTGATCACTTCGGCCGACGTGATCCACTCCTGGTGGGTGCCGGCGCTGGCGGTGAAGAAGGACGCTATTCCCGGCTTCGTCAACGAATCCTGGACGCGCATCGAGGCGCCCGGCACCTACCGTGGCCAGTGCACCGAGCTGTGCGGCAAGGATCACGGCTTCATGCCGATCGTGGTCGAGGTCAAGAGCAAGGAAGACTTCGCCGCCTGGCTGGGTGAACGCAAGCAGGCCGCCCTGGCCGAGCGCGAGCTGACCAGCAAGGAATGGACGATGGAAGAGCTGATGGCGCGCGGCGAGAAGGCCTACAACACCACCTGTGCCGCCTGCCACCAGCCTACCGGCGAAGGCCTGCCGCCGATGTTCCCGGCGCTCAAGGGCTCGGCCATCGCCACAGGCCCGGCCAAGGGCCACATGGACATCGTCTATCACGGCAAGCAGGGCACCGCCATGGCCGCCTTCGGCAAGCAACTGTCGCCGGTCGACCTGGCCGCCATCATCACCTACGAGCGCAATGCCTGGGGCAACAATGTCGGTGACATGGTCACGCCCAAGGACATTCTCGACTTCGCCAAGGCGCAGGAGTAAGGACATGAGTGCAGTGATCGACCACGGTCATACTGACCACCACCATGGCCCGGCCAAGGGCCTGATGCGCTGGGTGCTGACCACCAACCACAAGGACATCGGCACGATGTACCTGTGGTTCAGCTTCTGCATGTTCCTGCTCGGCGGCTCGATGGCGATGGTGATTCGCGCCGAGCTGTTCCAGCCGGGCCTGCAGATCGTGCAGCCGGAATTCTTCAACCAGATGACCACCATGCACGGCCTGATCATGGTCTTCGGCGCGGTGATGCCCGCCTTCGTCGGCCTGGCCAACTGGATGATCCCGCTGATGATCGGCGCGCCGGACATGGCCCTGCCACGGATGAACAACTTCAGCTTCTGGCTGCTGCCGGCGGCCTTCGGTCTGCTGGTCAGCACGCTGTTCATGGAAGGCGGCGGGCCGAACTTCGGTTGGACCTTCTACGCACCGCTGTCGACCACCTACGCGCCAGAGTCGGTGACCTTCTTCATCTTCGCCATCCACCTCATGGGCATCAGCTCGATCATGGGCGCGATCAACGTGATCGCCACCATCCTCAACCTGCGCGCCCCGGGCATGACCCTGATGAAGATGCCGCTGTTCGTCTGGACCTGGCTGATCACCGCCTTCCTGCTGATCGCGGTGATGCCGGTGCTGGCCGGTTGCGTGACCATGATGCTGATGGACATCCACTTCGGCACCAGCTTCTTCAATGCCGCCGGCGGCGGCGATCCGGTGTTGTTTCAGCACGTGTTCTGGTTCTTCGGCCACCCCGAGGTGTACATCATGATCCTGCCGGCCTTCGGCGCGGTCAGCTCGATCATCCCGGCCTTCTCGCGCAAGCCGCTGTTCGGCTACACCTCAATGGTCTATGCCACGGCGAGCATCGCCTTCCTCTCGTTCATCGTCTGGGCGCACCACATGTTCACCGTGGGCATCCCGCTGACCGGCGAGCTGTTCTTCATGTACGCCACCATGCTGATCGCCGTGCCTACCGGGGTGAAGGTGTTCAACTGGGTGAGCACCATGTGGCAGGGCTCGCTGACCTTCGAAGCGCCGATGCTGTTCGCCGTGGCCTTCGTCATCCTCTTCACCATCGGCGGCTTCTCCGGCCTGATGCTGGCCATCGCCCCGGCGGACTTCCAGTACCACGACACCTACTTCGTGGTGGCGCACTTTCACTACGTGCTGGTGCCAGGGGCGATCTTCGGCATCTTCGCCTCGGCCTACTACTGGCTGCCGAAATGGACCGGCCACATGTACGACGAAGTGCTGGCCAAGCTGCACTTCTGGCTGAGCTTCGTCGGTATGAACCTGGCGTTCTTCCCCATGCACTTCGTCGGTTTGGCCGGCATGCCGCGACGCATCCCCGACTACAACCTGATGTTCGCCAACTTCAACATGGTGTCGAGCATCGGCGCCTTCCTGTTCGGCACCACGCAGTTGCTGTTCCTGTTCATCGTCATCAAGTGCATCCGGGGCGGCAAGCCGGCCCCGGCCAAGCCCTGGGACGGCGCCGACGGTCTGGAATGGACAGTGCCGTCACCGGCGCCCTACCACACCTTCAGCACGCCGCCGGAGGTGAAATGAAACGTCCAGGTAGGGCGGGTGCAACCCGCCAACTTCTTCCAGGTGGGTGCGTCTCATGAACGCCATGAGCACACCGCGCCTGGTCATCCGTCTGCTGGCCGTGGTGGTGGTCATGTTCTGCTTCGGCGTATTCGTCCTGCCGCCGTTCTACGACGCCATGTGCCGCGCCTTCGGCATCAATGGCAAGACGGCCGGGGCCTATGAAGGTACCCAGCAGAGCGACATCGGCCGCGAGGTGCGAGTGCAGTTCCTCGCCACCAACGCGGCCGGCATGGTCTGGGAATTCGCACCCAAGGCCGATGAACTGCGGGTTCACCCTGGCCAGTCGAGCGACATGCTGTTCGTCGCCTACAACCCGACTGACAAGCCGATGACGGCGCAGGCCATTCCCAGCGTATCGCCGTCCAAGGCCGCGGCCTTCTTTCACAAGACCGAGTGCTTCTGCTTCACCCAGCAGGTGCTGCAGCCGGGTGAGCGCATCGAGATGCCGGTGCGCTTCATCGTCGACCGCGACCTGCCGCAGGACGTCAGGCATCTGACCTTGAGTTACACCCTGTTCGATATCACCGCGCGCAAACCGCCCGTGGCACAGGCGGCTCCATAGGGAGATAGGCTATGTCGAGTCACGAAAACTACTACGTCCCGGCCCAGAGCAAGTGGCCGATCATCGCCACCCTGGGGCTGCTGACCAGCGTCGCCGGTGTCGGCACCTGGTTCAATGACCTGTCCGCCGGGCGCGAGACCTCCAACGGCCCGCTGATCTTCTTCGTCGGCGGGCTGATCCTGGCCTACATGCTATTCGGCTGGTTCGGCAATGTGATCCGGGAAAGCCGCGGCGGCCTGTACAGCGCGCAGATGGATCGCTCGTTCCGCTGGGGCATGACCTGGTTCATCTTCTCCGAGGTGATGTTCTTCGCTGCCTTCTTCGGTGCGCTGTTCTACATCCGCACGTGGGCCGGTCCCTGGCTCGGCGGCGAAGGCGACAAGGGTGTGGCCAACATGCTCTGGGAGGGTTTCGAATACAGCTGGCCGCTGCTGCAGAACCCCGACTCCAAGCTGTTCCCGCCGCCCACGGCGGTGATCGATCCCTGGCACCTGCCGCTGATCAATACCCTGCTGCTGGTGTCCTCCAGCGTCACCGTGACCTTCGCTCACCACGCGTTGAAGAAGAACAACCGGGGCGCCCTGAAAGCCTGGCTGGCCGCGACCATTCTGCTCGGCGCCTGCTTCCTGTTCCTGCAGGTGGAGGAATACATCGAGGCCTACACCGAACTGGGCCTGACCCTGGGCTCGGGCATCTACGGGGCGACCTTCTTCATGCTCACCGGCTTCCACGGTGCCCACGTCACCCTCGGCGCGCTGATCCTCACGGTGATGCTGGTGCGCATCCACAAGGGCCACTTCGACGCCGAAAAACACTTCGGTTTCGAAGCCGCGTCCTGGTACTGGCACTTTGTCGACGTAGTCTGGCTGGGCTTGTTCGTCTTCGTTTACGTGCTGTGAGGCATGTCGCTACCAGGTGACATGCGACACCAGTTGCCCTGAGTAGAAGCCCCAGGCGACCAGGGCCAGGGTGATGGCGGTCAGCCCGACGCGGACGCTCAGGGCATTGACCACGCGAGAACCACGGCCTTCATCCTTGACCAGGAAGAACAGGCCACTGAACAGGCTGGCGATGGTCGCCAGCAGCATGAGGACGATCGCGGCCTTGAGCATGCGAGACTCCGGGGGGATTGGGCGATGCCTTGCAGTATAGCCAGCCAGCTCATGCCAAACGGAGGCGCCCAATGAGCGCCTTCCGCCCCGGCTGGCTGCCCAGCATCCTGGTCGCCCTGCTGTTGCCGCTGTTCTGTGGCCTGGGCGTCTGGCAACTGCAACGCGCCGAAGAAAAGCGCCTGCTGCTGGCCAGCTTCGAGGCGCGTCGGCAAGCCGCCCCGGTCGGACTGATGGAACTCGAGCAGGGCACAGACCCTGCCTATCGCCGCGTCCACCTGCAGGGCCATTTCGATGGCGAGCACAGCCTGCTGCTGGACAACCGCATCCGCGATGGCCGCGCCGGCGTGGAGCTGCTGCAACCCTTCTACGACCAACCCAGCGGCCTCTGGGTGTTGCTCAACCGCGGCTGGCTGCCCTGGCCGGATCGCCGCCTGGCACCGCAATACAGCACCCCCGACGGGCCGATCCAGCTCGATGCCTGGGTCTATGTCGCCCCGCCCGGCGGCCTGCATCTGCAAGGCAAGGCAACGGCTGGAAAGGACTGGCCACAGCTGATCAGCGAGGTCGACAGCGCGGCGCTGTGGCGCCGGCTCGGTCGTGGCGGCCTGCCGCTGGAGCTACGCCTGGAAAGTGGCCTGGCCAGCTACCGGGTCGACTGGCCGGTGGTGGCCATGAGCCCGGCCAAGCATCAGGGCTATGCCGTGCAATGGTTCGCCATGGCGGTGGCGCTGCTCGGCCTGTTCATCTACCTCGGTGTGCACAACGCACGGGAGAAACGCCATGCACCCAGCCATCACCCTGCCTGAAGCCCCACGCAAAGGGCGTGGGCGCCTGCAATTGCTGCTTCTGCTGGCCATCGTCTTCGGCCCCATGTTACTGGCCAGCGCCATGTATCGCTGGCAGTTCTGGGTGCCGGAAACCCGCACCTATCACGGCACGCTGATCGGTGATGGGCGCACCCTGCAGGATCTCGGCGTGCAAGGCGAACTGGCGCCACGCTGGCAGATCCTGGTCACCACGCCTGGCGCCTGCGAAGCCGACTGCCAACGCCTGGTGTACCTGGCGCGGCAGATCCAGATCGGCCTCAACCGCGAGACATCACGCGCCAGCCACAGCCTGGCCAGTGGCGAACCATTGAGCGCCGACTACAGCGCCACCCTGCAACGCGAGTATCCCCAGCTCGGCCGCTATCGCCTCGACAGCCGTACCTATCAGCAGGCCAGCGACGCCCAGCCCGGAGCCCAGCTATGGCTGGTCGACCCGCACGGCAACCTGGTGCTGCGCTACGACAGCAGCAGCCAGGGCAAGGCGATTCTCGATGACCTGCGCTACCTGCTGAAAATTTCCCTGATCGGTTGAGCAAGCCCTGTGTCCCACCTTTGAAGAGGACAGCACATGAGCAAACCCGGATACCGACTCGCCCTGTTCGCCACCCTGCTCGCTGCCGTGGTGGTGCTGCTCGGCGCCTACACCCGCCTGACCCACGCCGGCCTCGGTTGCCCTGACTGGCCAGGTTGCTATGGCTTTCTCGGCGTACCGATGAGCGAGCACAAACAGGCCATCGCCGAGAGCCGCTTTCCCGAGATACCGGTCGAGGTGGCCAAGGGCTGGGCCGAGATGATCCATCGCTATTTCGCTGGTGCCCTCGGCATGGTCATCCTCGCTCTGGCAATGAAAGCCGTGCGCCTGCGCCATCAGCCGCAGCAACCGCTGAAGCTGCCGCTGGCCATCCTCGCCCTGGTGATCGTGCAGGCGGCTTTCGGCATGTGGACAGTCACCCTCAAGCTGTGGCCGCAGGTGGTCACCGCGCACCTGCTCGGCGGTTTCGCCACCCTGAGCCTGCTGGCGCTGCTCACGCTGCGCCTGTCCGGCCGCTTCACCATGCTGCAGGTTTCAGCACGGCTACGCACACTGGCCGCCGCCTGCCTGCTGCTGGTGATCGGGCAGATCGCCCTCGGCGGCTGGGTCAGCTCCAACTACGCCGCCGTGGCCTGCGTGGATCTGCCGACCTGCCACGGCCAGTGGTGGCCGGCGATGGACTTCGGCAAAGGCTTTCACCTGACCCAGCACATCGGCCCCAACTACCTGGGCGGCCAGCTCGACAGCGATGCGCGCACGGCCATCCACATGAGCCATCGCCTTGGCGCACTGTTCGTCAGCCTGGCGCTGTTGCTGCTGGCCTGGCGCCTGCACGCGGCGAAACTGTCGCGCCTGGCCGGCCTGGTGCTGCTGGCACTCGCCGCGCAGGTCAGCCTGGGCATCAGCAACGTGATCTTCCACCTGCCGCTGCTGGTTGCGGTCGCTCACAACGCTGGCGGCGCTGCCCTGTTGCTCACACTGGTGCTGGTCAACTACCGCCTGCGCAAGGTGGCCACGGCCACGCGCAGCACGAATGAAAGGCGCGTTACCAAGCACACGCTGGCGCCTGTCGGCCTGGTTCAGGTCGGTAAATAACCAAGCAAAGGAGAGTCGTCATGGCCACCACCCTGCGTGCCCACGCCGCACACGCCACCTGGCGCGACTACCTGGAACTGACCAAGCCCAAGGTGGTGCTGCTGATGCTCATCACCTCGCTGGTCGGCATGTTCCTCGCCACCCGTGCCGGGGTGCCCTGGACGGTGCTGGTGTTCGGCAACCTCGGCATCGGCTTGTGCGCGGGCGCAGCGGCGGCGGTCAACCATGTGGTGGATCGGCGTATCGACTCGATCATGGCACGCACGCACAAGCGCCCGGTCACGGCCGGGCGCGTCTCGCCGACCTCCGCGCTGACCTTTGCCCTGCTTCTGGCGCTGGCCGGCCAGGCCCTGCTGCTGGCCTTCACCAACGAGCTGACGGCCTGGCTGACCCTGGCCTCGTTGCTCGGCTACGCGGTGATCTACACCGGCTTTCTCAAGCGCGCCACGCCGCAGAACATCGTCATCGGCGGCCTGGCCGGCGCCGCGCCACCGCTGCTGGGCTGGGTCGCCGCCACCGGTCATCTGAGCGCCGAGCCGTTGCTGCTGGTGCTGATCATCTTCGCCTGGACACCCCCGCACTTCTGGGCCCTGGCCATCCACCGCAAGGAGGAATACGCCAAGGCCGACATCCCCATGCTGCCGGTCACCCATGGCGAGCATTACACCAAGGTGCATATCCTGCTCTACACCCTGGCGATGTTCGCCGTGACCCTGCTGCCCTACGCCATTCACATGAGCGGGCCGCTCTACCTCGCCTGTGCGGTGCTACTGGGCGGGCGCTTTCTGTACTGGGCCTGGGTGCTGTACCGTGACAGCCTGCCGCACGCGGCGATCAATACCTTCAAGTACAGCATCTGGTACCTTTTCCTGCTGTTCATCGCCCTGTTGCTCGACCATTACCTGCTGCTCAATCTGTAAAGGCCCTTATGACCCGCACCCATACCACCGTTTTCGTTCTCATCGCCGTCGTTGCCCTGGTACTGGGCCTGACCGTCAACAAGGTGCTGAGTAGCAAGGGCCAGGGCGACCCGGCTGCCCTGCTCGATGCCGGCATAGTCCTGCTGCCGCAACCGCGCACCCTGCCGGCACTGAGCATGACCAATCAGGATGGCCAGGCAACACCGGTGAACGAATTCAAGGGTGACTGGACGCTGCTGTTCTTCGGCTACACCTTCTGCCCGGACATCTGCCCGGCGACCCTGGCCCAGTTGCGCCAGCTCAAGAGCCAGCTACCCGAAGCGACCCGCGAGCGCCTGCGCATCGTGTTGGTCAGCGTCGATCCCAACCGCGACACGCCCGAGCAACTGAAGAAATACCTGGGTTACTTCGATGCCAACTTCCAGGGCCTGACTGGCGAGGAAGCCAGCCTGCAGAAGCTGGCCAACGCAGTGAGCATCCCCTACATCCCGGCTGATACCAGCAAGGAAAACTACACCGTCGATCACAGCGGCAACCTGGTGATCCTCGGCCCGGATGGCACCCAACGCGGCTTCATCCGCGCGCCGATCAACAACGCCAAGCTGGCCGAGCAACTGCCGGGGTTGGTCAGCGGTAGCTGATACGACGCGGATGCCGACATAGGGTGGATGACGCTCTTTTCATCCACCGCAGGGCGAAAGGCAGGGGCGTAGGGCGTCCGGAACGCCGGCCGCTCGGAAGCAGTATGACGCTGGAGCGTCGTGGTGCCGAACTGGGCATAGCCTGGCGGACTGTTCGCTGGCGCTACGAGCGGCCGGCGTCCCGGTTCGCCCTACGCCACTACCCCACACAAATAGCCGGCGTTTCGCTTCGTGTTACAACGCGAACGGCAGTGGCAGGTCGATCTGCTGGCGCTGCGCCAGGCGGCGCTCGAACTCGGCCGGATCATGAATCAGCACATCCTGGCCCGCGAAGGACTCGGCGGCGATCAGACGTGACAGCCAGAACCGCACGCAAGCCACGCGCAGCATGGTCGGCCACAGCTCGGCCTCGGCAGCAGTGAAAGGCCGCAGCGCCGCGTAGGCGCCGAGCAACGCGCGCGCGCGAACGCTGTCGAGGCTGCCGTCTTCGTGCGAGCACCAGTCATTGAGGGTGATTGCCAGGTCGTAGAGCATCGGCCCCGAACAGGCGTTGTAGAAATCGATCACCCCAGCCAGATGGTTACCGTCGAACAGGGCGTTGTCACGGAACAGATCGGCGTGCAGGTTGGCACGGGGCAGGGCGAGCAGGCGAGGCTTGAGCCCTTCGATCTCACCCAGCGCATCCCCCAGCAGCGCCTGCGCCCCTTCCGGCAGCTTGCCGGCCTGGGCCGCCCCTTCGCGCAGCATCCAGTCCAATCCGCGATCACTGCGGCGCTCGATGGGCTGTGCACGCGTCGCCAGGTGAATGTTCGCCAGCAGACGCCCCACCTCCTGGCAGTGATGGGCATTGGGCTCATGCAGGTGCTTGCCGGCCAGGCGCGGCTGCAGCAGCGCCGGCTTCTCGGCCAGGGTGCGCAGCGCCTCGCCATCCTGCGTGCGCAGGGCGTAGGGCACCGGCAAGCCGGCATCGTGCAGCACGTCGAGCAGTTCGATGAAGAATGGCATCTCATCGACCGGGCCACGTTCTACCAGAGTCAGAACGAATTCGCCCTGCTCCAGGCTGACGAAGAAGTTGCTGTTCTCGCTACCAGCGGCGATGCCTTGAAAGCTCTTCAGCCGACCCAGCCCGTAGGGCGCCAGGAATACTTCGAGCTCGTGACGCTCCAGGGGGGTGAATACCGACATTTCGTTGCCTTGTTACCAGCTGAAGATTTCCCAGGACGGGATCAGCATGTCCGGGTCGTCCGAGCGGATGAAGTTGCCGTCGCTGCCATCGGCGCGAACGAGGAAATAGGGTTTGCCATTCTTCGGAATGACCTTGATGGCATAGAGGAAGCCATTGACGCGGTATTCCTGAATGGTGCGATCGCCATCCTGGCGAATGGTGACGTCAGGATCGGCAGAAACCGGATCCTCGGCATGAGCAGCAAGCGGAAGACAGGCCATAAGGCCGACCAGCAACAGGCGATTCAGCGTACCCATGATAACCTTGCTCCTTCATTTTTCACCGATGCAGCCATTCTACCGCTGCACCCGCCGAAAAGGTTGATCCCGCGCATGAGCCAAGCCCCCCTCGTTCTGGTCGACGGTTCCTCGTACCTGTACCGCGCCTTCCATGCCCTGCCGCCATTGACCACCTCCAAGGGCATGCCCACCGGAGCGGTGAAGGGCGTGTTGAACATGCTCAAGAGCCTGCGCAAGCAGTACCCGAACAGCCCGTTTGCCGTGGTCTTCGACGCCAAGGGCGGCACCTTCCGCGATGAGCTGTTCGCCGAGTACAAGGCCAACCGCCCGTCCATGCCGGACGAGTTGCGCGTGCAGGTCGAGCCGCTGCACGCCAGCGTGCGAGCCCTCGGCCTGCCGCTGCTGTGCGTCGAAGGCGTCGAAGCCGATGACGTGATCGGCACCCTGGCCCGTCAGGCCGCCGGGGAAAAGCGCGATGTGGTCATCTCCACCGGCGACAAGGACATGGCGCAGCTGGTCTGCCCGCACGTTACGCTGGTCAACACCATGACCGGAAGCGTCTACGACGCCGATGGCGTGAAAGAGAAATTCGGTGTCGGGCCTGAGCTGATCATCGATTACCTGGCGCTGATGGGCGACAAGGTCGACAACATTCCCGGCGTGCCCGGTGTGGGTGAGAAAACCGCGCTCGGCCTGCTGGTCGGTGTCGGTGGCGGCCTCGACGTGATCTACGCCAACCTCGACAAGGTGCCGGCGTTGCCCATTCGCGGTGCCAAGGGCCTGCCGGCCAAGCTCGAGGAACACCGCGAGATGGCCTACCTGTCTTATCAGCTGGCAACCATCAAGACCGATGTGCCGCTGAATATCGAGATCGACTCGCTGCATCCCGGCGAGCCGGATCAGGCTGCCCTGGTCGAGCTGTACGGCGAGCTGGAATTCAAGAACTGGCTGGACGATCTGCTGCGCCAGAACAAGGCGCTGGCTGCAAAGGCTGCTGCGCCGGCTGGCGACCTGTTCGCCGAACCGACTGGCGAAGCCACCGAAGAGGCAGCCGAGCCAGCGCCAGCCAGCGCCGGTGATTATCAGTTGGTGCTGGAACAGGCGCAGTTCGACGCCTGGCTGCAGAAGCTGGAACAGGCCGAGCTGATCGCTTTCGACAGCGAGACCACCAGCCTCGACGCCCAACAGGCGCAACTGGTCGGCCTGTCCTTTGCGGTCAAGGCTGGCGAAGCGGCTTATATCCCGTTGGCGCATTCCTACATGGGCGTGCCGCAGCAGTTGGATCGCGATGCGGTGCTCAAGGCGCTCAAGCCGATCCTCGAAGACCCGGCCAAGGCCAAGGTTGGCCAGCACGCCAAGTACGACATCAACGTCCTGGCCAACGCCAGCACACCGATTACCGTTCAGGGCGTGGCCTTCGACACCATGCTCGAATCCTACGTGCTGGACTCCACCGCCACTCGTCACGACATGGACAGCCTGGCGCTGAAGTACCTGAACCACAGCACCATCCGCTTCGAGGACATCGCCGGCAAGGGTGCCAAGCAGCTGACCTTCGACCAGATCGCCCTGGAGCAGGCCGGCCCCTACGCCGCCGAGGACGCCGACGTGACCCTGCGTCTGCACCAGGAACTGTGGGGACGCCTGGAATCGCTGCCGTCCCTGGCCAAGGTGCTGCGCGACATCGAAATCCCGCTGGTGCCGGTACTGGCGCGCATCGAGCGCAACGGCGCGCTGGTCGACGCCAAACTGCTCGGCGAGCAGAGTGTCGAGCTGGGCGACAAGCTGGTCGAACTGGAGCGCAAGGCGTTCGAGATCGCCGGTGAGGAATTCAACCTGGCCTCGCCCAAGCAGCTCGGCGTGATCCTCTATGAAAAGCTCGGCTACCCGGTGATCAGCAAGACCGCCAAGGGCCAGCCCTCCACCGCCGAGGCGGTGCTGGCCGAACTGGCCGAGCAGGACTTCGAACTGCCCAAGGTGCTGATGCAGTACCGCTCCTTGAGCAAGCTCAAGAGCACCTACACCGACAAGCTGCCGGAGCAGATCAACCCACGCACCGGGCGTATCCACACCAGCTATCACCAGGCGGTGGCCGCCACTGGGCGCCTGTCCTCCAGCGACCCGAACCTGCAGAACATCCCGATCCGCACTGCCGAAGGGCGGCGTATCCGCCAGGCCTTCGTCGCGCCCAAGGGCTACAAGCTGATGGCGGCGGACTACTCGCAGATCGAACTGCGCATCATGGCCCACCTGGCCAAGGACAAAGGCCTGCTCGATGCCTTCCACCATGACCTGGACGTACACAAGGCTACCGCTGCCGAGGTGTTTGGTGTGGCCCTGGAGGAGGTGAGCAGCGATCAGCGGCGCAAGGCCAAGGCGATCAACTTCGGTCTGATCTACGGCATGAGCGCCTTCGGTCTGGCCAAACAGATCGACGTCGAACGCAAGGAGGCGCAGGCCTACATCGACCGTTATTTCGCCCGTTACCCCGGCGTGCTGACCTACATGGAAAGCACCCGCGCGCAGGCGGCCGAGCAGGGTTATGTGGAGACGGTCTACGGCCGTCGCCTGTACCTGCCGGAAATCCACGCGCAGAACCAGGCCATGCGCAAGGGTGCCGAGCGCGCCGCGATCAACGCGCCGATGCAGGGCACGGCAGCGGATATCATCAAGCGCGCCATGATCAAAGTGGACGGCTGGCTGCAGGACAGTGGCATCGACGCGCGCATCATCCTGCAGGTGCACGACGAACTGGTGCTGGAGGTGCGCGAGGATCTGGTCGATGAAGTCAGCACCAAGCTCAAGCACCTGATGAGCGGCGCCGCCGACCTGGACGTGCCGCTGCTCGTTGAAGTCGGTGTCGGCAGCAACTGGGACGAAGCTCACTGACCCTCACGCCGCGGCGCCAAGCCGCGGCCGCTCTAGCTTATGGGTTTCAGAGCAGACTCTGCCATTCGTTATGGCAAATAGTTTTTAAAACCGCTGAACTTTCCGCATTTGGCCCGGGTCAGAGTTCGTGAATGGCCGTTAAGCCCTTCAATGCTCCTTTGTTGTGTTAAGTGTTGGCAGACATCTGAACCCCGCCCTAGCGGTTCAGACCTTGAACCCCGAACTTCTCCCTCCCCATACGAAGCTCGGGGTTTTTTTTGCCTGGAAAAAAGTGCCAGACAGCGATGTCGCCGGGCGCGTATAGCGCACCCGATACATCAGGCCTCCTCAGAGGCGTCGTCACTTTCTTCCGGCAACAGATCCAACCAGCCTGCCAGCACCATCTGCGCCTCTTCCACGCCCATGCGCTTGGGCGCCGAGAACAGCTGGATGCCGATGCCATCGCCCCATTGCTTGCGAATCTCCTGACGCACCTTGAGCAGGGCGTTCTTCGCCGCGCCGAAAGCCAGTTTGTCGGCCTTGGTCAACAGGATGTGCAGCGGCATGCCGCTGGCTTTCGACCAGTCGAGCATCATGCAGTCGAACTCGGTCAGCGGATGGCGGATATCCATCATCAGCACCAGACCGCACAGGCTCTCGCGGCTGCCCAGATAGGCCTCCAGGTGCTTCTGCCAGTGCTGCTTGAGCGGGATCGGCACCTTGGCATAACCATAGCCGGGCAGGTCGACCAGGCGACGCTCGTCATCCAGGCGGAAGAAGTTGAGCAACTGGGTGCGCCCTGGGGTCTTCGAGGTGCGCGCCAGGCTGGCGTGGGTGAGGGTGTTGAGCGCGCTCGACTTGCCGGCGTTGGAACGCCCGGCAAACGCCACCTCCAGGCCACTGTCCTCGGGGCATTGATCGACCTTGGCGGCACTGATGAGGAAGCTGGCCTGCTGACACAGACCGATAATGGGGTTCTTCGCGAGCATGGGGATATCCGGTGGGTGCCCAGATCCGGCACAGGGATCGGGGACTTGCGACATTTCCGCGCACCTGCCATACGCAAAGGCGTGTGGCAGGTGGCGTCGTTTCCGTTTCAGCATTGCCAGTATATAATGCCGCAGATTTTGTGTGCGCTTTGTCCCACCCGCAGGAACCGTAGCAATAGGGAACGACCATTTCATACCGCCCGATAGAGGCTGGATGTTCCCACCCTGATGAGGTCGATTTGATGAAGAAAATGCTGCTCGCGGCTGCCGTAACCCTGCTGTCCTTGAACGGTCATGCCGCACAAGATCCGCAAGCGGTATTCGACCGCGCCTGTGGCGCTTGCCACAACGGCCAGCTTCCCATGGCACCGAAGAAAGGTGACAAAGCTGCATGGGAACCACGGCTGGCCAAAGGCATGGACGCGCTGGTGCAGAGTGTCACCAATGGTTTGAATGCCATGCCGCCCCGTGGGCTGTGCATGGACTGCACGGCAGAGGACTACCAGGCGGTCATCAAGTTGATGACCGAATGAGCAGTACCGCCCGATAACCCTTTCTCTCTTAGCCGTAATTGGATTAGCTGATGAACAAAGTACTCGTGAGTCTGCTGTTGACCCTGGGCCTCACCGGTGTGGCACAGGCTGCCGGTGATGCTCAAGCCGGTCAGGGTAAAGTCGCTGTCTGTGGCGCCTGCCACGGCGTTGATGGCAACAGCCCTGCACCAAACTTTCCCAAGCTGGCCGGCCAAGGCGAGCGCTACCTGCTCAAGCAACTGCACGACATCAAGTCCGGCAATCGCCAGGTCGTGGAAATGACCGGCCTGCTGGACAACCTCAGCGACCAGGACATGGCCGACATCGCCGCCTACTTCTCCAGCCAGAAGATGAGCGTTGGCGCTGCCGATCCCAAGCTGGTCAAGCGTGGTGAAGCGCTGTTCCGCGGCGGCAAGCTGGAAGAAGGCATGCCGGCCTGCACCGGTTGCCATTCGCCCAACGGCGCCGGCATCGCCGCTGCCGGCTTCCCGCACCTGGGTGGCCAGCATGCCCAGTACGTGGCCAAGCAGCTGACCGATTTCCGCGAAGGCAACCGCACCAACGATGGCGACGCGATGATCATGCGCTCCATCGCTGCCAAGCTGAGCAACAAGGACATCGAAGCGGTTTCCAGCTACATCCAGGGCCTGCACTGACAGACCGTCGCTGCACTTGGCGAGACGAAGGGTGGCTACGGCCACCCTTTTTCGTATGCGCCATGGCTACAATGGCGGAACCGGCTCAACGATAGCGAGTCATAGTTCCGAATCGCCATCAGGGCGATGCTTTTCCAGCCAAGGAGTTCCCCCATGCGTAACCTGATTTTCGGCGCCGCTCTGGCGATCAGCAGCCTGTTCGGCCTCACCGCCCACGCCGAACCGGTCGCCGGCCAGCAGTATGTCGAGCTCAGCAGCCCCGTTCCGGTATCCAAGCCGGGCAAGATCGAAGTGGTCGAACTGTTCTGGTACGGCTGCCCGCACTGCTATCAGTTCGAGTCGACGCTCAACCCCTGGATCAAACAACTGCCGGATGACGTCAACTTCGTTCGTATCCCGGCGCTGTTCGGTGGCCTGTGGAACGTCCATGGCCAGGCATTCATCACCCTGGACATGATGAAGGTCGAGCACAAGGTGCATGACGCCGTGTTCAACGCCATTCACCAGGAGAAGAAGAAGCTGGGTACACCCGAAGAGTTCGCCGATTTCGTCGCGACCCAGGGCGTGGATCGCGATGCCTTCCTCAAGACCTTCAACTCCTTCGCCGTCAAAGGCCAGATGGAGAAAGCCAAGAAACTCGCCATGGCCTACCAGATCAGCGGTGTGCCGGTGATGATCGTTGGCGGCAAGTACCGTTTCGATATCGGCTCGGCCGGTGGCCCGACTCAGGCGCTGGAAGTGGCTGACTACCTGATCGCCAAGGAGCGCGAAGCGCTCTGATCGGTCATAGGCGCTCGCGATGCTGCGCCGTTGGCGAAAGACCCGTGCGGTTGGCCTGTGCGATCCACAGGTCAACCCGCACTGCACCTCTCAGGAACGCGACTGGCCGGCCGATGGCCTGTTGCGCCTGCTCAGTTTCAACGTCCAGGTCGGCATCAATACCCAGCACTACCATCACTACCTGACCCGCAGTTGGCAACACCTGCTGCCCCATGCCGGCCGCGCCGGCAATCTGCAGCGCATCGGTGATCTGCTGGCCGACTTCGACCTCGTCGCCCTCCAGGAAGTGGACGGCGGCAGCCTGCGCTCGGGCTACGTCAATCAGGTCGAGTACCTGGCCCAGCTGGGCGCCTTCCCTTACTGGTACCAGCAGCTCAACCGCAACCTGGGGCGCTTCGCCCAGCACAGCAATGGCCTGCTCAGCCGTCTGCGCCCGCAGATGCTCGAGGATCATCCCCTGCCAGGTCCGCCCGGGCGTGGAGCGATATTCCTGCAACTGGGCGATGGCGAGCAGGCCCTGCTGGTGGTGATGATGCACCTGGCCCTCGGCTCGAAAACCCGTGCGCGCCAGCTCGCCTACATCCGCGAACGCGTCACCCCTTACCGCCATCTGGTGCTGATGGGCGACATGAACACCCATGCCCTGGATCTGCTGGAAAACTCGCCGCTACGCGACCTCGGCCTACTCGCTCCCCAGGCGCAGGCAACCTTTCCGAGTTGGCGACCGCAGCGCTGCCTCGATCACATCCTGCTCAGCCCGACTCTCGAACTGGGTCGAGTTAACGTTCTTGAGCAGCCGATCTCGGATCACCTGCCGGTCGCTGTGGAAATCCGCCTGCCAAAGGCTCAGAGTAGTGGCCAAACGCCTATAACGAACCCGCCATCCCTGGAATAAGCCAAATGAGCGATGACGCCCAGCGCTGGAAAGACAAGTACCTGAGCAGCCTCGAGCAGCAGGAGAAGCTCGAAAGACGCTGGGACGCGCGCCTCGACCTGCTGCGCCGCGGCCTCGTGCGCAGCAGCCTAGCGGCCGAGGGTACCGACAAGGCCGTGGATCAGTGCATGAAGGAGATGCGCGAGATCCTCCGCCGCGACGATATGGATGCTCCGCTCAGCAGCCTGATCCCGCGCCTGGAAAAGGCCGTGCTGGAATCCGAGCAACGTCGCCAGCAGCGCTCCGACGAAGCCCTCACCGCCCTGCAGCAGGTGATCGAACAGCTGCAGAAGCTGGATCCGCCACGCGAGGTGCGCAAGGCGCTGAAATCACTCAGCCGGCAGATGGAGGACGCCACCAGCCACAGCTACAAGCTGCCAGCGCTGCTGAGCCAGCTGAGCCAGTTACAGGGCCAGGCACTGGAGCAACTGCGCAGCAGTCAGCCGGAACAGCCGGGCCTGCTGCAACGCCTGTTCGGCGGTCGCGGCGACAGTGCCACCGCCGAACCGGGTGAGGCCAGTGAAGCCGCCGCGCCAATCGCCCCGAGCGCTGACGTGCCTGCGGCGCAACCCATAGCTGTTACGCCTCAGGCTCAACCAGCCACTGAGAGCAAGCCGGTCGAGAGCGAACGCCCGCCGCTCGTCGCCGCCTCTTCGTCGCCAGCGGCAACGCTCGACAGCCTGCCTCTACCTCCCGGCCTGGTGTCCGTTGAGCGGCCTGAGGGTGATGCAGAATTTGCCCTGCCGAGTAACGAGCCGGGCTACAGCACCGTAGCGCCTCATATCGCCGAAAGCCTGCGCAAGCTGCTCGCCGAACTGGAACTGCCGCCCCGCCATCAGCCGCAGGGCGAAGCGCTGCTGGAGCGTCTGCTTGGGCCGTTGAACTGGTACGAACTGGTGCCCGTACTCGACGATCTGTCGGTACTGGTGCTCGCCGTCAGCGGTAACGGTCAGCGCGAATTTGCCGTCTACCTCAAGCAGCTCAACGAGCGCCTGGCGGTCTTCATCGGCACCCTCAACGAGGCGCACGAAGGCTACAGCGGTTCGGTCGAACAGGCCCGCAGCTTCGATCAGGAACTGCGTGAGCAGGTCAATGAGCTGCAGAACAGCGTGCAGGAAGCCGTGGATCTGGACTCACTGAAAAGTGCGCTGGAACAACGCCTGGACGCACTTCTGCAAACAGTCGCCACCCATCAGCACCAGCGCAACGAGCGCGAGGAAGCGGTTGCCGAGCGCCTGCAGGGACTGGTGCAGCGCGTTGCGGAGATGGAACAGGAAGCCCAGCAGTTCCGCGATCATCTCGAGGAGCAACGGCAGAAGTCGCTGCTCGACCCATTGACAGGCCTGCCCAATCGGGCCGCCTGGAGCGAGCGTCTGGAGCTGGAAGTGGCGCGTCGCCAACGCTACGGCGGTGAGCTGCTACTGGCGGTGCTGGACATCGATCACTTCAAACGCGTCAACGACAACTACGGCCACCTGGCCGGTGACCGCGTCCTGAAGATCATTGCCAGCGAACTGCAGAAACGCCTGCGCAAGACCGACTTCATGGCCCGCTTCGGCGGTGAGGAATTCGTCCTGCTGATTCCCGCCACGCCCATGGAGGGCGGCCAGCAATTGCTGGAAACGCTACGCAACGCCGTGGCTGCCTGTCCGTTCCATTTCAAGGGCGAACCGCTGACGATCACCTGCTCGGCCGGCCTGACCGAGTTCCGTGGCAACGAAAGCAGCGACGCGGTCTTCGAACGCGCCGACAAGGCGCTCTACCGCGCCAAGGGCGAGGGACGCAATCGGATCGAACTGGGTTAGGCGGCCGGCAGATAGGGCCGCCAGGTCTCCGGCATCTGCTCCAGGCGTGGATAGCGCATGGCCTCCAGTTGCAACGCCGGGAGCAAAAATGGCGTATGCCGCAGGTGCGCGGCTACCGTGTGCAGCTCCGGCATCCACAGGCTCACGTAGCTCGCATCCGGGTCGTACTGGCGCGCCTGGCGCAACACGTTGAACACGCGGTTCTGCCGAGGATCGCTGCCCACGCCGGCCAGATAGGCCCAGTTACCCCAGTTGCTCGCCGGATCGTAGTCGAGCAGGTGCTCCTCGAACCACGCCGCGCCATGCCGCCAATCCTGTTGCAGGTCGTGCACCAGATAGCTGGCCACCACCTGCCGACCACGGTTGGACATGAAGCCGGTAGCAGCCAGCTCGCGCATGTTGGCATCGACGAAGGGCATGCCGGTACGCCCGGCACACCAGCGCTGGAAACGCTCATCGAGGTTGCGCGGCGCGCGCGCGGTGGCCTTCAACCCGCCGGCCTTGAACAAGGCGCTGCCATGGCGCACCAGCGTCCAGCGGAAGAAATCGCGCCAGAGCAACTCCACCCATAACCAGTGCGTGGAATCGTTGCGCCCGTACTGCGACTCGTGACGCCGCAGCTCGGCCATCACGCGCCGGGCAGAGAGGCAGCCATTGGCCAGCCAAGGGGAAAACTTGGAGGAATACTCGGTGCCGACCAGGCCGTTGCGGGTGTCCTTGTACTCCCGCACGCCCTGGCTGTTCCACAGGTAATCACGCAGACGCGCCTGTGCGGCGGCCTCGCCACCGGAGAAAGGGAAGGCGCTGGCAGGCACGTTGAGCGGCTCACCGAGGCCGAGCTGAGAGAGTGTCGGCAATGGCTGCAGCAGGTCGAGCGCAGCATCGGGCAGCGCGGGCAGAACCTCCGGCGCGGCTTGTGGCTGGAACACCAGCAAGCGCTGTTCGCACAGCTCGCGAAAGCGCGTGAAGACTTGCGGCAGTTCCTCGGGCGAGCAGGGCAGCTCCGCCTCGCGCAGCAGCCCATTGCCGGGGAATTCGCGCATCGGCACCAACCCCAGGGCGTCACGCACGCGGATCTGCAGGGCGCGCTCTTCAGGGGCGATCTCGGCGTGAGTCAGCACTTCCTGCACGCCCAGACGCTCCACCAGTTGCGCGATCACCCGCTCGGGCTCGCCTTGCAACACCAACAGGCGAGAGCCACGCTGACGCAGGGCGCCATCCAACGCGGTGAGGCTTTCCAGCAGCAGGCGGGTGCGATGCACACCCTGGCGCCGAGTGCCCAGAGGCCCCATGCTCAATGTGCGGGGGTCGAAAACGTACAGCGGCAACAGGCGCTCGCTCTTGAGCCCTGCCTGCAGCGCCGGGTTATCGTCGAGACGAAGATCCTGTTTGAGCCATAGCAGCGAGGTCTGCATGCTTCACTCCTTCAGGGACGTGTCCTTGGTATATCCGAATCGTGGGCGGATGCAAGACCGCGAGCGACTCTTTCATCCAGACTGTTCGCCCCTGCAGCGGTTCCTGCCTCTACGGGGCGCGCGGACAAGCGGCCGGCATGATGCGACAGGACAACACGGCGACACAATCGGCAAAACAAAGACGTAACGCCGCTCAGGCCTCGTCGGCATCCAGCACGCTGAGATCCAGAGGATGCGAGCGCCCCAGCCACAGGGCCCAGTCACGATGATCGCGCAGCTCGAAACCGGTGATCGGGTGCACCAACACATCGAGCCCATCGCGGTGTTGCATCAGCCAGGGCAACAGATCGGCGAACAGCTCGGGACGAAAGGCCAACTGGCAGCTCCAGCACGGGTGTGGCCCGACGAGCTGCTGGTGCAACCGGCCCATTTGCAGGGGGAAGCGCTGCGCCGCCGCCTCGCACAGGGCACGCGCCTGCTGCAGAGTAGCGGCGTCGTAATAGACGTGGGCGTGATAGCCCTTGATCCTAGGGAGCGCTTCGTCGGCCATGGGGACTCTTCAACCCGCCAGTTGCCGCCGCAACTCGGCAAGCACCGGCACCGTGTCGGGGCGCACGCCGCGCCACAGCTCGAATGCCTCGGCGGCCTGCTCGACCAGCATACCCAGGCCATCCAGGCAACGCGCGGCGCCCTGCTCGGCCGCCCAGCGGTTGAAGGCGGTCGGCTCCTTGGCGTACATCATGTCGTAGCAGAGCGTATGGCCAGGCTGGATCAGGCTCGGGGCGATGGGCGGCAGCTCTCCGCCCAGACTGGCCGAGGTGCCATTGACGATCAGATCTACCGGCGCATCGACCCAGTCGAAGCCGACGGCACGCAACGGGCCGAGATCCTTGAACTCCATCGCCAGCTTGTCGGCCTTGCACAGCGTGCGGTTGGCCACCACCAGGCTCGCCGGGCGCTGCGCCAGGAAGGGCTCCAGCACGCCACGCACGGCACCCCCTGCGCCAAGAATGAGGATGCGCTTGCCGGTCAGGCTGAAACCGGCGTTGTCCTGCAGGTCACGGGTCAGGCCGGCGCCATCGGTGTTGTCACCCAGCAGGCGGCCGTCTTCGAGTTTCTTCAGGGTGTTCACTGCCCCCGCCCGGCGCGCGCGCTCGGTGAGCGTGTCGCAGAGGCGAAAGGCCTCTTCCTTGAACGGCACGGTCACGTTGCCACCCAGGCCTTCGGCGAAAAAGGCGCGGGCATTGCCGGCGAAGTCGTCCAGCGGCGCCAGCCGCGCCTGGTAATCGAGCACCTGGCCGGTCTGTTCGGCGAACAGGCGATGGATCAGCGGTGATTTGCTGTGGCCGATGGGGTTGCCAAAGACGCAGTAACGATCCATGGAAAGTCCTGTAACAGTAGACATCTACGAAACTGACACCGTCCTGTAGGAGCACCGCTGCGGGGCGCAGCTCCTACAGAAGAGAATGGAAGCTAAGCCCGCGCCAACCAATCGCGATCAGTCAGAAAATACTCGGTCAGCCGCGCTTCCTCGCTGCCCGGCTCGGGTTTCCAGTCGTAGCCCCAGCGCACGTGCGGCGGCAGCGACATGAGGATCGACTCGGTACGCCCACCCGATTGCAGGCCGAACAGGGTGCCACGGTCGAACACCAGGTTGAACTCGACGTAACGACCACGGCGGAAAGCCTGGAATTCGCGCTCACGCTCGCCGAACGGCATGGCCTTGCGGCGCTGGACGATGGGCAGGTAAGCCTGGATGTAGGCATCGCCAATGGCGCGCATGAAAGCGAAGCAGGTGTCGAAATCCCACTCGTTCAGGTCGTCGAAGAACAGCCCGCCGATACCGCGCGGCTCGCCGCGATGCTTGAGGTGGAAGTAGCGGTCACACCAGGCCTTGAACTTGGGATAGACCTCGGCGCCGAACGGTGCGCAAGCGTCATGGGCGACCTGGTGCCAGAACACGCAATCCTCTTCGTTGGCGTAGTAGGGCGTCAGATCGAAACCACCGCCGAACCACCACACCGGCTCCTCGCCCGCCTTTTCGGCGCTGAAGAAGCGCACGTTGGCATGCGAGGTTGGCACGTAAGGGTTTTCCGGGTGGATCACCAGCGACACGCCGAGCGCCTGGAAGCCACGACCGGCCAGCTCGGGACGGTGGGCACTGGCCGAAGGCGGCAGGCTGTCGCCGAACACGTGGGAGAAATTCACCCCGCCTTTTTCGATCAGCGCGCCATTCTCGATCACCCGCGTGCGCCCGCCACCACCGGCCGGGCGCTGCCAGGCGTCTTCGGCGAACACGGCCTGGCCGTCCTCGGCTTGCAGGGCGGAGCAGATGCGGTCTTGCAGGTCGAGCAGGTAGGCCTTCACGGCCTCGGTACGGTCAGTCACGGCGGCACCTTGAGCGGGGAGCGGGTCGAAATCGGCGGGCAGCATAGCATTCGTGGCGACTGATCCGCAGTTGACGTCGGTCAATCGGGAGGATTGGATAGACCCTTTCGCCGCCAGCAGGTGGCTCATTGCAGACAAGGAATCCGAGATGGCCAAGCGCATTCAGTTCAGCCAGCACGGCGGCAGCGACGTGCTGGAGTACCGCGACTATCAGCCGGCAGCCCCCGGGCCACGCGAGGTGCGGGTGGCCAACCGGGCCATCGGCCTGAACTTCATCGACACCTATTTCCGCAGCGGCCTGTACCAACCGCCCGCGCTGCCCTCGAGTCTGGGCACCGAAGGGGCCGGTGTAGTCGAGGCCGTCGGCAGCGAAGTCGAAGGCTTTGCCGTGGGTGACCGCGTCGCCTACGCCACCGGCCCGCTAGGAGCCTACAGCGAGCTGCATGTGTTGCCCGCCGACAAGCTGGTGAAACTGCCGGACAGCGTCAGCTTCGAACAGGCCGCCGCCGTCATGCTCAAGGGCCTGACCGTGCAGTACCTGCTGCGCCAGACCTACGAACTCAAAGGCGGCGAAACCATCCTCTTCCACGCCGCAGCCGGCGGTGTCGGCTCCTTCGCCTGCCAATGGGCCAAGGCGCTGGGCGTGAAGCTGATCGGCACCGTCAGTTCGGCAGAGAAGGCGGCGCGAGCGAAAGAGCAGGGCGCCTGGGCGACCATCGATTACAGCCATGAGAACGTCGTGCAGCGCGTGCTGGAGCTGACCGATGGCGCCAAGTGCCCGGTGGTCTACGACGGCGTCGGCAAGGACACCTGGGAAACCTCGCTGGACTGCGTGGCGCCGCGCGGCCTGCTGGTCAGCTTCGGCAACGCCTCCGGCGCGGTCACCGGAGTCAACCTGGGCATCCTGGCGCAGAAGGGCTCGCTGTACGTCACCCGTCCGACCCTGGCCGGCTACGCCACCAGTGCGCAGCGCCTGCAGGCCATGGCCGACGAGCTGTTCGGCATGATCGCCAGCGGCAAGCTGCAGGTGGAAATCAGCAACCGCTACGCGCTGAAGGAGGCGGCCGCCGCGCAGGACGCGCTGAGTTCGAGGCAGACCACAGGTTCGACCATCCTGCTGCCGTAAAACAGTCGCGGCCAGCGCCACTCTCACAAGAGGCCCTAGCCGCGAGCATTGGCCTGTCAGGACGGCCGAATCACATCGCCCGTGCGCAGGTCGCGGATCAGACTGGGATTCTTGCGCCCACCCAGCGCGCCGCCGAGCACCTTGTCCAGTTCCCCCGGGAAATACTGCTCGACGCGCAGGCGCGAACGCGCAGCGGGGCGACCGGCCGGGTTGGCCGAGGTGGAAATCAGCGGCCCGCTCAGGCGGCAAAGCGCACGCACCACAGGGTGAGCACTGACACGCAACGCCACGCTGTCGTGCTCACCCGTCACCCACTCGGGCAAACGCCCCTGATGTGGCACCAGCCAGGTATTGGGCCCAGGCCAGCTACCAGCCAGCCGTTCCTGCCAGATGTCAGGCAGATCAGCGAGGAGAAAGTCGAACTGTTCGATCTCATCGGCCACCAGGATCAAGCCCTTGTGCAGCGGCCTGTTTTTAAGCGCCAGCAGGCGGTCGACCGCCAACTCGTTCCACGGATCGCAACCCAGGCCCCAGACCGCCTCGGTCGGATAGGCAATCACCCCGCCGGCATGAACCACGCGTGCCGCTTGCTGCACCTGCCAGTTACTGGTCATGGCTGTCTCTCGCTAGGGAATGAGCGGCAGTCTATCCAAGCCGGCCCCAGAACCCTAACCCGTAGGCGATCCCGCTAGCGGCTACGCGCCAGCCAGCGCCCGGACTCGTTGCACACCAGGCCGTCGAGTTCCAGCTCGGTCAGCGCCGCCAGTACATCGGACAGCGCCCAGCCACTGGCCTGCACCAGGGCCTCGCTGCTGTGCGGCGCGGCATGCAGCAGCGCCAACAGGGGATGTTCCACTGCCGCGGATGCTTGGGATTTGCCTGGCGCCATCGGCACCTGCCAGCCACGTAACGCCTCCAGGATGTGCTCCACGCTCTCCACCAAGGTGGCACCGTCGCGGATCAACTGATGACAGCCGCGCGCGCCGGGATGATGGATTGAACCGGGAATGGCGTAGACCTCGCGGCCCTGCTCGGCCGCCAGTCGGGCGGTGATCAGCGAACCGCTGGACGGGCTGGCCTCGACCACCAGCACACCGAGTGCCAGGCCGCTGATGATGCGATTGCGCCGGGGAAAGTTGCTGGCCTGTGGCGTGCAATCCAGCGGCAGTTCGGAAACCAGCGCACTGCCCTGCTCGATGATCTGCGCTGCCAACCGCTTGTGCCGCGCCGGATACAGGCACTTGAGACCTGTACCAAGGACGGCGATGGTCTTGCCGCCACCGTCCAGCGCACCCTGATGCGCGGCCCCGTCGATGCCCAGCGCCAAGCCACTGGTGATGACGAAGCCACCGGCCGCCAGGCTACGGGCGAAGGCACGTGCGTTATCCAGACCTGGGCCAGATGCTCGGCGGCTACCGACCATGGCCAGCTGCGGTGCTTCCAACAGTTGCGGATCGCCGGCAACGAACAGCAGTGGCGGCGCATCGCTCAACTCCGCCAGCAAAGCCGGATAGCGGGGGTCGTCCCACATCAGCAGATGCTGGCCCGGCTGTTCGAGCCAGGCCAAGGCAGCGGCCGCCCGCTCGCGAATCGACGCACTGCGCCGAGGTTCGGCACAGGCTGCCGGCAGCCCCAGCGCCCGCCAAGCGCTGGCAGGCGCACTGAGGGCGGCCGAGGCGCTGTCGAAAGCGCTGAGCAGTTTGCGGAAACGGCGCGGCCCCAGCTCCGGCAGCAGGTGCAAGCGCAGGCGGGCTTCGAGTTCGGCGGGGGAAAGCGAGGAGGATGCTGGCATGGCAATTCGTCCCTGATGAGTGCTGCCGCCATCCTGGCGACCTGAAAGCACGAGCCCCGCACTGGGCGGGGCTCGTTGGGTATTACGGGTTGCGGATCTTGTCCATCACTGCCAACTGCCGGCTGGCCTGCAGCACCAGGCCATAGCTGAGCTTGTCGTAGGTGCGGAAGATCATCAGCAGGCCGGAGCGCTCATCCGGAACCTTCACGCTTTCACCGGTCACGCGATCACGTACGGTCTCGCCGGTCTTGTACACGGCTAGCACGTTGCCGATTTCCAGGCCGTCATTTGCGCCCTTGTTTACCGTCACCACGTCGAACTGACCGATCTGCGTCACACCGCGCGGCACGTCGAGGATCAGGCCATTGATCTCGCTGGTCGGTTCGCTGGGCATGAAGGTCGAGTTGATGGCGCGCTCTTCGGTAGGGAACAGGCGATCACCGAGACGCACCTCCTGAGTCGAACGACTCAGCAACAGGGTGCCGACATCGCCTTCCTCGGCCACGATCTCGCCCGTACCGATGTCATCGGCGTTGATACCGAGGAATTCCTTGGTTTCCGGATCCAGATAGGTCTTGCCCTGGCGGAAGATGCCGTACACCGGATGCTGCTCGTCGAACTTGCCACGCGCGTAGATGCGGTCGCCGGCGCCGCTGACCACACGCTCGGCATTACCGGCGACGATGTAGGGCTTGCCGTTGAACTCTTCAGGCGAGTTGACGATGCGGTTGCTCAGCAGGAAGCTGTTGATCGCTTGCAGCGGAATGGTCGGAATGGCTTCGGCCATCGGTGTGGTGCGCACCTGCGGCGACAGTTTGATGGTGCCGCGCGACTCGCCACGATTGAGCACCAGGCGCGGCTGGCCGTCGATGTAGACGAGGTTGAGGGTATCACCGGGGTAGATCAGGTGCGGGTTGGCCACTTGCGGGTTGGCGTGCCAGATCTCTGGCCACTTCCACGGCTGGCTGAGGAACTTGCCGGAGATATCCCAGAGCGTATCGCCCTTGACCACGGTATAACGATCCGGATGACCATCCTTGAGTTGCACTGCGGCCTGAGCCAAACCGGCCAGGGCCAATCCGCCGGCTGCCAGGAGCAGGGCGAGTAGTGTTTTCCTCATACGGTGAATCCCTTTATTATGTGCCTTCACGTGTAGCGCCCTAGCGCCGCGTCCAAACCCGCTGAATCCGCGGCGTGAAGCCGTTTTTCAATGCTGTTCATCATCTTAGCAGCGGATTTTGACTTTATTCCACAAGTGCATCACAAACGCATATGGCGATCCTGAATATCCTCGAATTTCCTGATCCACGCCTGCGTACCATCGCCAAACCGGTGGACGTCGTGGACGACTCCATCCGTCAGCTGGTCGACGACATGTTCGAGACCATGTATGACGCTCCGGGTATCGGCCTGGCCGCAACGCAGGTCAACGTGCACAAGCGCGTGGTGGTCATGGATCTGTCCGAGGACAAGTCCGAGCCGCGGGTGTTCATCAATCCCGAGTTCGAGTCGTTGACCGACGAGATGGATCAGTACCAGGAAGGCTGCCTGTCGGTGCCCGGCTTCTACGAAAACGTCGACCGCCCGCAGAAGGTCAAGATCAAGGCGCTGGATCGCGATGGCCAACCCTATGAGCTGATCGCCGAAGGTCTGCTCGCCGTGTGCATCCAGCACGAGTGCGATCACCTCAACGGCAAACTGTTCGTCGACTACCTGTCCAGCCTCAAGCGCGACCGCATCAAGAAGAAGCTGGAAAAACAGCATCGCCAACGCGCCTGACCCCCGTTTTATCCAAAGGCTTGCCACGGCAAGCCTTTTTCTTTGGTGACTGCCCCATGCGTATCATCTTTGCCGGCACCCCGGAATTCGCCGCCGAACACCTCAAGGCCCTGCTGGCCAGCCCGCACCAGATCATCGCCGTCTACACCCAGCCGGATCGTCCGGCCGGCCGTGGCCAGAAACTGATGCCGAGCCCGGTCAAGCAGCTCGCCGTCGAGCACGGCATCCCGGTCTACCAGCCGGCCAGCCTGCGCAACGAAGAGGCACAGGCCGAGCTGGCCGCACTGCAGCCGGATCTGATGGTGGTGGTCGCCTATGGCCTGATCCTGCCGCAGGTGGTGCTCGATACCCCGCGCCTTGGCTGCATCAATAGCCACGCCTCCCTGCTGCCGCGCTGGCGCGGTGCTGCGCCGATTCAGCGGGCGGTGCAGGCCGGCGATGCCGAGAGTGGTGTCACCGTGATGCAGATGGAAGCCGGCCTCGACACCGGCCCCATGCTGCTCAAGGTGAGCACGCCGATCAGCGCCAGCGACACCGGCGGTAGCCTGCACGACCGCCTCGCCCAGCTCGGCCCGCAGGCCGTGCTGCAAGCCATCGACGGTCTGGCGGCCGGTACGCTGAAGGGCGAAGTGCAGGACGACGCCCTGGCCAACTACGCGCACAAGCTGAACAAGGACGAAGCGCGCCTGGACTTCAGCCGCCCAGCCGTGGAACTGGAGCGCCTGGTGCGCGCCTTCCACCCCTGGCCGATCTGCCACACAACACTCAGCGGAGATGCGTTGAAAGTGCATGCCGCCGAAATCGGCGAGGGCAAAGGCACTCCAGGCAGCATTCTCGCCGCCGACAAGTACGGCCTGACCGTAGCCTGCGGCGAAGGCGCGCTGCGTCTGACTCGTCTGCAATTGCCCGGCGGCAAGCCGCTGGCCTTCGCCGACATCTATAACAGTCGCCGCGAGCAGTTCGCACCCGGCCTGGTGCTCGGCCAATGAACCCCCGTCTGGCTGCCGCCCGCGCCCTGACTGCCGTGCTCTCCGGCAAGGCTTCACTGGGCAGCAGCCTGCCGCCGCAGTTGGACAAGGTCGAGCATCATGACCGTGCCCTGGCCCAGGATCTGGCCTTCGGCGCCGCGCGCTGGCAACCGCGTCTGCAGTTGCTGGCCGAGAAGCTGCTGGAAAAACCCTTCAAGGCCGCCGACAAGGATGTGGAAGCGCTGCTGCTGGTTGGCCTCTACCAGTTGCTGCACAGCCGCATCCCCGAGCACGCCGCCATCGGCGAGACGGTCGGTTGCGCCGGCGCGCTGAAAAAGCCCTGGGCCAAGGGCCTGCTCAACGCCGTGCTGCGCCGTGCCCAGCGCGAACACGAGGCACTGTACGCCGAACTGGATCGCGACCCGGTGCTGCACACCGCGCACCCGCGCTGGCTGCAAAAACAGCTCAAGGCATTCTGGCCTGAGCACTGGCAAGCCATCTGCGCCGCCAACAACGCGCATCCGCCGCTGATCCTGCGGGTCAATCGCCGCCATGGCAGCCGCGACGCCTACCTCGAAGAATTGCGCAGTGCCGGCATCGCCGCCGAGCCCTGCACCTTCAGCCGTGACGGTGTGCGCCTGCTGCAACCCTGCGACGTGACCACCCTGCCAGGCTTCAAGGACGGGCGCGTCAGCGTGCAGGACGAAGCTGCGCAACTGGCCGCCGACCTGCTCGAACTGGCGCCGGGCCAACGCGTACTGGACGCCTGCGCCGCACCGGGCGGCAAGACCTGCCACCTGCTGGAAGTCGAACCGGCGCTGGCCGAAGTGGTCGCCGTCGATCTGGAGGCCAAGCGCCTGGCGCGCGTGCGCGAGAACCTCGACCGCCTGCGCCTGGACGCCGTATTGATTGCCGCCGATGGCCGCGATAGCGCCACCTGGTGGGATGGTCAACCGTTCCAGCGCATTCTGCTCGACGCGCCCTGCTCGGCCACCGGAGTAATCCGCCGTCACCCGGACATCAAGCTGACCCGGCAGCCCGAGGACATTCCCGCCCTGGCCCAATTACAGGGCGAGCTGCTCGATGCCCTGTGGCCAACCCTCGCGCCCGGCGGCATCCTGCTCTATGCCACCTGCTCGGTGCTGCCGACGGAAAACAGCGAGAGCATCGCTGCGTTCCTCGCCCGCACCCCGGATGCCCGGGAACTGCCCATCGCCGGTGAGTTCGGCCTGCAGCCGGCGCACGGCCGCCAGCTGCTACCGCAGCAAGACGGCCACGATGGCTTCTACTATGCCAAGCTGTTCAAGACCGCTGTGACCGACCACAGCTAACGGAGCGATCAGTGAAAATCATCATTCTCGGCGCCGGCCAGGTAGGCGGCACCCTGGCCGAACACCTGGCCAGCGAAGCCAACGACATCACCGTGGTCGACACCGATGGCGACCGCCTGCGCGACCTCGGCGACCGCCTGGACATCCGCACGGTGCAGGGTAAGGGTTCCTTCCCCACCGTGCTGCGCCAGGCCGGTGCCGACGACGCCGACATGCTGGTGGCGGTGACCAACAGCGACGAAGTCAACATGATCGCCTGCCAGGTCGCTTACACCCTGTTCCACACCCCGACGCGCATCGCCCGCGTACGCGAATCGGCCTACCTGACCCGCGAGGCGCTGTTCGACAACGAGGCGATCCCGGTCGACGTGCTGATCAGCCCCGAGCAGGTGGTGACCAACTACATCAAGCGCCTGATCGAATACCCCGGCGCCCTGCAGGTCATCGACTTCGCCGAAGGCAAGGCGCAGCTGGTGGCAGTCAAGGCCTACTACGGCGGCCCTCTGGTGGGCCAGCAACTGCGCCAGCTGCGCGCGCACATGCCCACCGTGGACACCCGCGTCGCCGCGATTTTCCGCCGCAACCGGCCGATCATGCCGCAGGGCGACACCATCATCGAAGCGGACGACGAAGTCTTCTTCATCGCCGCCAAGGCGCATATCCGCGCGGTGATGAGCGAAATGCGCCGCCTCGAGGATAGCTACAAGCGCGTGGTCATCGCCGGTGGCGGGCATATCGGCGAACGTCTGGCCGAAGCCATTGAGAGCCGCTATCAGGTGAAGATCATCGAGATGAGCCCGGCGCGCTGCCGCTACCTGTCGGAGCACCTGGAAAGCACCATCGTCCTGCAAGGCAGCGCCTCGGATCGCGATCTGCTGGTGGAAGAGAACATCAGCGACGCCGACATCTTCCTCGCCCTGACCAACGACGACGAGGCCAACATCATGTCCTCGTTGCTGGCCAAGCGCCTGGGCGCGCGCAAGGTGATGACCATCATCAACAACCCGGCCTATGTCGACCTGGTGCAGGGCGGCGAGATCGACATCGCCATCAGCCCGCAGCTCGCCACCATCGGCACCCTGCTGACCCATGTACGCCGTGGCGACATCGAGAGCGTGCACAGCCTGCGCCGGGGCGCGGCAGAAGCGCTGGAGGTGATCGCCCACGGCGACGCCAAGTCGAGCAAGGTGATCGGCCGCATGATCGGCGATATCGCCCTGCCGCCCAGCACCACCATCGGCGCCATCATCCGCGACGAGGAAGTGCTGATCGCCCATGACGATACAGTGATCGAGTCCGGCGACCACGTCATCCTGTTCCTGGTCGACAAGAAGTACATCCGTGACGTCGAGCGCCTGTTCCAGGCCGGCCTGACGTTCTTCTGAGCCAAACCGTCGCACGGATGCACCGGCACGGATCCTCCCCGGATTGCATCCGAGCTACATCAGCGGAGAAGCGTCATGAGCACCGAAGCACTGGAAAAGATGCTGGCCAAGGGCATGGACAATGCCCTGCTGCGCTTCGGCCTGGGTAAAGGCCATATGGATGCCGGCGATACCGCCCAGGCCGCCGAGCACCTGCAGCGCTGCGTCGCCTTCGACCCGAGCTATTCCGCCGCCTGGAAACTGCTGGGCAAGGCGCTGCAAGTCGAAGGCGATGAGGATGGCGCGCGCCAAGCCTGGCAACAGGGCATCACCGCCGCCCAGGCCAAGGGCGACAAACAGGCCGAGAAGGAAATGAGCGTGTTTCTGCGCAAGCTGGACAAGTCCGCGAGCAATCGCGGCTAAAGCCCCTGCCACAAGCTCAGGCTACCCAGTAGGAGGCGCTTTAGCGGCGAGCTCCTGCGCCTTGAATCAAGCGCTCGCCGATCAGCTTAGTCCGGTGCAATCTGGGGACATACTGCCGGAACCGCCCCGGATTGCATCCGGGCTACGGCAGTTGCGATACGACTCACGCGGTAGCGGCACGCTGCGGCAGGGCACGCACGATGGCGCTGAGTAGCATGCCGTACAGCGGCACGAACAGCATCAGGCTGATGCTCAGCTTGATCACGTAGTCCACCGTGGCGATCTCCACCCAGTTGGCCGCCATGAAGGGATCGTCGCTGTGCCAGAAGGCCACCGAGAAGAACAGGAAGGTATCGAGCAGGTTGCCGAGAATGGTCGATGCCGTCGGTGCGACCCACCACTGGCGCATCCTGCGCAGGCGGTCGAACACCTGAATGTCGAGCAACTGGCCGAAAGCGTAGGCGAGGAAGCTAGCCACGGCGATGCGGAACACGAACAGGTTGAACTCACCCAGCGTCGCCAGGCCGCCGAACGCGCCCTCGTGGAACAGTACAGAAACCACGTAGGAAGCCACCAGCGCCGGCAGCATGACGCGGGCGATCACGACGCGCGCGGAATGCTTGCCGATCAGGCGCACGGTGAGGTCGGTGGCCAGAAAGATGAACGGAAAGCTGAACGCGCCCCAGGTGGTATGCCAGCCGAACAGGGTGATCGGCAGCTGCACCAGGTAGTTGCTGGCGATGATGATGAGGATGTGGAAGGCGATCAAGCCGGCCAGCACAGGCCGACTGACCGACGCGGGAATCAGGGTCATGTCGATGTCCTTTTTCGTAGAGTGGGGTGAGGGAACCCACTGCCGCAGCCGACATGGCCGCGAGCGGCGCGCATTCTAACGCGATCTTGACCCTGGAGATAGGTTTGCGGCGGCCATCGGCACACCGCTCATCCGTTGTTCATGCCTCAGGCACCACGCGCTTGGCCAGTTGGAAATGGCGCTTCCAGTAAGGCGTGTTGAGTCGATCGATGCGCACGTTGGCGCCGCGCCGCGGCGCGTGGATGAAACGTCCCTCACCCAGATAGATGGCAACGTGATCCACCGAGCGGCTGCGAATACGGAAGAACAGCAGATCCCCCGGCTGCAGATCGCGCCGCTCGACCGAGGGCGCATCGACGCGCGACAGCTCATGCGAGGTGCGCGGCAGATCGAGGTCGTCGAGGGGTTTGAAGGCGTACTGCACCAGACCGCTGCAATCGAAGCCCTGCTTGGGGCTGGCACCGCCCCAGCGATAGGGCTTGCCCAGGGCAGCGAGGGCGCGATTGATCACCTCACGGGTCGGTGCAGGGTCAGCCTGTTGGCTGGGAGCCGGAATGGTCTGTATGCGAAAGGTGGCGGAGGCTTCGGCACAAATCCCGAATAAAAGAGCGCCTCCAAGACAAAATGACATGAAAATCTTATTCAAACCCAGTAACCCTGGTCAGCGGCCTATGCTCGGATTCCCTTCCAAATCATGGCGTTGCATCGAAAATGGCATCCAACCCATCCGGATCACGGACTGCCGATGCAGGCTCAGGGTTCATTTTGGGTAGCGCTTGACCGACGAACGGCACCCTCTCTGGTGCCGTTCGCGGTGCATTTCAGGGCGTCTGCCGCGCCTTGATCGCCGCCAGCATCTTCTGCGCCAGCGCGTCGTAGTCTTCGTCGAAGTGATGGCCGCCCGTGATTTCCAGGCGCTCGCCCACGGCGCCCGGTGCCGTGCAGCCACTGTCCGGCGCCTCTTCGCTGCCGTAGATGCACAGCACCTTGGCCGGCGGCAGGCGCTGCATTTCCGGGCCGGTCGGCGCTTCCGCACCATCCTTGCCGAGCCAGCCACTGACAGCGATTTCGAAGCTGCCACTGCGGGCGAAGGCCAGCAGCAGGATGGCGTCGACCTGTTGCTGGTCGCTGGCCGGCAGGCGGTTGTAGATAGCGGGCAAGACGTCCGCGCCGAAGGAGTAACCGGCCAACACGAAACGCTTCACATGCCATTTGTCACGGTACTGCTGCATCAGCCGCGACAGGTCGGCAGCGCTCTGCTCCGGGCTCTTGTGCTGCCAGTAGTAGCGCAGGGTGTCGATGCCCACCACCGGATAGCCGGCAGTCGCCATGTGCTCGGCCGAGGCGCGATCCAGATCACGCCAGCCGCCGTCACCGGAGTAGAACAGGGTTAGGGTGTCGGCCGGTTGCACCGCCGGATGCTCGATCACTGGCATGGTGCTGCCCTGGCCGGCCAGCATGTGTTGCAACTGATCGGCCAGCAGGCTCTGCAAGGGCGCCTCCAAGGTGCCGATGCGCGGCTCGCCATTGGCCTGCTCGCGCAGGAAACGTGCGTTGTCATCACCCGGATTGTCGTTCCACAGGGCGACCCAGTGACCGTGCGCGGCCTTTTGCGGTAACGGATCGGGGCAGTCGGGGGTGGCCAGATCGAAGCCCACCGACAGCGCCTGCGCCTGATCGTCCGTCTGCGTCGCCAACCAGCGCCAGGCGCTGGCAGCCGCCGGGCCGATGCCGGCGACCAGGGTCGGCTCGCCGTCCAACTGCTCGCGCGCCTGGTCGATCAGGCGTTGCTGAGCAGCGCAGTCACCGGCCATGAACGGCACCTGCAGCAGGCGCAGATCGCCCACTTCGGCCAAGCGCCGCAGCGTCGCACCATCCAGCGCCTGATCGGCCGGGGCGATCAGCAGCACGCGCTGGCGTGCCTCGCCCTGACTCAGCAACTGCGCTGGCGCGCCTTGCACCTGCACCGTTTCCAGATGCGGTACCGCGCGCATCGACCACCACCAGGTTGCCGCACCGCCGGCCAGTGCCGCGACCAGCACGACACCACCCAGCGTTCTTTTCATCCTGCTCATCTCAACGCCTCACCAATCCACCCAACCCGCCAGCGATCAGCGCCGCGGTGTCGGCCAACGCCACCCAGGGGTCGAGCCCGGCCGGCACGGCCAGGTAGCGCGGCTCCCACTGTGGCAGGAACTTGTCCTTGAAGCGACGCAGACCCTGGAAGTTATAGAAGCTTTCGCCACGGTCGAACACCAGCGCGCCCAGGCGCAGCGGCAGCGGCGCGCCCTTGCGCGTCTGCAGGCCGGCCAGTGGCACCATGCCCAGGCTGAAGCGCGCATAGCCTTCGCTCTGGAACTGCTGGATCAGGCCGAGCATGAGGAATTCCATGGTCGACTTCGGCGCATCCTGCAGCACGCGCATCAGGTCGAGGCTGGCCACCGCGCGCGTCTCGCATTCCAGCAGATTGGCGAAAGCGACCGCGCGGCCCTCGAAGCGCACCACCACGACGCGGAAATGCGCCAGGTACTCGGGGCTGAAACGGCCGAGGGAAAAGCCCTTCTCGCGCACGCTCTTGCCCTGTAGCCAGGCATCGGAAATGGCGTGCAGCTCCTCCATCGGCACCTGGCCCGGGGCATGGAACTCCAGGCTCAGGCCATCGCGCTGGCCACGGTTCCAGGTGTAGCGCAGGGCTTTCATTTCCTTGCCGTTGCTGGCCAGGTCGAAGGTTTTCAGATCCACCAGGGCCTCTTCGCCGAGCTTCAGCGCGGTCAGGCCGATGTCGATGTAGCCGGGCAGGTTCTCGGCACGCACCTGGTAGAACACCGGCCGCGCATGGTGGCGGTCGCACAGGTCGCGGAATTGCCAGATCAGCTCGGCACGCGCGGCTGCCGGCCCGATCGGATCGAACAGAGCCACCAGGCTACGCCCGCGCCGCGCGTACATGAGGAAGGCCTCGCCGTCGGGGTGGAACAGCAGCGCCTTGTCGCCACTGAGGGCCAGACCGCCTTCAGGCTGGCGCGAAGCCTGGACGATGGCACGCGCACGCAGCAGCGCCTCGCTGTCCGGCAGAAGGATGCTCGGCGGTGTCGCACGTAGTAGCCAGGTCAGGCCGACCGCCAGGAGCACCAGGGCGCTACCCAGCGCTGCACGCAGACCACGCGGCGCATTGGCATCCAGCTCGAACTGCCACCACAACTGGTGGCTGTAGGCGACATCCTGATAGGCGAACAGCAGCAGCCAGACCGAGGCGGCAATCACCCCAACCGTGGCCGCCAGGCCCAGGCCGGAAGCGGGTACATCCATCAGCCGGCTACGGCGGTAGAACTCACGGCGAAACAGCGCCAGCAGCCCGGCAATGGCTGCCAGCGCCAGCGCCTCCGGCCAGTCGAAGCCCTTGAGCAACGACAGCACCACGCCCAGGCACAGCAGCACCAGCGTCAGCGCCCAGGCTGCCGACAGGCGCCGCCGCAACCCCTGCGCCAACAGCAGGCACAAGGTGCCGACCAGGCTGGCCGCCAGGTGGGAGGCCGCAATCAGCTGCGGCGGCATGAGAAAACCCAGCGCCTCCAGGCGCTCGTCCATGATCGGCGTAACCCCGGAGAACAGCAGGACGGTGCCAGCACCGAATACCAGCATGGCCAGCAACGGTACGGCCATGCCACTGGCCATCCGCGCGACCTGGCGCGGGAACCACAAGCGTCGAGCCTCGGCAGCCAACAGCAGCAAACCGGCGGCCACCAGCGGCAACAGCACGTACAGCAACCGGTAGAGCAGCATCGCCGCGACCAGCGCAGCCGGATCGATGCGCGACGAGAACGCCGCCAGCAGCACCGCTTCGAACACCCCGACGCCGCCCGGTACATGGCTCAGCACACCGGCGGCCAGCGCCAGCATGTACACCAGGATGAAGCTGGAGAACGGTGGCGCTTCCGGCAGCAGCAGGTAGAGCACGCTACCCGCGATCAGCACGTCGAGGCTGCTGATCAGCAATTGCGTCAGGCTCATGCGCAGGCCAGGCAGGCGCAGGCTGAAGCGCCCCATATCCACCTGCCAGCAGCCGGGCGCCGGACGTTCAGGCAGGCGCTTGCGGCTGACCAGCACCACCACGACCAGTGCGGCAGCCAGCACGGCAAGCGCCAGCACCCTGAGCACCGGTTCGGGCAGGCGCAGCGCAGCGGAAGCATCCTGCAGGTCGAACAGCGCCGCCAGCGCGGCCAGGATCGGTAGGCTGACGCCGAGCGACAGGCTGGCGAACAGGCTCATGCGCGCGACGTCACCGGCGCCCAGGCCATTACGTCCGTAAAGGCGATAACGCACCGAACCACCAGACAGTGCCGACAAGCCCACGGCATTGCCGATGGCGAAGGCGCAGAAGCCGCCGAGCGCCAGCATCGGCGCCGGCAGGCTGACATTGGCATAGCGACTGGCCGACCACTCATAGGCCAGCATCACCATGAAGCCAAGAACCGTGGCCAACAGCGCGCCAAACAGCGCCTGCGGCGGTACGGCCGCCAGCGAATCGCGCACCTGATCCGGGTTGATCTCGCGCACCAGATGCCAGCAGGCCACCAATGCCAGACCGAACAGCAGCAGCGACACACTGAGGCCAAGAAGTTGGCGATTACGTTGCAGCCAGCTGGAAGAGGAAGAAACGGGGGGAATGGGAGCCTGCGCCTGAGCGCTGTCCAGGGGAACTTCGGGTACCGCTCGACTCATGTCGAAAACGCCTCGGGTGGACGCAACCTCGGATTGAGGTGTTGGTCAGAGTTCAGATGTAACCAAATGTTCCATTAATCCGGAAATTTAGTACATGCCCTTCCCAGTAAAGCATGCTCCCCACAACGCGCCCGCAGGCGTCAGGCTTCACCCAGAAAGCGCAGGCCGGCGCCTTCGCCATCCACTCGCATCACTTCCATGCGCAGAACCGGAGCGGGGAAGGGCAGATCCTGCACCTGGCCGGTGACTTCGGTGCCCACCGTCAGGACGCTCATGTTGGGGTGCTTCACGTACACGCCGCTGTCGGACAGGTCACGGGTCTGCGCCAGCAACTCACCGAAGCTCGGATGGCTGATCTTGATCCGGCACTTCATCGGGGTTCGTACCTGCTGACGCTGATTCGGCATGACGGCTCCAGGAATGGGCGAACGGTGACCTTGCCTTTAATAGCTCATTCCCGTGAAGAGGCCCAGCGGGTGACGGAAAAAAGGCGCCATCGAGGCGCCTTCCTTCATCATCGCGTACACAGGCGGTACATCAGTACCACTTGGCCTCGCCGTCCGGGCGCTTCTTGAAACGTTTCATGCTCCACATGTACTGGCTCGGATAGTTGCGTACGTAGCGCGATACCACCTCGCTCATGGCCGCCACGCCTTCCTCCACGCTGTCGCTGTACATGCCCTCGGGGGCGGCTTCGAGTATCACCTTGTAGCCGCTGCCATCCGGCAGGCGCAGCGCATGCAGGAACACACCAACCGCCTTGCCGCCGGTGAGCATGCCGGGCACGAACTTGCTGGTCAGCGCAGTGGTGCCGAGGAAGGGCACGAACACACCCGACGAGCGGCTCGGCTCCGGATCCGCCGGGATGCCCACAGCGCCGCCTTTGCGCACTTCCTTGATGACGCTGAGGATGCCTTCCTTGGTCGACGGCGCCACGCGATTGCCCATCTGCACGCGCTGCTTCTGCAGCAGCTCGTCGACCGCCTTGAGCTTGGGCGGGCGGTAGAAAATGATCGGCTTGCACTGGTTGCAGTAGAAGTGATTGAGCACTTCCCAGTTGCCCAGGTGGCTGGTGATGCCGACCACGCCCTTGCCCGAGGCCAGCGCCTGCTGCAGCACGTCCAGGCCCTCGACTTCGCGCACCAGCTTGAGCGACTTGTGCGCCGGCCAGATCCAGGCGCAGGCGCTTTCGGTCAGGGTCTTGCCGATGTCTTTGAGGCTCTGCCCGACCAGCTTCTCGCGCTCGGCCTCGCTCAGCTCCGGGAAGCACTTGGCCAGGTTGATGCGCACCACATCACGCGAGCCATTCGGCAATTTCCACATCAGCCAGCCGATGGCGCTGCCCACCGTCTGCACGGCACGCCAGGGCAGCAGCGCGAACAGGCGCAGGAAACCCACCACCAGGGCGCCCTTGAGTTTATCCACGACAGACTCCACCGCTCAGAAAAGCGCCAAGTGTAGCGACGTGGGCCGATGCAGTCAGTACAGGCTCGTCCGAAGCCGCTGCTGCAGGTCGCGCTCATAAGCCTCGACGTCGAACTCCTCATAGATGCAGCGGAAGATATCGCCAGCACTGGGCAGGCTGGCGCGTTCGACCTGACGCGCGGCATCCCACAGGCCCGAGCGCACTGCGGCCTTGGAGCACTGGAAGTAGCAGCTCTGCACTTGGATGCGCAGCGCGCTGCGCGGCAATTTGCCCTGCGCGCGGCCCAATTCCAGCAGTTCGGGGTCGAGGGAAATCTCCGCCTGGCCATTGACCCGCAGGCTCTCGCCGACGCCCGGAATCAGGAACAGCAGCGCCACCTGCGGGTTGTGCACGATGTTGCGCAGGCTGTCGATGCGGTTATTACCCGGGCGATCCGGCAGCAGCAGGGTGTGGTCGTCGAGGATGTGCACGAAGCCCGGCGCATCGCCACGCGGCGAGCAATCCAGACCATCCGCGCCGGCACTGGCCAGCACCACGAAGGGCGAGGCCTGGATCAACGCGCGGTAGGGTTCGATCAGATGCGGCAGCTCCTTGCGTCGTGAACGCTCGTGGCTGTCGCCGTACAGGGCCTGCAGTTCGTCCAGGGTGGTGATGGTGGTCATGAGCCCTTCAAATGCGCGTAGCGGTCGCAGTCGGTGGTGTGATCCATCACCATACCCGTGGCCTGCATGAAGGCATAGCAGATGGTCGGGCCGACGAAGGTGAAGCCGGCCTTCTTCAGCGCCTTGCTCATCGCCTCGGCCTCGGGCGTCACCGCCGGCATCAGGCTGCGATCACTGAAGTGGTTGATCTTCGGCACGCCACCGACGAACGACCAGAGCAGCGTCACCGGATCCTCCAGCTTCAGCCAGGCCTGGGCGTTCTGTCGCACGGCCTTGAGCTTGAGGCGATTGCGGATGATGCCCGGATCCTGCATCAGCGCCTCGATCTCCTCATCGCTGAGCCGCGCCAGGCGCTCGGGATCGAAGCCATGCAATACCTGGCGATAGCGTTCGCGCTTCTTCAGCACGGTGATCCACGACAGCCCGGCCTGCGCACCTTCGAGCAGCAGCATCTCGAACAGATGCCGGGCGTCGCGCTGCGGCACGCCCCATTCCTCGTCGTGGTAGGCCTGGTACAACGGATCGTCGGTACACCAGAAGCAGCGCGGCATGGTCGTAGGCCTCGGTCAGGGGTCGAAGCGCTGACTATAGCGGCAAAATAACTGGATATAAATACAGTTAGCGCCAACTGCGAATGATGCCGATGTGCCGTACCCTGCGGCCTGCGTCGAGTTTCGATATACTCCCCGGCTTTCCCTCGCAAGCCTCCACAGGTGATTTTTTCGTGAGCCAGAACAAGCCTGCCGTGCGCACCTTCCAGGATCTGATCCTGGCCCTGCAGAACTACTGGGCCGAGCAGGGCTGCGTGGTGCTGCAACCCTATGACATGGAAGTGGGCGCCGGCACCTTCCACACCGCTACCTTCCTGCGTGCCGTCGGCCCGGAGACCTGGAATGCCGCCTACGTGCAGCCTTCGCGTCGCCCGACCGATGGCCGCTACGGCGAAAACCCCAACCGCCTGCAGCACTACTACCAGTTCCAGGTGGTCTTGAAGCCCAACCCGGAAAACTTCCAGGAACTGTACCTGGGCTCGCTGAAAGCCATCGGCCTCGACCCGGAAGTGCATGACGTGCGCTTCGTCGAAGACAACTGGGAATCGCCGACCCTCGGCGCCTGGGGCCTGGGCTGGGAAATCTGGCTCAACGGCATGGAAGTCACCCAGTTCACCTACTTCCAGCAGGCCGGTGGCATCGAGTGCTATCCGGTAACCGGCGAGATCACCTACGGCCTGGAGCGCCTGGCCATGTACCTGCAGGGCGTCGACTCGGTCTACGACCTGATCTGGACCGATGGCCCGTTCGGCACCGTGACCTACGGCGACGTGTTCCACCAGAACGAGGTGGAGCAGTCCACTTACAACTTCGAGCACGCCAACGTCGAGAAGCTGTTCGAGCTGTTCGATTTCTACGAGAGCGAGGCCAACCGCCTGATCGCCCTCGACCTGCCGCTGCCGACCTACGAAATGGTGCTCAAGGCCTCGCACACCTTCAACCTGCTCGATGCCCGCCGCGCAATCTCGGTGACCGCGCGTCAGCAGTACATCCTGCGTGTGCGCACGCTGGCCCGCGACGTGGCGCAGAGCTACCTCAAGGCACGTGCCCGCCTCGGCTTCCCGATGGCCACGCCCGAGCTGCGTGACGAAGTGCTGACCAAGCTCAGGGAGTCGGGTCTGCTGGAAGACGAAGGGCAAGGCAACAACGCGGAGGCACAAGCATGAGTGCACAAGATTTCCTGGTCGAACTGGGCACCGAAGAGCTGCCACCGAAAGCGCTGAAAAGCCTTGGTGAAGCCTTCCTGGCCGGCATCGAAAAAGGCCTCAAGGCCGCCGGCCTGAACTACACCAGTACGCGCGTGTACGCCGCGCCGCGCCGCCTGGCGGTGCTGGTCGGGCAGCTCGAAGAGCAGCAGGCCGACCGCAGCATGAACCTCGACGGCCCGCCCATCCAGGCCGCCTTCGACGCCGACGGCAATCCGACCCAGGCCGCCCTGGGCTTCGCCCGCAAGTGCGGTGTGGATATTTCGGAAATTGACCGCAGCGGCGCAAAATTGCGCTTCGCCCAGCACATCCCCGGCCAGCCGGCAGTGAACCTGCTGCCGACCATCGTGGCCGACTCGCTGAACGACCTGCCGATCCCCAAACGCATGCGCTGGGCCGCCCGTCGCGACGAATTCGTGCGTCCGACCCAGTGGCTGGTGATGCTCTTCGGCGACAGCGTGGTCGATTGCGAGATCCTCACCCAGAAAGCCGGGCGCATCTCCCGTGGTCACCGCTTCCACGCCAACCGCGACGTGCGCATCAGCAGCCCGGCGAGCTACGCCGAAGACCTGCGCAGCGCCTTCGTACTGGCTGACTTCGACGAGCGTCGCGAGATCATCAGCCGCCGCGTCGACGAGCTGGCTACCGCCGAGCAGGGCAAGGCCATCGTGCCGCCAGCGCTGCTGGACGAAGTGACCGCTCTGGTCGAATGGCCCGTGCCGCTGGTCTGCTCGTTCGAGGAGCGTTTCCTCGACGTGCCGCAGGAAGCCCTGATTACCACCATGCAGGACAACCAGAAGTACTTCTGCCTGCTCGATGGCAACGGCAAGCTGCTGCCGCGTTTCATCACCGTGGCCAACATCGAGTCCAAAGACCCGGCGCAGATCGTCTCGGGTAACGAGAAAGTGGTGCGCCCGCGCCTGACCGACGCCGAGTTCTTCTTCAAGCAGGACAAGAAGCAGAAGCTCGAAGGCTTCAACCAGCGCCTGGCCAACGTGGTGTTCCAGGCCCAGCTCGGTTCGGTGTTCGACAAGGCCCAGCGCGTTTCTGCCCTGGCCGGCTTCATCGCCCGCGAAGTCGGTGGTGACGCCAAGCGCGCCGCCCGCGCCGGCCTGCTGAGCAAGTGCGACCTGGCCACCGAGATGGTCGGCGAGTTCCCCGAGATGCAGGGCATCGCCGGCTACTACTACGCGCTCAACGACGGTGAGCCGCAAGACGTCGCCCTGGCCCTGAACGAGCAGTACATGCCGCGCGGTGCCGGCGCCGAACTGCCGAGCACCCTGACCGGTGCAGCGGTGGCCGTGGCCGACAAGCTCGACACCCTGGTCGGCATCTTCGGCATCGGCATGCTGCCGACCGGCTCGAAGGATCCCTACGCCCTGCGTCGCGCCGCCCTCGGCGTGCTGCGCATCCTGATCGAGAAGGGTCTGGATCTGGATCTGGCCGCTGCGGTCGACTTCGCCGTCGCCCAGTACGCCGGCAAGATCAAGGCCGCGGGCTTGTCCGCCCAGGTGCTGGAATTCATCTTCGACCGCCTGCGGGCGCGCTACGAGGACGAAGGCATCGAAGTGGCGGTGTACCAGGCGGTGCGTGCGGTCAACCCGACCTCGCCGCTGGACTTCGACCAGCGTGTGCAGGCCGTGCAGGCCTTCCGCAAGCTGCCGCAGGCCGCTGCCCTGGCTGCCGCCAACAAGCGCGTATCGAACCTGCTGAGCAAGGCCGAAGGTGGCGTCGCCGCCCAGGTCGAGGCGCACTACTTCGACAACCCCAGCGAGTTCGCCCTGCACGCTGCCATCCAGCAAGCCGACCAGGCCGTCCAGCCGCTGGCTGCCGACCGCCAGTACAACGAAGCCCTGGCCAAGCTGGCCAGCCTGCGTGAGCCGGTCGACGCCTTCTTCGAGGCGGTGCTGGTCAATGCCGAAGACGCACGCGTACGCGCCAACCGTTACGCCCTGCTGGCCCGCCTGCGCGGGCTGTTCCTCGGCGTGGCGGATATTTCGGTGCTGGGCTGATCCCTTCTGTAGGAGCAAGCTCCGCGCGTGAAAGCTCGCTCCTACGGCAGACTCTGAAACGACTGAATGAAACTACTGATCCTCGACCGCGACGGAGTCATCAACGAAGACTCCGACGCCTATATCAAGACGCTCGACGAGTGGCTCCCGATTGCCTCGTCGATCGCCGCCATCGCCCGCCTGTCGAAGGCCGGCTGGACGGTAGCGGTGGCCACCAACCAGTCCGGCATCGCCCGTGGCTACTATGACCTGGCGACCCTGGAGTCGATGCACGCACGCCTGCGCCAGTTGGTGGCCGAGCAGGGCGGTGAGGTCGGCCTGATCGTCCATTGCCCGCACGGGCCGGACGACGGCTGCGAGTGCCGCAAGCCGAAACCGGGCATGCTCAAACAGATCGCCGCGCATTACGCCACGGATCTGGCAGGAACCTGGTTCGTTGGCGATACCGGCGGTGACCTGCAGGCCGCGCTCGCCGTCGATTGTCAGCCCGTGTTGGTGAAAACCGGCAAGGGCGAACGAACCCTGGCCAAGCCCCTGCCGCCAGGAACCCTGGTTTTCGATGATCTGGCGGCTGTCGCCGATCAACTGCTCTCATAAGGTGTGAAGGTACATGGCGATCCTGCAGGCCCTCAGAGTCACGCTTTTCTACCTGCTGCTGTCGTCCAGCTCGTTCTTCTGGTGTCTGATCAGCCTGGTGGTGGCGCCCTTGCTGCCGTTCCGCCAGCGCTATCGCTTCGTCGTCCAGGCCTGGTGCAACTGCGGTGTGTGGCTGGCCAAGGTCATCGTCGGCATTCGCTATGAAGTGCGCGGCCTGGAGAACATCCCCGCGCGCCCCTGTGTGATTCTCGCCAACCACCAGAGCACCTGGGAAACCTTCTTCCTCTGTGGTTTCTTCGAGCCACTGTCGCAGGTGGTCAAGCGTGAGCTGCTGCGCGTGCCGTTCTTCGGCTGGGGCATGGCACTGCTCAAGCCCATCGCTATCGACCGCAGCAACCCCAAGGCGGCGCTCAAGCAAGTGGCCAAGCAGGGCGACGAGCGCCTCAAGCAGGGCGCCTGGGTATTGGTGTTCCCCGAAGGCACGCGCATCCCGCCTGGCCAGATTGGCAAGTTCTCCCGTGGCGGTGCCGCCCTGGCAGTCAATGCCGGTCTGCCAGTGCTGCCGATTGCCCATAACGCCGGTGAGTTCTGGCCCAAGGCAGGCTGGGGCAAACGCTCCGGCACCATCCAGGTCGTCATCGGCGCGCCGATGCATGCCGAGGGCGAAGGCCCGCGCGCCATCGCCGAACTCAACGAGCGCGCGTTCCAGTGGGTGCGGCAACAACAGACCGAGATGCGCGGCGAAGAGCCCGTACTCAGCCGCATCGGCGAGCCTGCCTGATCTGTGGATAAGCTGTGCATGGAATGCAAGCAAAGCGCCACCATATGAACTCATGTGCCTGATTTTCCTGCGTTACAAGCAGCACTAGGAAAATCGGGCGGCAGGGTATAACTTGCCCGAGCAGCCATGCATGCGTGCATAAGCCACGACGAGCGCACAGTCTCGTTCTCCCAGATGGCCGATGATTCGTTCAGGAAAGGGAATTCACTGCCATGCCATCGATCTACCAGCTCAAACCCGCCTTCCAGAACCTGCTGCGCCCTGGCGTCGAGCGCCTTTACGCGCGTGGGGTGACCGCTAATCAGGTCACCCTCGCTGCGGCCATCGCTTCGCTGCTGCTCGGCGCGTTGCTCGCTGCGTTCCCCTCGAATACCTGGCTGTTCGCGCTGATACCAGTCTGGATGCTGCTGCGCATGGCACTGAATGCCGTCGACGGTATGCTCGCCCGTGAGTTCGGCCAGCAGTCCAAGCTCGGCGCCTACCTCAACGAGCTGTGCGACGTGATCGCCGACAGCGCCCTGTATCTGCCTTTCGCGCTGCTGGCCGGCGTCTCGCCGCTGCTGGTGATCGTCGTGGTGCTGCTGGCCGTGATCAGCGAATACGCCGGCGTGCTTGGCCCCATGGTCGGGGCCTCACGGCGCTACGACGGGCCGATGGGCAAGAGCGACCGCGCCTTCTGCTTCGGCGTACTCGGCGCCGGCGTCGCCAGTGGCCTGCTCGCGGCCACATGGATCAATGCATTGCTGGCACTGATCCTCGTGCTGCTGCTCTATACCCTCTACAACCGCATTCGCCATGGGTTGGCCGAAACGGCCTGACCCAACCCCAACGGAATAAGGAGATTCCATGCGCCCTGTAAACCTGCACACCTTCACCACCCATGATGGCGTCGACCTGAGCTATCGCCACTGGCCGGCCACTGCGCCCGCCGAAGGCCCACGCCAGGCGGTGGTGCTGTTCCATCGCGGCCACGAACATGGTGGACGTATGGCCCATCTGGTGGACGAGCTGGAGCTGCCACACTGCGACTTCTTCGCCTGGGATGCCCGTGGCCATGGCCTGTCGCCCGGTGCGCGCGGCGACAGCCCGAGCTTCGCCAGCAGCGTGCGTGACGTGCAGACCTTCATCGAGCACATCGGCACCCGGCACGGCATCGCCGAAGAGGATCTGGCCGTGGTGGCGCAAAGCGTCGGTGCGGTGATCGTCTCCACCTGGGCCCACGATTACGCGCCGAAGGTGCGCTGCCTGGTGCTCGCCTCGCCAGCCTTCAAGGTCAAGCTCTACGTGCCCTTCGCCCGCCCCGGCCTGAAGCTGCTGCACGCCTGGCGTGGCAACTTCTTCGTCAACAGCTACGTCAAGGCCAAGTTCCTCAGCCACGATCCGGAGCGCATTGCCTCCTTCGACAATGATTCACTGATCGCCCGGCCAATTTCGGTGACCATGCTGCTCGGCCTGTATGAAGCGGCCGATCGCGTCGTCGCCGACGCCCAGGCGATTCAGGTACCGACGCAACTGCTGATCTCCGGCGCCGACTTTGTCGTCCATCGCAAACCGCAGGAAGACTTCTTCGAGCGCCTCGGCAGCCTGCGCAAGGAAAAGCACCTGCTACCGGGTTTCTTCCACGACACCCTGGGTGAGCGCGACCGCGCCCACGCCCTGAGCCGCGCGCGGCGCTTCATCCTGCGCAACTTCGAGGAGCCGGTATCGCGCCCCTCGTTGCTCGATGCCGACCGCCTGGGCGCAACCTGCGCCGAAGCCGAAGAGCTGGCCGCACCGCTGCCGAAAAACTCGCTACGCGACCTGTACTGGCGCGCCACCCGTGCCGGCATGCGCATTGGCAGCACGCTGTCGGCCGGGGTGAAGCTGGGCTTCGACTCCGGCTTCGACTCCGGCAGCACCCTCGATTACGTCTACCGCAATCAGCCAACCGGCAAGGGCGCATTGGGCCGCCTGATCGACCAGAACTACCTGGACTCCATCGGCTGGCGTGGCATCCGTCAGCGCAAGCTGCACGCCGAAGAATTGCTGCGCCTGGCCATGGCGCGCCTGCGTGAAACGGGCAGCGCCGTGCGCATCGTCGATATCGCTGCCGGCCATGGCCGCTACATCCTCGAATCGCTGGAAGGCCAGGCGCAACGCCCCGACTCGATCCTGTTGCGCGATTACAGCGACATCAACGTGCGCGACGGCAATGCGCTGATTCAACAGAAAGGCCTGGGTGATATCGCCCGCTTCGTCAAAGGCGATGCCTTCGACCGTGACGATCTTGCCGCGCTGGATCCCAAGCCCACCCTGGCGGTGGTCTCCGGCCTGTACGAACTGTTCGGCAGCAACCAGATGGTCGGCGACTCGCTGGCCGGGCTGGCGGCTGCGGTCGAAGAGGGGGGTTATCTGGTCTACACCGGCCAGCCCTGGCACCCGCAGCTGGAGCTGATCGCCCGCGCCCTGACCAGTCATCGTGGCGGACAGGCCTGGGTCATGCGCCGGCGCAGCCAGGCGGAGATGGATCAACTGGTGGAAGCCGCAGGTTTTCGCAAGGTGGCACAGCGTATCGACCAGTGGGGCATCTTCAGCGTATCCCTGGCGCAGCGAGTGAAGTGATGGACAGCGCCCGCAAACAGGGATTGTGGAAGCGCGGCGTACTCTGGCTGCTGTTGCTTGGCCCGCTGTTCTTCGCCAGTTACGGTTTCGCCAACTGGATCAGCGGGCAGCGCGATGACGTCGGCAGCCTGGTCTTCGCCTGGGAACCACAGATACCGCTGTGGCCTTGGACCATCGTGCCGTACTGGTCGATCGACCTGCTCTACGGCCTGTCCTTCTTGCTACCGGCCTGCCGCCGCGAGATGGATCGGCATGCCCTGCGCCTGCTCGCCGCTCAGGTCATCTGCGTGGCCTGCTTCCTGCTCTGGCCGCTGCGCTTTACCTTCGAACGGCCACCGCTGGACGGCACCTTCGGCCTGATGTTCGACGTGCTGATGGGCTTCGATAAACCCTTCAACCAGGCGCCGTCGCTGCATATCACCCTGCTGGTGATCATCTGGGCGATGTTCGCCAATCACACCCGTGGGCTGCTCTGGCGTGGCCTGCTGCACCTGTGGATGGCATTGATCGGTATTTCCGTACTGACCACCTGGCAGCATCACTTCATCGATGTGCCCGCCGGGGCGCTGGCCGGCTTTGTCTGCCTGTGGCTGCTGCCGCTGCAGGGCGATGTACCGCTGCGGCAGATGCACCTGAGCAGCGATCCACGGCGTTGGCGCCTGGCGCTGCGCTACAGCCTGGGGGCGCTGCTGTGCTCTGCGCTAGCCGTCAACCTGGGTGGTGCCTGGCTATGGCTGTTCTGGCCGGCGGTTGCCCTGGCCATGGTCGCGCTCAACTACCTGCTATTCGGCGCTGATGGTTTCCAGAAGCAGGCCGACGGTCGCCTCAGCCCAGCCGCCACGGTCTTGCTCGCGCCCTATCTGCTCGGTGCCTGGATCAACTCCCGGCTATGGACGTTTCGCCAGCCGGCGCCCAGCCAGGTGGTGGAGGGTATCTACCTGGGTCGACTCCCTGCGCCTCAGGATCTCGAGGGATTTACCGCCCTGGTCGACCTCTGTGCCGAGTTGCCCCTGCAACGTATACCAACAACCTATTGCAGCCTGCCGTCGCTGGATCTGGTGGCACCGGATGCGCTGACCTGCCAACGCGCCGCCGAGGCCATCGAACGCCTGCGTCATCACGGCCCACTGCTGGTGTGCTGCGCACTGGGTTATTCGCGCAGCGCCACGGCTGTGGCGGCCTGGCTGCTGCATAGCGGCCGCTGCCAGAGCGTCGAGTCCGCAGTGCAACTGATCCGCCAGGCTCGGCCAGAGGTCGTGCTCGGCGCCCAGCACCTGACTACGCTCCAATCCATGGTCAATGCACAACCGAAGCTGGAGGTCGCCCATGCAGGCTGATCTGCTGCTGGTCGCCGCACTGCTGCGACGCGGGCGTAGCCTCGATCACCTTTCCAGCGCGCTGAGCCTGGTCGCCGTCGTCTTCGGTTTGGCGCCGTGGCTTGGCGTCCAAGCGAGCCTGGGACTGGCGCTGATCTGCACGTCGCTGCTGATCGCCGGCCTGGCCGAGAAATACTGGGCGCTGCGTGTGGCGCTGGATGCCGAGCTGTTCCAGCGTCTGGCTGAAGCCGGCGAACAGCTCGAGCAGCAGACTTATGCCCTGGATCAGGCGCTGCAGAACCTGGGCCTGCACAATGCACCACAGAATGAACGTGCCTGGAGCCATCGTTGCCAAGGCGCGCTCGGCCTGCTGCGCAAACAGGCGCTTTGCCTGCTGCTACAGGTCGTCATCGTCGTATTCGGGTTTCTCATCGTCTTCGCTTAAGGAGTCGCCATGCTCGCCGCATTGACCGCTTTCGCCATCACCTCGGCAGCTCGCCTGCTGACCGGTGCCCGAGCCCTGTGGCTCGGCAGCACCGCACAGGCGACGCAACGCCTGTACTACGCCAATCACAGCAGCCATGGCGACTTCGTCCTGCTCTGGGCCTCACTGCCGCCGGAGCTGCGCAAGCGCACCCGGCCGGTGGCCGGCGCCGACTACTGGCAGAAGCCGGGCGTGCGCAGCTTTCTGATCAATAACGTATTCAACGGCGTGCTGGTCGACCGCGAACGCAAGGAAGGCAGCAACCCGCTGCAGGCGATGCTCGATGCGCTGGACGGCGGCGACTCACTGATCATCTTCCCCGAGGGCACGCGCAACCTCGGCGACGAGCCGCTGCTGCCGTTCAAGAGCGGCCTCTATCACCTGGCGCAGGCGCGCCCGGATGTGGAGCTGGTGCCAGTGTGGATCGCCAACCTGAATCGGGTGATGCCCAAGGGCAGGGCACTACCGCTGCCGCTGCTGTGCACCCTGAGCTTCGGTGCGGCACTGGAGCCCATTGAGGGGGAGGGCAAAGAGGCCTTCCTGGAACGCGCGCGTAACGCCCTGCTGGCACTGGCACCCGAGGAGGCCTGAGATGGATAACAACACCTTGCTGCTGTTCGCCGGTATCGGTGCCCTGTTGCTGCTGGCCAGTCTGGTCGGCTTCGTCCTCAAGCGGCGCAGTGGCGATCAGCCCAACCCGGTGATCGACAACCTCAACGCGCGGATCAATGCCTGGTGGGTGATGGTGCTGGTGATCGGCATCGCCTTCCTGTTCGGCAATATTGGCGTGATCGTGCTGTTCTACTTCGTGTCCTTCTATGCGCTGCGCGAATTCATGACGCTGACGCCGACCCGACGCAGCGACTATCCGGCGCTGGTGGCCGCCTTCTATTTCGCCTTGCCGATGCAGTACCTGCTGATCGCCTTCGATTGGTACGGGCTGTTCGCCATTTTCATCCCGGTGTACCTGTTCCTGTTGCTGCCGATCCTCGCCTCACTGGGCGGTGACACCACGCGCTATCTGGAGCGTGCGGCCAAGGTGCAGTGGGGCTTGATGATCGCGGTGTTCTGCATCTCCTCCGTGCCAGCGCTGCTGACCCTGGATATCCCCGGCTACGAAGGGCGCAACCTGCTGCTGATCGCCTGGCTGATCATCGTCGTGCAGCTCTCCGACGTGCTGCAGTACGTCTGCGGCAAGCTGGCTGGCAAACACAAGATCGCGCCCAACCTGTCGCCCTCGAAGACCGTGGAGGGCTTCGTCGGTGGCGTGGCCCTGGCCACGCTGATCGGCGCCCTGCTGTGCTGGATCACGCCGTTCGCGTTCTGGCAGGCCGCACTGTTCGCGCTGCTGGTGTGCATCCTTGGCTTCGCCGGCGGCCTGGTAATGTCGGCGATCAAGCGCGACCGCGGGGTGAAGGACTGGGGCCACATGATCGAAGGCCACGGCGGCATGCTCGACCGCCTGGACTCGGTGTGCTTCGCCGCACCGGTGTTCTTCCATATGGTGCGCTACTGGTGGGCCTGACGTCTGGCGGCGAATGTGTAGGGGCGGCGCCTCGCCGCGAACAACGGCGGTACGCAATTGAATAGCTTCGCCCCGGAGCGGGGCTCCTACGAAAGGCCGCTTTGGCAACCTTATCTGAGCGGCATTAGCCTGACCGCCCGCCTTTCCTGAGCCAACAAAAAAACCGTCGGGAACGGTTCATGACGTAGCTTGCGACGGCCCGAGGGGTTGCTGCCAAAGCCGGTTTTCGCTCCTGCAAAACCGGCATTTCCGCCATCCCTGGCGGTCAGATGACAGGCAACAAAAAACCCGCCGAAGCGGGTTTTTTAATGACCTTCCGACATCCTGTCGTTTGCCCTCCTGGCGCGGTCTGTCTTCCTTGACTCGGGTTATCCATTTCCCGGTACGTGTGTGTAGATTAGCCAAGGCTCGCAGGCGAGGGCAGAGGCCCGTTGCGCTTCGCCGTGTAAGCCTTTTGCCATAGGCGGAGGCTTCTAAGCGGAATTGTGATCAGCCGCGCATTTTCCAGCCCCGTCTACTCATCCAAAGGGAGCGAGAGCTATGCGATCCAGTGCTTGCTCAGGGGTGATGCCCTGGTTAGCGGTTTGCTCTGCAAGCGACTCAACCTTTCTCATACCTGACAGCGTTTCGAATAAGGCTCCGTAACATCTCAGGAGCCAGGCGCTTCACGATTTTTCGACAACCACCTCAATATCCTGCCCCGACGTTTTCGATCAACCCAAAAGGGCAGGGCCAGTATGTCCGGCGTGCGTACTCGAATTCATCCCGAATTTCTCGCTCCAGTAGCAGCAATCGTCCTGGTGTTGTTCTACAACCAGCCGTTGTGGGGGCATTTGAATGAGATCCTGGGCGGCGGTAACGATGCCTTGGCCCTACGCCTTGGCTTTGGTGCCATGCTCTGGGCAGTCTTCTCCCTGGTGTTGCTCGCCCTCTCCACGCCGCGACTGCTCAAACCTGTGCTGGTTGGGTTGTTCCTCTGCAGCGCGGCCAGCCTGTACTTCATGCAGCAATACGGCACATTGTTCGACCGGGACATGCTGCGCAACGTGGTACAGACCGATGCCAGCGAAGTACGCGATTTGTTGTCGTGGAAACTCTTCGCCTACCTGCTGCTGCTAGGCGTTCTGCCTTCGGTTCTGCTCTACAAACTGCCGCTGGCACGCCATGGCAGCGCACTACGTGCCGTGCTTAGCCGTGTCGGTGTAGCCGCCGTAGCATTCAGCGTTCTGCTTGGCGTGGCCCTGGCTCAGTATCAGGGGTTGGCTTCGCTACTACGTAACCACCATGAATTGCGTCTGCTGGCCGTGCCCAGCAACTACCTCTCGGCGGCTTACGGCTTTGCACGCGACAGCCTGGTGAGTGATACCAAACCCTGGCAGACGATTGGCGAAGACGCCCATCGAAGCAGCGCCTGGCAACAGCATCATCGTCCATCGCTGACTGTACTGGTAATCGGCGAAAGCGCCCGTGCCGACCACTTCGGCGTGCTCGGTTACCCACGCGACACCACTCCAGAATTGGCCCATGAAGCCGGCCTGCTGACGTTTCCACAGGTGACCTCATGCGGCACCGAAACCGCCGTGTCGGTGCCCTGTATGTTCTCGCGGATGAACCGCAGCGATTACAAAGCCGCTGTCGCAGAGCATCAGGACGGCCTGCTCGATATCCTCCAGCGCAGCGGCCTGAAGGTCACTTGGCTGGACAACCAATCCGGCTGCAAGGGCGCCTGCGACCGCGTCGAACACCAAAGCCTGCGCGATGCCAAAGACTCCAGCTTCTGCGCCGACGGCGAATGCCATGACGCCATCCTGGTCGATGGCTTGCAGCGCTATCTGAACGACCTGCAGGGCGACAACGTCCTGGTCCTGCATCAGATGGGCAGCCACGGCCCCGACTATTTCAAGCGCTACCCGCAGGCGTTCCAGCGCTTCTCGCCGATCTGTGCCAGCAATGCTCTGAATGACTGCTCGCAGCAGGCCATCATCAATGCCTACGACAACACCATCGGCTATACCGACCATGTGCTGGCCAGTGCCATCGACATCCTACGCACCCAGTCGAATCGGCTCGACACCGGTCTCATCTACCTCTCCGATCATGGCGAGTCGCTGGGCGAGTTCAACCTCTACCTGCACGGCACGCCTTACGCCCTGGCCCCGCCACAACAGACGCATATACCCATGCTGATGTGGTTCTCCGATGGCTACAGGCAGGAGTTCGGTCTCGACCAGGACTGCCTGCGTGATGCGAGTGGACAAGCCTACAGTCAGGACAACCTGTTCCACTCCATGCTCGGCCTGCTACAGGTCGAGACCCGCGAGTACCAGCGCAGTCTCGATCTGTTCGCGAACTGCCGGCAGCCAAGCGGCATGTTGGCCAAGGAGGGGCGGGCTGGTCCGTAGCGCCACGATGGCCCAGGCGAGGACGGGTGCACAGTGTGTGCAGCTGAAGAGCAGCCCATCAGTTAGACAAAGAAAAACCCCAGCTAATCGCTGGGGTTTTTCTTGGAAAGCAAATCCTTAGCGCCCCTCGGACGCACGAATGTGCGCCCGGGCCTGGAGTATCAGAAGTCCAGGTTCGACACCGCCAGGGCGTTGGACTCGATGAAGTCGCGGCGCGGCTCCACAGCGTCGCCCATCAGGGTGTTGAAGATCTGGTCGGCAGCGATGGCGTCCTCGATGGTCACCTTGAGCATGCGGCGTACTTCCGGATCCATGGTGGTTTCCCATAGCTGATCCGGGTTCATCTCTCCGAGACCTTTGTATCGCTGGATGCTGTGACGCTTGGTGCTTTCGCTCATCAGCCAATCCAGCGCTTCCTTGAAGGTATTGACCGGCTTCTTGCGCTCACCGCGCTGCACATAGGCACCTTCTTCCAGCAGATTATTCAGTTGGTCGCCGAGGGTAGTGACCGTTTTGTAATCATTGCTGGCGAAGAAATCGCGGTTGAAGGTGGTGTAGCTAGACAGGCCATGCGCCTTGATCTCCACCTCAGGCAGCCAGACGTGGCGCTCGGGGTCTTCACGCAGGCTGATGGTGTAGGTCTGGCCGGACTTCTCAGTGGCCTTCAGGCGCGCGCTGAAGCGCTCCAGCCAGGCCTGCATGCCGGCGTGGTCGGCCAGCTGCTCGAGGCCGATGCTCGGCAGGTAGACGAAGTGCTCGGTGATCTCCTTCGGATAGACGCGCGACAGGCGATCCAGGGTCTTCATCACGCGACGATAGTCGCCGACCAGCTTCTCCAGTGCGCCGCCGGACAGACCCGGGGCAGTCTCGTTGACGTGCAGGCTGGCGTCTTCCAGGGCCGACTGAGTCATGTATTCGTCCATGGCCTCGTCGTCCTTGATGTACTGCTCCTGCTTGCCTTTCTTGACCTTGTACAGCGGCGGCTGGGCGATGTAGACGTAGCCACGCTCGATCAGCTCCGGCAGCTGGCGGAAGAAGAAGGTCAGCAGCAAGGTACGGATGTGCGAACCGTCGACGTCAGCATCGGTCATGATGATGATGTTGTGGTAACGCAGCTTGTCGATGTTGTACTCCTCACGCCCGATGCCGCAGCCCAGCGCGGTGATCAGGGTGCCCACTTCCTGGGAGGAGAGCATCTTGTCGAAGCGCGCTTTTTCGACGTTGAGGATCTTGCCCTTGAGCGGCAGGATGGCCTGGGTCTTGCGGTTACGGCCCTGCTTGGCAGAACCGCCCGCGGAGTCACCCTCCACGATGTAGAGTTCGGACAGCGCCGGGTCTTTTTCCTGGCAGTCCGCCAGTTTGCCGGGCAGGCCGGCGATATCCAGTGCGCCCTTGCGGCGGGTCATCTCACGCGCCTTACGCGCGGCCTCACGGGCACGGGCGGCGTCGATCATCTTGCCGACCACGGCCTTGGCTTCGTTCGGGTTTTCCAGCAGGAAGTCGGCGAAGTACTTGCCCATTTCCTGCTCGACAGCCGTTTTCACCTCGCTGGAAACCAGCTTGTCCTTGGTCTGCGAGCTGAACTTCGGATCCGGTACCTTGACCGAAATGATCGCAGTCAGGCCTTCACGGGCATCATCACCGGTGGTGGCGATCTTGAACTTCTTCGCCAGGCCTTCGGCCTCGATGTAGTTGTTCAGGTGGCGGGTGAGGGCAGAGCGGAAGCCTGCCAGGTGGGTACCACCGTCACGCTGTGGGATGTTGTTGGTGAAGCAGAGGATGTTCTCGTTGAAGCTGTCATTCCACTGCAGGGCGACTTCCACCCCAACGCCGTCTTCTTCGCGCTGGATGTTGAAGTGGAATACCTGGTTGACCACCGTCTTGTTGATGTTCAGGTACTCAACGAAGGCCTTCAGACCACCCTCGTACTTGAACAGTTCTTCCTTGCCGGTGCGCTCGTCACGCAGCAGGATGCCCACGCCAGAGTTGAGGAAAGACAGCTCGCGCAGACGCTTGGCCAGGATGTCCCAGCTGAAGTGAATGTTGGCGAAGGTCTCTTCGGAAGGTTTGAAGTGGATCTGCGTACCGGTACCGTCGGTGTCACCAACAGCGGCCAGCGGTGCTTGCGGAACGCCGTGGATATAGGTCTGTTCCCAGATTTTGCCGCTACGGCGGATGGTCAGTACCAGCTCCTTGGAGAGGGCATTCACCACCGAGACACCCACACCGTGCAGACCGCCGGACACCTTGTAGCTGTTGTCGTCGAACTTACCGCCGGCGTGCAGCACGGTCATGATGACCTCGGCCGCGGATACACCTTCTTCCTTGTGCATGTCGACCGGAATACCACGGCCGTTATCACGCACGCTGATCGACTCATCTGGGTGGATGGTGATGGTAATTTCGCTGCAATAGCCTGCCAGCGCTTCGTCGATCGAGTTATCGACCACCTCGAACACCATGTGGTGCAGACCACTACCATCGTCAGTGTCACCGATGTACATCCCGGGACGTTTGCGTACGGCATCCAATCCTTTCAGCACCTTGATGCTGGAGGAGTCGTACGTTTGGTTCTCGCTCATGCCTTCACTCCCGATGGTCTTGGGTCTGGGTGATACGGCCATGTTCCACGTGGAACATGGCAACCGGCGTATCCATCTGCCAGCCTTCCCTCAACAATTCATGATCCACACAGGTGATGAACACCTGGCAGCGCAAATCTTCCAGCAACCGGCACAATGCCTGACGATGCTGCTCATCCAGTTCCGACGGTAGGTCGTCCACCAGATAGATACACTGGCCACGCTTGGCTTCATTGACCAAGTGGCCCTGGGCGATGCGTAAAGCACACACCACGAGTTTCTGTTGCCCTCGCGACAGGATTTCTGCCGCGTTATGCCCCGCTAGACGTAGACGCAAATCAGCGCGCTGCGGTCCGGCTTGGGTGTGCCCGAGCTGCTGGTCACGGAGCAGGGAAGAGGCGAGCACTTCGCTCAGCTCTCGATCCTTGTCCCAGCCGCGGTAATAGCTCAGGGTCAGCCCTTCCAATTGCAGCAGCTCAGCTAGCGTGCTTTCGAACACCGGTTTCAACGCCTGGATATAGGCCCTGCGGTAGGTGTCGATTTCTTCGCTTGCACTGCACAATTCGCGATCCCACGCGGCCTGCGAAGCACCGTCAAGTGTACCATGGCGCAGCCACGAGTTCCGCTGCCGCAGGGCTTTCTGCAGGCGCTGCCAGGCCCCCAGGAAGCGACGTTCCACGTGGAACACACCCCAATCGAGAAACTGCCGACGAATCTTCGGAGCGCCTTCCAGCAAGCGAAAACTGTCCGGATTGATCAGCTGCAGTGGCAACAAGTCTGCGAGCTGAGCAGCGCTACGCGCATTCTGCCCATCGATACGAATCTGCAACTCGCCTTGGCGATCACGCGAAATACCGAGATTGCTAGAGCCGCCCTCGGCCAACTGCACCTGGCCAAAAATGGTACAGGCGGGTTGTTCGTAGTGAATGACAGGTTGCAGGCGTGTGCTGCGAAACGAGCGGGCTAGGCCGAGCAGATGGATCGCCTCCAGCACGCTGGTCTTGCCGCTGCCGTTGGCGCCGTGAAGGATGTTGATGCGGGGGGAGGGGGAGAGGGTCACCGGGTGCAGGTTACGCACCGCGGTGACCATGATACGGCTCAGGGACATTAAAGGCGCATCGGCATGACAACGTAGGCAGAATCGTCGTTGTCGGCTTCCTGCAGCAGGGCGCTGCTGTTGGAGTCGGAGAGGATCAGGCGCACCTGTTCAGTACCCATCACGCCCAACACGTCCAGCAGGTAGCTGACGTTGAAGCCAATCTCAAGGCCGCCGCCGTTGTAGTCGACCACGATCTCTTCCTCGGCCTCTTCCTGCTCCGGGTTGTTGGCCTGGATTTTCAGCAGGCCGGCGGCCAGGGTCAGACGAATGCCACGGTACTTCTCGTTGGACAGAATCGCGGTACGGCTGAATGCTTCACGCAGGCCCTGACGATCCGCCAGCACCAGCTTGTCACCGCCACGCGGCAGTACGCGCTCATAGTCCGGGAACTTGCCATCCACCAACTTGGAGGTAAAGGTGAACTCGCCGGTGTTGGCACGGATGTGGTGCTGACCCAGGACGATGGCGACTTCGGCGTCCTGCTCGGTGAGCAGGCGGGCCAGTTCGAGAATACCTTTGCGCGGTACGATCACCTGATGCTTGCCGTCCTGCTGGATCGCGGCTTCCATCGAGCACATGGCCAAACGGTGACCGTCGGTAGCGACAGCACGCAGCAGACCGCTCTGCACTTCCAGCAACATGCCGTTGAGGTAGTAGCGCACGTCCTGCTGAGCCATGGCGAAACTGGTGCGCTCGATCAGGCGGCGCAGCTTGGCTTGCGGCAGATTGAAGGTCAGCGAACCCGGACCTTCTTCCACAGTGGGGAAATCATTGGCCGGCAACGTCGACAGCGTGAAGCGGCTACGCCCCGCCTTGACCAACAGCTTCTGATCATCGACCCGAATGTCGATCACTGCATCGCTTGGCAGGCTCTTGCAAATGTCCATCAGCTTGCGCGCCGGCACGGTGATTTCACCCGGCTCGGCGACGTCTTCCAGCGTGACGCGACCAACCAGTTCGACCTCGAGGTCGGTACCGGTCAGCGACAGCTGCTGGCCTTCGACCACCAGCAGGACGTTGGACAGAACCGGCAGCGTCTGGCGTCGTTCCACGACACCGGCGACCAGTTGCAGGGGTTTCAACAGGGCTTCGCGTTGAATGGTGAAATGCATGGTCTAGTCCCTTGCCTCGTGGAGCTGCGGATCAGGTTGTAAGGGTACGCAGCAGGTTCTTGTAGTCCTCGCGGATGTCCGCGTCGGATTCCCTAAGTTCAGCAATCTTACGGCAAGCGTGCAATACCGTGGTGTGATCACGCCCGCCGAAGGCCACACCGATTTCCGGCAGGCTGTGGTTGGTCAGCTCTTTCGACAACGCCATGGCTACCTGGCGCGGCCGGGCGATCGAACGCGAACGGCGCTTGGACAGCAGATCGGAAATCTTGATCTTGTAGTACTCGGCGGTGGTGCGCTGAATGTTGTCGATGCTGACCAGCTTGTCCTGCAGAGCCAGCAGATCCTTGAGCGATTCGCGGATCAGCTCGATGGTGATATCGCGGCCCATGAAGTGCGAGTGCGCGATCACACGTTTCAGCGCACCTTCCAGCTCACGCACGTTGGAGCGGATGCGCTGGGCGATGAAGAATGCGGCATCGTGCGGCAGATCGACCTTGGCCTGGTCGGCCTTCTTCATCAGGATCGCCACGCGGGTTTCCAGTTCCGGCGGTTCAACCGCAACGGTCAAGCCCCAGCCGAAACGCGATTTCAGGCGCTCTTCAAGGCCTTCGATTTCCTTCGGGTAGCGGTCGCTGGTGAGGATCACCTGCTGACCCCCTTCCAGCAGCGCATTGAAGGTGTGGAAGAACTCCTCCTGGGAGCGCTCCTTCTTGGCAAAGAACTGAATGTCGTCGATCAGCAACGCGTCCACCGAACGGTAGAAACGCTTGAACTCATTGATGGCATTGAGCTGCAGCGCTTTCACCATGTCGGCAACGAAACGCTCGGAGTGCAGATAGACCACCTTGGCGTTGGGATTCTTCGCCAGCAGATGGTTACCCACAGCGTGCATCAAGTGAGTCTTACCCAGGCCAACGCCTCCATAAAGGAAGAGCGGGTTGTAACCATGCTTGGGATTGTCGGCAACCTGCCAAGCGGCAGCGCGAGCCAACTGGTTCGACTTGCCCTCGACGAAGTTATCGAAGGTAAAGGTGCGGTTGAGATAACTGGTGTGCTTGAGGCCGCCCTCGACCTGGACGTTACGCTCACTACGAGGCGCAACAGCAGGCGTGGGAGGTTGCGGCGCAGCACCGGCCATGGAATCGAAGCTGGCTCGCGATGGCTCTTCCTGAACGGGTGGAGGAGCGGGTTTATTCACTGCCAGATTCGGCTGCACGGGCTGCGCTGGACGCGCCGCAGCCGGACGTGGGGCAGTAGGCGCGACTCGTGGGGTAGCCGCACGCTTGCTCCCTATCAACAAGGACAGCGCGGGCACCAGGCCATTGGCTCGCTCGGCAAGCAGCTCGAGCAAGCGACTCAGGTACTTGTCATTGACCCAGTCAAGCACGAAGCGATTGGGCGCATACACGCGCAGCTCTTCGCCTTCGGCTTCTACCTGCAGAGGACGGATCCAGGTGTTGAATTGCTGGGCCGGCAATTCGTCGCGCAAGAGCTCGACGCACTGCTGCCATAGTTCCACTGACACTGACAATCCCCTACCAGGTGGCGATACGAAACAAGCGCCCATTGTAGCGGCCAAAGACTCACTTATCCACATCCCCTGGAGGAGATGGCCAAGTAAAATCAAAGCCTTAAATAACATTCACAAGGCTTATACAACCGCCAGGAACATTGTGGATAACAGCCCTTGAGCCCTCGGGACAAGCACAGGGATAACTCGCGGGAAAACCGTCCTGTGGGTAAACCACCTGTTTACCCCCAAGGTTTGCCCAGTACCCGCACAGCCCCCGCACGTCTTGTTGACAGGCTTATCATCCCTTGCAGGTGCCGCTCTCACTCGTCCGCGGGTAGTTTTCCACAGAGCCGCATGCCGCTAATCATCATAAAAAGAGAAAAGGGTTTAAAAAGATCTTCTTCTCTTCTTCTTAATAGTCGGACAAAAGGTTGGTTGGAAATTGACCTGCCCAGCGGCTTTCTCTACAATCGCCGGTCTCTTAAAACGGGGGCCATACCGGCCCTAGTCGATCACCCAGGTAACGCACCATGAAACGCACTTTCCAACCCAGCACCATCAAGCGCGCTCGCACCCACGGTTTCCGTGCCCGTATGGCCACCAAGAACGGCCGCGCCGTCCTGTCGCGTCGTCGCGCCAAAGGCCGTAAGCGTCTGACTGTCTAATTCATCCGGACAGGTGGTGAGTCGAGGCTTCGACCGGGAAAAGCGACTGCTGACCCCCCGGCAATTCAAGGCAGTCTTCGACTCCCCAAGCGGTAAAGCGCCGGGCAAAAGTGTCCTGCTGCTGGCGCGCGACAACGAGCTCGATCATCCCCGCCTTGGTCTGGTGATCGGCAAGAAGAGTGTCAAGCTCGCTGTCGAGCGCAACCGCATCAAGCGTCAGATCCGCGAATCCTTCCGCCAGAATCAGGACAACCTGATCGGCTGGGATATCGTGGTCGTCGCGCGCAAAGGTCTAGGTGATCTGGAAAACGCCGAACTCGCCAAGCAGTTCGACAAACTCTGGAAACGCCTGGCCCGGAACCGCCCCAGTCGCGAAGCAGAAGCGTCCCCCGGGACAAGCGACCATCCTCATGCGTAAAGTGGCCCTCGCCTGCATTCAGGTCTACCGCTACGCCATCAGCCCCCTGATGGCCAGTCACTGCCGCTTTTACCCAAGCTGTTCCTGCTATGCCTACGAAGCCATCGAGCAACATGGCCTCGTGCGTGGCGGCTGGCTGGCTGCGCGCCGGCTCGGTCGCTGCCATCCCTGGAATGCCGGCGGCTTCGACCCGGTTCCTCCCGCGAAAACATCCCGTTCCCCTTCGATGGCCGAATAATCATGGATATCCAACGTTCGATCCTGATCGTCGCCCTGGCAGTCGTGTCCTATCTGATGGTCCTGCAATGGAACCAGGACTACGGCCAGGCCGCTCTGCCGGCGCAGACTCAGTCCGCTCCAGCCGCCACGCCCGGTTTGCCGGATGCCTCCAGCGCAGCCGCCAGCAACGGCGACGACATTCCCAGCACCGTGGCAGATCCCAGCGCTGCAGCCGTGGCATCGACCACTGCCAGCAGTGACGAGCTGATTCGCGTCAAGACCGATGTTCTCGAGCTGGCCATCGATCCGCGTGGTGGTGACGTGGTGCAACTGCGTCTGCCGCAGTATCCGCGTCGGCAGGATCGCCCGGACGTACCTTTTCAGCTGTTCGATAACGGCACCGAGCGCACCTACCTCGCGCAAAGCGGTCTGATCGGCCAGAACGCACCGGACAGCTCCAGTCGCCGTGCCCTGTGGTCGAGCCAGAAGAAGAGCTACGAACTGGCCGAAGGCCAGGACAAGCTGGTGGTCGATCTCACCTACAGCGACAACGGCGTCAGCTACATCAAGCGCTACAGCTTCAAGCGTGGCCTGAACCCGCAGTGTTCGGCGCGTGAGCAACAACTGAAAAAACCTGGCTGCGTCGATCCGTCCTCCTACCAGGTCGACGTGCGTTACCTGATCGACAACCAGAGCGACCAGGCCTGGAGCGGCAATCTGTTCGCCCAGCTCAAGCGCGATAACAGCGGTGACCCGTCCTCGACCACCGCTACCGGCACCGCCACCTATCTGGGTGCCGCCGTTTGGACCCCGGACGAGCCGTACAAGAAGCTGTCGATGAAGGACATCGACAAACACAGCTTCAAGGAAAGCGTACAAGGCGGCTGGGTTGCCTGGCTGCAGCACTACTTCGTCACCGCCTGGGTGCCGTCCAAGGACAGCAGCAACCAGATCCAGACCCGTAAGGACAGCCAGGGCAACTACATCGTCGGCTTCACCAGCTCGGCGTTGCAGATTCCTGCTGGCGGCAAGGGCGAAACCGGCGCCGTGCTTTACGCCGGCCCGAAACTGCAGGAATACCTCGGCAGCCTGTCGCCGGGCCTGGAGCTGACCGTCGACTACGGCGTGCTGTGGTTCCTCGCCCAACCGATCTTCTGGCTGCTGGAAGTGATCCACGGTCTGGTCGGTAACTGGGGCTGGTCGATCATCTTCCTGACCATCATCATCAAGGCCATCTTCTTCCCGCTGTCCGCCGCCAGCTATCGCTCCATGGCACGCATGCGCGCCGTGTCGCCAAAGCTGCAGGCGCTGAAGGAACAATTCGGTGACGATCGCCAGAAGATGTCCCAGGCGATGATGGAGCTGTACAAGAAAGAGAAGATCAACCCGCTGGGCGGCTGCCTGCCGATCCTGGTGCAGATGCCGGTGTTCCTGTCCCTCTACTGGGTACTGCTGGAATCCGTGGAAATGCGTCAGGCGCCCTGGCTGCTGTGGATCACCGACCTGTCGATCAAGGATCCGTTCTTCATCCTGCCGATCATCATGGGCGCGACCATGTTCATCCAGCAGCAGCTCAACCCGACGCCGCCGGATCCCATGCAGGCGCGTGTGATGAAGCTGATGCCGATCATCTTCACCTTCTTCTTCCTGTGGTTCCCTGCCGGTCTGGTGCTGTACTGGGTGGTCAACAACTGCCTGTCCATCGCCCAGCAGTGGTACATTACGCGCAAGATCGAAGCGGCAACGAAAGCGACCAACGCCTGATTCGCCAAGGCTTCCAAGCATCACGCAAACGCCCCATGATTGGGGCGTTTTGCTATCCAAGCATTTATCGTAGGAGCGAGCTCTGCTCGCGAATCGCTGTTATCCACAGCTTTCTCCCTCGCGCCTACTAGCCCCGTAAACATCGAGTAAACCGCCATGAACCACACCCGAGATACCATCGCCGCCGTCGCTACCGCCCAGGGTCGGGGTGGTGTGGGTATCGTGCGGGTGTCTGGCCCACTGGCGGGGCAACTGGCACAGGCCATCTGCCGGCGCGAGCTGAAGCCACGCTTCGCCCACCACGGGCCGTTCTACGCGGATCAGCAACTGACCCTGGACGAAGGCCTGGCCATCTACTTCCCCGGCCCCAACTCCTTCACCGGCGAAGACGTGCTGGAGCTGCAAGGCCACGGCGGCCCGGTAGTGCTCGACCTGCTGTTGCGCCGCTGCCTGGAGCTTGGCGCACGCCTGGCTCGCCCCGGTGAGTTCAGCGAGCGCGCCTTCCTCAACGACAAGCTCGACCTGGCCCAGGCCGAGGCCATCGCCGACCTGATCGAGGCCAGCTCCGAGCAAGCCGCACGCAATGCCTTGCGTTCGCTGCAGGGCGAGTTCTCCAAGCGTGTGCATGCGCTGACCGAATCTCTGATCCAGCTGCGCATCTACGTCGAAGCCGCCATCGACTTCCCCGAGGAAGAAATCGATTTTCTCGCCGATGGCCACGTACTGAATCAGCTCGATGGTGTGCGTGCCGACTTATCCACAGTGCTGCGCGAAGCGGGTCAAGGTGCCCTGTTGCGCGATGGCATGACGGTGGTCATCGCCGGCCGCCCCAATGCCGGCAAATCCAGCCTGCTCAATGCGCTGGCTGGCCGTGAAGCGGCCATCGTCACCGATATCGCCGGCACCACCCGTGACGTGCTGCGCGAACATATCCACATCGACGGCATGCCCCTGCACGTGGTCGATACCGCCGGCCTGCGCGATACCGACGACCAGGTGGAGCGCATCGGCGTGGAGCGTGCGCTCAAGGCCATCGGCGAGGCTGACCGCGTGCTGCTAGTGGTGGACTCCACCGCGCCGGAAGCCTCCGATCCCTTCGCCCTCTGGCCGGAATTCCTCGAACAGCGCCCGGATCCGACGCGGGTCACCCTGATCCGCAACAAGGCCGACTTGTCCGGTGAAGCAGTCACGTTGGAAACCAGCGCCGATGGTCATGTCACGCTGAGCCTGTCGGCCAAATCCGCCGAGGGCCTCGAGCTGCTGCGTGAACACCTGAAAGCCTGCATGGGTTATCAACAGACCGCCGAAAGTGGCTTCAGCGCCCGCCGCCGCCACCTGGAAGCGCTGCACCAGGCCGAGCAATACCTCGAACACGGCCGCAACCAGCTCACCCTGATGGGCGCTGGCGAGCTGCTGGCCGAGGATCTGCGCATGGCTCAGCAGGCCCTGGGCGAGATCACCGGCGCCTTCAGCAGCGATGACCTGCTGGGGCGCATCTTCTCCAGCTTCTGCATCGGCAAGTGATGCGGCAAGCAGCACGTTGTCGTGCATAGGCTGATGTAGCCAACTCACCCCGGCAGCGCAACGGTGCCGGCGGTTCTGCACGCTTATCCACAGCACCCGCGCAAATTCATTCGCAATGTCTGCTGCCTGCTGTGCACAACCCTATCGCAGATAAATCTGCTCCTACCGATTGTTCCCAGCCCTTAATAGCCTGGGCCTCGTATGCGCGAAGCAGCACACCGGTGACTGCCATGGTCTTCCCGAGCGTGTCCCGCTGGCAGGCGAGAGCGTGGCAATTGTCGCTTCCTGCAACCAGCAGACTCCTCCAGGCATGCCCTGAACCTAGGTCAAGAGATGTCCACCAGGCATTTTCCTGAGTTATTCAGGACGAAATAAACCCTGTGGAAAACCGTCCATAAACCCTGCCCATAACCCTATGAAAAAGCTGGGCGTAACCACCCCTGTGGGTAACTGGCACTTCCATCCACAGTGGTTCAGCAGCTTTCTCAGTGGAAGCGAGCAGGATCGACACAGGCTTATCATTCGCTGTACACCAATAACAGCAAGGGATACAGAAGGTTATCCACAGAAATGGCTTGCTCTATACATAAACATAAAGAACAAGCTTTATAAAAATTCTCTCTTTCTATTCTTTATAAGCCTGAGCGTATTTCTCACGGGCCGGAGGGTGATCAGGTAAGGAAGTCGATGGGAAAGGCCCGTGCTATCCGGTTGGCTATTTTTTGTGCAGAAGGCTTCATTCAGCAGGCTGAAGTCCCTATACTTGACGCCTTTCTGAAAACCCCCTTTCTCAACAGGCACGAGGTGCGTGGTGGATTTCCCTTCCCGTTTTGACGTGATCGTGATCGGTGGCGGTCATGCCGGTACCGAAGCAGCCCTGGCTGCAGCACGCATGGGCGTGAAGACCCTGCTGCTCACCCACAATGTCGAGACCCTCGGCCAGATGAGCTGCAACCCGGCCATCGGTGGGATCGGCAAGAGCCATCTGGTCAAGGAAATCGATGCCCTCGGTGGCGCCATGGCCACTGCTACCGACAAGGGCGGCATCCAGTTCCGTATCCTCAACAGCCGCAAGGGCCCAGCCGTTCGCGCCACACGTGCGCAGGCCGACCGTGTGCTGTACAAGGCAGCCGTACGCGAGATTCTGGAAAACCAGGCCAACCTGTGGATTTTTCAACAGGCTGCCGATGACCTGATTGTGGAAAACGCTCAGGTCAAAGGCGTGGTTACCCAGATGGGCCTCAGGTTCCACGCGGATTCCGTGGTGTTGACCACAGGCACCTTTCTCGGTGGACTTATCCACATTGGCCTGCAAAATTACTCCGGTGGCCGTGCTGGCGACCCACCTTCCATCGCTTTGGCCCATCGCCTGCGTGAGCTGCCGCTGCGTGTCGGCCGCCTGAAGACCGGTACGCCGCCGCGTATCGACGGCCGCTCCGTGGACTTCTCGGTGATGACCGAGCAGCCAGGCGATACACCGACGCCGCTGATGTCCTTCCTCGGCAAGCGTGAGCACCAGCCCAAGCAGATCAGTTGCTGGATCACCCACACCAACGCACGTACCCACGAGATCATCGCGGCGAACCTCGACCGTTCGCCGATGTATTCCGGTGTGATCGAAGGCGTCGGCCCGCGCTACTGCCCGTCGATCGAGGACAAGATCCACCGCTTCGCCGACAAGGACAGCCACCAGGTGTTCATCGAGCCGGAAGGCCTGACCACCCATGAGCTGTACCCCAATGGCATCTCCACCTCGCTGCCATTCGACGTGCAGCTGCAGGTGGTACGCAGCATCCGTGGCATGGAAAACGCACACATCATGCGTCCCGGTTACGCCATCGAGTACGACTACTTCGACCCGCGTGATCTCAAGTACAGCCTGGAAACCAAGGTTATCGGCGGTCTGTTCTTCGCCGGCCAGATCAACGGCACCACGGGCTATGAAGAAGCGGGTGCGCAAGGTCTGCTGGCGGGCTGCAACGCCGCGCTGCGCGCGCAAGGCAAAGAGGCCTGGTGCCCGCGCCGTGATGAGGCTTACATCGGCGTGCTGGTCGACGACCTGATCACCCTGGGCACCCAGGAGCCGTACCGCATGTTCACCTCACGCGCCGAATACCGGCTGATCCTGCGTGAGGACAACGCCGACCTGCGCCTGACCGAGAAAGGCCGCGAGCTGGGCCTGGTCGACGATGAGCGTTGGGCGGCCTTCGAGGCCAAGCGTGAAGGCATCGTGCAGGAAGAGCAGCGCCTGAAGAGCACCTGGGTGCGCCCGGGCACGCCGCAGGGCGATGCCATCGCCGCGCGTTTTGGCACGCCGCTGGCTCACGAGTACAACCTGCTCAACCTGCTGGCCCGCCCGGAAATCGACTACGCCGCCCTGGCTGAAGTGACCGAGGCGCCGGCTGTGGATAACCAAGTGGCCGAACAGGTCGAGATCAAGACCAAGTACGCCGGTTACATTGACCGTCAGCAGGACGAGATCGCCAAGCTGCGCGCCAGTGAGGACACCAAGCTGCCGGAAGATCTGGACTACAGCAGCATTTCCGGGCTGTCCAAGGAGATCCAGTTCAAGCTCGGCAACACGCGTCCGGCCACGCTCGGCCAGGCAGGCCGCATTCCTGGCGTCACGCCGGCGGCGATTTCCCTGCTGCTGATTCACCTGAAGAAGCGCAGCGCAGGACAGAAACTGGAGCAGAGCGCCTGATGTCGGTCACTCAACGTCACGCCGAAGAACTGCTCCAGGGCGCCCGCGAACTGGGTATCGAGCTCAGCGCGTTGCAGCAGGAACAACTGCTTGCCTACCTGGGCCTGCTGATCAAGTGGAACAAGGCCTACAACCTGACCGCCGTGCGCGATCCGGACGAGATGGTCTCTCGCCATCTGCTCGACAGCCTGTCAGTGGTGCCATTCGTGGCCGAGCGTGGCGATAACTGGCTCGACGTCGGCAGCGGCGGTGGTATGCCCGGCGTGCCGCTGGCGATCATGTTCCCCGAGCGCCACTTCACCCTGCTCGACTCCAATGGCAAGAAGACCCGTTTTCTCGTCCAGGTGAAGCTGGAGCTGAAACTCGCCAACCTCGAGGTTGTCCACAACCGGGTCGAAGCGTATCGACCCGAGCAGCCTTTCGACGGCATCAGCTCGCGGGCTTTCAGCAGCCTGGAAGATTTCAGCAACTGGACGCGTCACCTCGGCAATGCCGACACTCAATGGCTGGCGATGAAGGGCGTACACCCGGATGACGAGCTGCAGGCACTGCCGGCGGACTTCCGTCTCAGTGCCACGCATGTGCTGCGGGTTCCCGGTTGCCAAGGCCAGCGCCATCTGTTGATACTGCGTCGCTCGGTCTAAGGGGGAAGGAAGATGGCCAAGGTATTCGCGATCGCCAATCAGAAAGGCGGCGTGGGCAAGACCACGACGTGTATCAACCTGGCTGCTTCTCTGGTGGCGACCAAGCGTCGCGTGCTGTTGATCGACCTCGATCCTCAGGGTAACGCGACCATGGGCAGTGGTGTCGACAAGCACGGCCTTGAGCATTCGATCTATGACGTGCTGATCGGTGAGTGCGATCTGAGCGACGCCATGCAGTTTTCCGAGCACGGAGGCTACCAGTTGCTGCCGGCCAACCGCGACCTGACTGCTGCCGAAGTCGCGCTGCTGGAAATGAAGATGAAGGAGAGTCGCCTGCGTTATGCCCTGGCGCCGATCCGCGAGAACTACGACTACATCCTCATCGACTGCCCGCCGTCGCTGAACATGCTGACCATCAACGCCCTGGTCGCCGCCGATGGCGTGATCATCCCCATGCAGTGCGAGTACTACGCGCTCGAAGGGCTTTCCGATCTGGTCAACAGCATCCAGCGCATCGGCGAGCTGCTCAATCCCAAGCTGCAGATTGAAGGTCTGCTGCGCACCATGTACGACCCGCGCATCAGCCTGACTAACGACGTCACGGCTCAGCTCAAGGAACACTTCGGCGACAAGCTCTACGACGCCGTGATCCCGCGCAACGTGCGCCTGGCCGAGGCACCGAGCTTCGGCATGCCGGCGTTGGTCTATGACAAACAATCCCGTGGTGCCATCGCCTACCTGGCCTTGGCCGGCGAGCTGGTGCGCCGTCAGCGCGCCGCCGCGAAAACCGCTACCGCTTAAGGAACATCCGCATGGCTGCGAAGAAACGAGGTCTGGGTCGAGGTCTGGACGCCCTGCTTGGCGGCAACACCGTCAGTGCACTACAGGAAGAGGCCGCCCAGGTCGACACCCGTGAGCTGCAATACGTGCCCCTGGAGCTGATCCAGCGCGGCAAGTATCAGCCGCGTCGTGACATGGATCAGACCGCGCTGGAAGAGCTGGCGGCTTCGATCCGTGCCCAGGGTGTCATGCAGCCCATCGTGCTGCGCCCCATCGGCGGCGGTCGCTTCGAAATCGTTGCCGGTGAGCGCCGTTGGCGAGCCAGCCAACTGGCCGGCCAGGACAAGATCCCGGCCATGGTGCGCGAGCTGCCCGACGAGGCCGCCATCGCCATGGCGCTGATCGAGAACATCCAGCGCGAGGATCTCAATCCGATCGAGGAAGCCGTTGCCCTGCAGCGCCTACAGCAGGAATTCGAGCTGACCCAGCAACAGGTCGCCGATGCCGTCGGTAAATCCCGCGTCACCATCACCAACCTGCTGCGCCTGATCGCCCTGCCGGAAGAGATCAAGACCCTGCTCGCCCATGGTGATCTGGAGATGGGCCATGCCCGTGCCCTGCTCGGTTTGCCCCTCGAACAGCAGATCGAAGCTGCGCGACACGTTGTCGCACGTGGCCTCACCGTGCGTCAGACCGAAGCCCTGGTGCGCCAGTGGCTCTCCGCCAAACCGGCTCCCGTCAAAGCCAAGGCCGATCCGGATATCAGCCGCCTGGAACAGCGCCTGGCAGAGCGCCTGGGCTCGCCGGTGCAGATAAAACACGGTGCCAAGGGCAAAGGCCAGTTGGTGATCCGTTACAACTCCCTCGACGAATTGCAGGGCGTGCTCGCCCATATCCGCTGAAACAATTCGGCACACCTGATCGTGTAGCGCACGGTCGGAAAACACTACCTGGCAGTTGAATGGGGGGCATACGCCCCCTATACTCTGCGCGCAATTTTGTTGGCACTTTTTATGCCAATTCATTGATTTAAAGCGGTCGATAGTCGAGGTCAACTGTTGATGGAACGCCGCATGCCGAAGCGCTTGCCCTTCCATCGTCTACCGGTTTTTCCGGTGCTGGTGGCCCAACTCATCGTCCTGCTACTGGCCGCTGCGCTGTGCTGGCAATGGCGAGGCAACGTAGCCGGTTATTCGGCGCTGCTCGGCGGGATGATCGCCTGGTTGCCGAATCTGTATTTCGCCCACAAGGCGTTCCGTTACAGCGGGGCGCGGGCTGCTAGGGAAATCGTCCGTTCTTTTTATGCGGGCGAAGCGGGAAAACTGATTCTGACGTTCGTGCTCTTCGCACTGGCGTTTGCGGGCGTGAAACCCCTGGAGGCACCGATGTTGTTCGGTGTCTACCTGCTGACCCTGATGGTCAGCTGGTTTGCCCCGCTGCTGATAACGAAATTTTCAAGACCTTAAAGCGTTCGAGGCAAATAATGGCAGCAGAAACCGCTTCGGGTTACATCCAGCACCACCTCACCAACCTGACCTATGGTCAGCACCCGGTGAATGGCTGGAGTTTCGCCCACACCGCACAGGAAGCCAAAGAAATGGGCTTCTGGGCCTTCCACGTAGACACCCTGGCGGTGTCGGTGGTTCTCGGCCTGATCTTCATCGTTCTGTTCCGTCTGGCGGCTCGCAAGGCCACCTCGGATCAGCCTGGCGGTCTGCAGAACTTCGTCGAAGTTCTGGTCGAGTTCGTCGACGGCAGCGTCAAGGACACCTTCCATGGTCGTAACCCGCTCATCGCTCCGCTGGCCCTGACCATTTTTGTCTGGGTCTTCCTGATGAACTTCATGGATCTGATCCCGGTCGACTGGCTGCCGAAACTCGCAGCCACCATCGCCGGTGACCCGCACCTGTACTTCCGCGTGGTACCGACCACCGACCCGAACGCCACCCTGGGCCTGGCCCTGTCGGTCTTTGCCCTGCTGCTGTTCTACAGCGTCAAGGTCAAAGGCATCGGCGGCTTCCTCGGTGAGCTGACCCTGCATCCGTTCAGCAGCAAGAACATGGCCGTGCAGATCATTCTGATTCCGGTCAACTTCCTGCTCGAGTTCGTCACCCTGATCGCCAAGCCGGTTTCCCTGGCACTGCGACTGTTCGGCAACCTGTATGCCGGCGAGCTGATCTTCATCCTGATCGCCATCATGTTCAGCGGCGGCATGCTGCTGGGCTCGCTGGGTGGTGTGCTGCAGGTGGCCTGGGCCATCTTCCACATCCTGATCATCGTGCTGCAGGCATTCATCTTCATGATGCTGACCATCGTCTATCTGTCGATGGCGCACGAAGACAGCCACTAAGGCTGTCAGTGAGGTTCCTCGGCACCGCCCAGGCGGTGCCGGCCAGGACAACCCCTCACTGCCTGCGGGCGTGAGGGCGCTGTAAACAAACGATTTCGCTTTACCGCTTCAACAAAAACCTAACCAATACGACTGTAAGTCGGGAGGAAAAATGGAAACTGTAGTTGGTTTGACCGCTATCGCCGTTGCACTGCTGATCGGCCTGGGTGCCCTGGGTACCGCCATTGGTTTCGGTCTGCTGGGTGGCAAATTCCTGGAAGGCGCTGCGCGTCAGCCGGAAATGGTCCCGATGCTGCAAGTCAAAATGTTCATCGTCGCCGGTCTGCTGGACGCCGTGACCATGATCGGTGTTGGTATCGCACTGTTCTTCACCTTCGCGAACCCCTTCGTTGGTCAAATCGCAGGCTAATTCACTCGTTTTCGAGTGAATTGGTGTGACGGACAACGAACGAGCGAGGTGTTGGCGTGAACATTAATGCAACCCTGATAGGCCAGTCCGTTGCCTTCTTCATCTTCGTGCTGTTCTGCATGAAGTACGTGTGGCCTCCGGTCATTACGGCTTTGCAGGAGCGTCAGAAGAAGATCGCAGACGGCTTGGACGCTGCCAACCGCGCGGCTCGTGATCTGGAGCTGGCCCACGAGAAAGTGGCCCAGCAACTGCGCGAAGCCAAAGGGCAGGCTGCCGAAATCATCGAGCAAGCCAATAAGCGTGCTGCTCAGATCGTCGACGAAGCCCGTGATCAGGCCCGTGTCGAAGCTGACCGCGTGAAGGCTCAGGCTCAGGCCGAGATCGAACAGGAAATCAACGGCATCAAAGACGCCCTGCGTGCCCAAGTGGGTAGCCTGGCAGTCAGCGGTGCGGAGAAGATCCTGGGCGCATCCATCGACCAAAACGCGCATGCGGAGCTGGTTAACAAACTGGCAGCCGAAATTTAAGCGAGGGCGCGATCATGGCAGAACTGACCACGCTGGCCCGACCTTACGCTAAGGCTGCCTTCGAGCACGCCCAGGCCCACCAGCAACTGGCCAATTGGTCAGCCATGCTCGGCCTGGCTGCGGCGGTGTCGCTCGACGACACCATGCAGCGCGTGCTCAAGGCCCCGCGTCTGACGAGTACAGAAAAGGCCACCACCTTCAACGAGGTGTGTGGTGACAAGTTCGACGCCCAGGCACAGAACTTCATCCGCGTTATCGCCGAGAACGACCGTCTGGCCCTGTTGCCGGACATCTTCGCCCTGTTCGAGCTGTACAAGGCCGAGCAGGAGAAGTCGATCGACGTGGATGTAACCAGTGCCTTCGCATTGAGCGATGAACAGCAAGACAAACTCGCCAAGGTTCTCAGTGCACGGCTCGGCCGAGAAGTGCGTCTGCACGCCGCGGAAGATGCCACCCTGATCGGTGGTGTACTGATCCGCGCCGGCGACCTGGTAATCGATGGCTCTGTTCGCGGCAAGCTCGCGAAACTGGCCGAAGCATTGAAATCTTGAGTTTGAAGGGGCAGCAGAGCTATGCAGCAACTCAATCCTTCCGAAATTAGTGAAATCATCAAGGGGCGCATCGAGAAACTCGACGTCGCCTCCCAAGCCCGCAACGAAGGCACCATCGTCTCCGTTTCCGACGGCATCGTGCGCATCTACGGTCTGGCCGACGTCATGTACGGCGAAATGATCGAGTTCCCGGACGGCGTCTACGGTATGGCGCTGAACCTGGAGCAAGACTCCGTTGGTGCCGTAGTGCTGGGTGCTTACACCAGCCTTGCAGAAGGCATGAGCGCCAAGTGCACCGGCCGCATCCTGGAAGTCCCGGTTGGTCCGGAACTGCTGGGTCGCGTGGTCGACGCACTGGGTAACCCGATCGACGGCAAAGGCCCGATCAACGCGCAGGCTACTGACGCCGTTGAGAAGGTTGCACCGGGCGTGATCTGGCGTAAGTCGGTCGACCAGCCGGTACAGACCGGTTACAAGTCGGTCGATGCCATGATCCCGGTAGGCCGTGGCCAGCGTGAGCTGATCATCGGTGACCGTCAGATCGGTAAGACTGCTCTGGCCGTCGACGCCATCATCAACCAGAAAGACAGCGGCATCCGCTGCGTCTACGTGGCAATCGGTCAGAAGCAATCGACCATCGCCAACGTCGTGCGCAAGCTGGAAGAATCCGGTGCGCTGGCCAACACCATCGTGGTCGCCGCTTCCGCTTCCGAATCCGCTGCACTGCAGTTCCTGGCTCCTTACGCCGGTTGCACCATGGGCGAATACTTCCGCGACCGCGGCGAAGACGCTCTGATCGTGTACGACGACCTGTCCAAGCAGGCTGTGGCTTACCGCCAGATCTCCCTGCTGCTGCGCCGTCCGCCAGGCCGTGAAGCCTACCCGGGCGACGTGTTCTATCTCCACAGCCGTCTGCTGGAGCGCGCTTCCCGCGTTTCCGAAGAGTACGTCGAGAAGTTCACCAATGGCGCCGTGACTGGCAAGACCGGTTCCCTGACCGCTCTGCCGATCATCGAAACCCAGGCTGGCGACGTTTCCGCGTTCGTTCCGACCAACGTGATCTCGATCACCGACGGTCAGATCTTCCTGGAATCGGCCATGTTCAACTCGGGTATCCGTCCGGCCGTCAACGCCGGTATCTCGGTATCCCGTGTGGGTGGTGCAGCCCAGACCAAGATCATCAAGAAGCTCTCCGGTGGTATCCGTACCGCTCTGGCTCAGTACCGTGAACTGGCAGCATTCGCTCAGTTCGCCTCTGACCTGGACGAAGCCACCCGCAAGCAGCTCGAGCACGGTCAACGTGTTACCGAACTGATGAAGCAGAAGCAGTACGCGCCCATGTCGATCGCCGACATGTCCGTGTCCCTGTACGCTGCCGAGCGCGGCTTCCTGACCGACGTGGAAGTGAACAAAGTTGGCGCCTTCGAAGCAGCCCTGCTGGGCTACTTCAACCGTGAGCTGGCCGATCTGATGGCCAAGATCAACGTGAAAGGTGACTTCAACGACGAAATCGACGCGGGCATCAAAGCCGGTATCGAGAAGTTCAAAGCCACCCAAACCTGGTAAGCCGCAGCGGGCGTCGCAAGACGCCCGCCTGCTAACCCGATAGGTGTGAAATGGCAGGCGCAAAAGAGATTCGCAGCAAGATTGCGAGCATCAAAAGCACGCAGAAGATCACCAGCGCCATGGAAAAAGTGGCGGTCAGCAAAATGCGCAAGGCTCAACAGCGCATGGCAGCTAGCCGTCCCTACGCGGAGCGTATCCGCCAGGTGATTGGTCATCTGGCCAACGCCAACCCGGAGTACCGCCATCCCTTCATGATCGAGCGCCCTGTTAAGCGCGCCGGTTATGTGGTGGTGAGCAGTGACCGTGGTCTGTGCGGTGGCTTGAACACCAACCTGTTCAAGGCCCTGGTCAAGGACATGGCGAAAGATCGTGAGCAAGGCGTGGAGATCGATCTCTGCGTGATTGGCTCCAAAGGTGCGGCATTCTTCCGCAACTTTGGTGGCAATGTCGTCGCTGCGATCAGCCACCTCGGTGAAGAGCCGTCGATCAACGACCTGATCGGTAGTGTCAAGGTCATGCTCGACGCTTACCTCGAGGGGCGTATCGACCGTCTGTCCGTGGTCTCGAACAAGTTCATCAATACCATGACGCAGAAGCCTACAGTGGAGCAGTTGGTTCCCCTGGTGGCCGATCCGGATCAAGACCTCAAGCATCACTGGGACTATCTGTACGAGCCCGATGCCAAGGAACTGCTCGATGGCCTGATGGTTCGCTATGTCGAATCGCAGGTGTACCAGGCAGTGGTCGAGAACAGTGCGGCCGAGCAGGCTGCGCGGATGATCGCGATGAAGAACGCCACCGACAACGCTGGCCAGCTCATCAAAGACCTGCAGCTGATCTACAACAAGGCGCGTCAGGCAGCGATCACCCAAGAGATTTCGGAAATCGTCGGCGGCGCTGCCGCGGTTTAAGAACGGTTCAAATATTCAGAGGAACCAAAGATGAGTAGCGGACGTATCGTTCAAATCATCGGCGCCGTTATCGACGTGGAATTCCCGCGTGATCAGGTGCCAGCCGTATACGAGGCGCTGAAAGTAGTCGGCGCCGAAACCACCCTGGAAGTTCAGCAGCAGCTGGGCGACGGCGTGGTACGTACCATTGCGATGGGTTCGACCGAAGGCCTCAAGCGCGGTCTGGACATCACCCGTACCCACAAGGCCATCTCGGTACCGGTCGGTAAAGCGACCCTGGGCCGTATCATGGACGTACTGGGCAACCCGATCGACGAAGCCGGCCCCATTGGTGAAGAAGAGCAGTGGGAAATCCACCGCGCTGCACCGAGCTATGCCGAGCAAGCCGGCGGTAACGACCTGCTGGAAACCGGCATCAAGGTTATCGACCTGGTCTGCCCGTTCGCCAAGGGCGGTAAAGTAGGTCTGTTCGGTGGTGCCGGTGTCGGCAAGACCGTAAACATGATGGAACTGATCCGTAACATCGCCATCGAGCACAGCGGTTATTCCGTGTTCGCCGGTGTGGGTGAGCGTACTCGTGAGGGTAACGACTTCTACCACGAGATGAAGGACTCCAACGTTCTCGACAAGGTAGCCCTGGTCTACGGTCAGATGAACGAGCCACCAGGCAACCGTCTGCGCGTAGCACTGACCGGCCTGACCATGGCCGAGAAGTTCCGTGACGAAGGTCGTGACGTTCTGCTGTTCGTCGACAACATCTATCGTTACACCCTCGCCGGTACCGAAGTATCCGCACTGCTCGGCCGTATGCCGTCGGCAGTAGGTTACCAGCCGACTCTGGCCGAAGAGATGGGCGTTCTGCAGGAGCGTATTACCTCCACCAAGAAAGGCTCCATTACTTCGATCCAGGCCGTCTACGTACCTGCGGACGACCTGACCGACCCGAGCCCGGCGACCACCTTCGCCCACTTGGACGCCACCGTCGTACTGTCCCGTGACATCGCTTCCCTGGGTATCTACCCGGCCGTTGACCCGCTGGACTCCACCAGCCGTCAGCTGGATCCGAACGTCATCGGTAACGAGCACTACGAAACCGCTCGTGGCGTTCAGTACGTGCTGCAGCGTTACAAGGAACTGAAGGACATCATCGCCATCCTGGGTATGGACGAGCTGTCCGAAGCGGACAAGCAGCTGGTATCGCGCGCTCGTAAGATCCAGCGCTTCCTGTCCCAGCCGTTCTTCGTGGCCGAAGTCTTCACCGGTTCGCCAGGCAAGTACGTTTCCCTCAAGGACACCATCGCTGGCTTCAGCGGCATCCTCAAGGGCGACTACGACCACCTGCCGGAGCAGGCTTTCTACATGGTCGGCAGCATCGACGAAGCCATCGAGAAAGCGAAGAAACTGTAATCACCCATGCGCCTGGCAACGGGCGCATCAGGTTTGTGGATAACTCAGGTTGTCCACAGCCTGTAACCTGAGGCAAGCGTATGGCTATGACAGTCCATTGCGATATCGTCAGCGCGGAAGCGGAGATCTTCTCCGGCCTGGTGGAGATGGTGATTGCGCACGGCAACCTGGGTGATCTGGGTATCGCTCCGGGCCACGCGCCGCTGATCACTGACCTGAAACCGGGTCCGATCCGCTTGATCAAGCAAGGTGGCGAGGACGAGGTGTTCTACATCTCCGGTGGTTTCCTCGAAGTGCAGCCGAACATGGTCAAGGTTCTCGCCGACACCGTGCAGCGCGCCGCCGACATCGACGAAGCCGCTGCTCAGGAGGCCCTCAAGGCCGCTGAGAAGGCGCTGAGCGAGCAGGGTTCTGAGTTCAACTACAGTTCCGCCGCCGCTCACCTGGCCGAAGTCGCAGCTCAGCTGCGTACCGTCCAGCAGCTGCGCAAGAAGTTCGGCGGTTGATACCACCGGCTTCAATCGCTGTTTGAGAAAGGGTAGCCTTGGCTACCCTTTTTCTTTTTCTGCCGTTTGATTCTGCTGGCACCCCTGTGCCGGTGGTCGCCAAGGAATCTTCGTTCATGTCGCTCGATATCGTCATCCTCGCTGCCGGCCAAGGCACCCGCATGCGTTCCGCTTTGCCCAAGGTGCTGCACCCGGTGGCTGACAAGCCCATGCTCGGTCATGTCATCCACACCGCGCGTAGCCTGCAGCCGAGCAGCATTCAGGTGGTGATCGGGCACGGCGCCGACAAGGTGCGCGAGCGCCTGGAAGCCGATGATCTGAACTTCGTCATCCAGGCCGAGCAGTTGGGTACGGGTCACGCAGTGGCCCAAGCCCTGCCGCAGCTCAGTGCTGAGACCGTGCTGATTCTCTATGGCGACGTACCGCTGATCGAGCCTGCGACCCTACAGCGTCTGCTGGCACTGGTCAGCGACGATCAACTGGGCCTGCTCACCGTCGAGCTGGCTGACCCGACGGGTTACGGGCGTATCGTCCGGGATGGCAGCGGTGTGGTGCAGGCCATCGTCGAGCACAAGGACGCCAGCGAAGCGCAGCGACAGATCCGCGAAGGCAACACCGGCATCCTCGCCGTGCCGGGCAAGCGCCTGGCCGACTGGCTGGGGCGTCTGTCCAACAGCAATGCCCAGGGCGAGTACTACCTGACGGACGTGATCGCCATGGCGGTCGCCGATGGCCTGACCGTGGCCACCGAGCGTGCCGCAGACGAGATGGAAGTGCTGGGCGCCAATGACCGTATCCAGCTCTCGCAGCTCGAATCTCACTACCAGCAGCGCATGGCCCGTCGCCTGATGGCTCAGGGCGTGACCCTACGCGATCCACAGCGCTTCGATGTACGCGGTGAGGTGACGGTGGGCCGCGACGTGACCATCGACATCAACGTCATCCTCGAAGGCAAGGTGATCATCGAGGACGATGTGCAGATCGGCCCGAACTGCGTGATCAAGGACTCGGTGCTGCGCAGGGGGGCCATCATCAAGGCCAACAGCCATCTGGAAGGTGCGGAGATGGGCGAGGGCGCCGATTGCGGCCCGTTCGCGCGTCTGCGCCCCGGTACCAAGCTGGGTGCCAAGGCCCATGTGGGGAACTTCGTCGAACTGAAGAACGCGGTCATGGGCGAGGGCGCCAAGGCTGGCCATCTGAGCTACCTGGGCGATGCCGAGATCGGTGCGCGCACCAACATCGGCGCCGGCACCATCACCTGCAACTACGACGGTGCCAACAAATTCCGCACCGTCATGGGCGAGGACGTGTTCATCGGTTCCAACAGCGCGCTGGTGGCCCCGGTGAACCTGGGCGATCGTGCGACCACGGGCGCCGGCTCGGTGGTGACCAGCGATGTACCGGCCGACACGCTGGCGGTCGGCCGCGCCAAGCAGCGTAATATCGAAGGTTGGAAGCGGCCGACCAAGAAATCCTGAAGGAGACGGCAAGGATGCCACTGCGTAAACGTTGGATTCTGCTAGGGCTGGTGCTGATCTGGGGCGTATTACCTGAATGGCCGCGAATTCCGGTGGAGGGCGCGAGCGCTCGGGACTGGAATCCGCAGACCTTCTGGTTCGAGCCCTGGGGCCGTTCCGGTGTGCACAAGGGCATCGATATCTTCGCCAAGCTGGGTACACCCGTGCGTGCTACCAGCTACGGCGTGGTGCTGTTCCGCGGGGAAATCCAGCAAGGTGGCAAGGTTGTGCTGGTACTGGGCCCTAAGTGGCGTCTGCACTATTACGCTCATTTGCACAGCATCGACGTCTATCCAGGCCAGCCACTGCTGACGGGCAGTCTGCTCGGTAGCGTTGGCGATACGGGGAACGCACGCGGCAAACCGGCCCATCTACACTATTCGCTCGTCAGCTTGCTGCCATTGCCTTGGCGCGCGGACGACTCTACCCAGGGCTGGAAGAAAATGTTCTACCTCGATCCCAACGCGATTCTGCCGATTCGCTGAGGAGTCCGAGGCCTGCTTGTTGATAACTTCGCGTAGCGAGGAGCTTTGGCATGTTCGGTGTGACGGATTACGCCGCCTTCGTGGTGGCCTTCATCATTCTGCTGGCGATTCCCGGGCCGGGTAACCTGGCGTTGATTCTGTCCACCGGCAAGGGCGGTATTCGCGGTGGGCTGGCCTCGACCTTCGGCATCATCTTCGGCGACCAGGTGCTGTTGTGGCTGGCGGTGGCCGGGGTTGCCGCGCTGCTCAAGGCTTATCCGGCGGCCTTCCATGTCGTGCAATGGCTCGGTGCGGCCTACCTGATCTACCTTGGCCTGCGCATGATCCTGGCCAAACCCGGTGCAGCGCCGACGCTGGAGATCAAGCCACGCCGTTACCTGTGGCAGACCCTGGTGATCACCGTGTTCAATCCCAAGGCCATCATCTTCTACATGGCCTTCTTCCCACTGTTCATCGACCCCGAGCGGCATCAGGGGCTGGTGACATTCGGTTTCATGGCCGTGACCATCATGGCGCTGACCTTCCTCTATGGCCTGCTGATCGTGCTGCTGACGCACTTTCTCGCCGAGCGCATGCGCGCCAATCCGCGTATTGCCAGAGGCCTGGAGAAACTGGCAGGGCTCTGTCTGGTCGGTTTCGGGGTCAAACTGACGCTGAACTGAGCGACGGACGCTTGCGGGTTTTTCGATCATATGTTTTGATTCGCGCCATTATCTTTCGAATCGAAACTTAAGCATGTCGAAGCGCAACACGCCGCAACGTCGCCACACCATTCTCGCCTTGCTCGCCGAGCAGGGCGAAGTGTCCGTGGACGCCCTGGCGCAGCACTTTGCCACCAGCGAAGTGACCATTCGCAAGGATCTCGCCGCCCTGGAAAGCAATGGCCTGTTGCTGCGCCGCTACGGTGGCGCTGTGCCCGTACCACAGGAGCTGATCGGCGAGCCGACGCAGCCCATTTCCCCGCATAAGCAGGCCATCGCCCGCACCGGTGTGGCGCGTATCCGCGAGCATGCGCGCATCATCATCGACAGCGGCACCACCACGGCAGCGATGATTCCGCAGCTCGGCCACAAGCCCGGCCTGGTGGTGATGACCAACTCACTGAATGTGGCCAATGCCTTGCGCGAGCTGGAGCACGAGCCGGTGCTGCTGATGACCGGCGGCACCTGGGATCCGCATTCCGAGTCGTTCCAGGGCCAGGTCGCCGAACAGGTGCTGCGTTCCTACGATTTCGACCAACTGTTCATCGGCGCCGACGGCATCGACTTGGCGCGTGGCACCACCACTTTCAATGAGCTGCTGGGCTTGTCGCGGGTCATGGCCGAAGTGGCACGCGAAGTCATCGTCATGGTCGAAAGCGACAAGATCGGCCGGCGCATTCCCAACCTGGAGCTGCCCTGGAGCAGCGTCCATACCCTGATCACCGACGAGCGCCTGGATGCCCAGGCCGCCGAACAGATACGCGCGCGCGGCATCCAGCTGATCCTCGCGCCGCTGGAAAACTGAAGGAGAGCACCATGTGCGGAATCGTAGGCGCCATCGCCGAGCGCAACATCACCCCGGTATTGGTCGAAGGGCTCAAGCGCCTGGAGTATCGCGGCTATGACAGCGCCGGCGTGGCGTTACTGACCGAACAGGACGCGCTGGATCGCCGCCGCCGGGTCGGCAAGGTCAGCGAGCTGCAGGCCGCCCTGCAGGCCGAACCGCTGGCTGGGCGTCTGGGCATCGCCCATACCCGCTGGGCCACTCATGGCGCGCCGAGCGAGCGTAACGCTCACCCACATTTCTCCGGGCACGAGCTGGCCGTGGTGCACAACGGTATCATCGAGAACCACGAAGAGCTGCGCGAGCGCCTCAAGGGCCTGGGTTACGTCTTCACCTCCGACACCGATACCGAAACCATCGTCCATCTGCTCGATCACAAGTTGCAGCAGCTCGGCGACCTGACCGTCGCGCTCAAGGCCGCGATTCCCGAGCTGCATGGCGCCTATGGCCTGGCGGTGATCAGCGCCAAACAGCCGGATCGTCTGCTCGCCGCGCGCAGTGGCAGCCCGCTGGTGATCGGTCTGGGCCTGGGCGAAAACTTCCTCGCCTCCGACCAACTCGCCCTGCGCCAGGTCACCGACCGCTTCATGTACCTGGAAGAAGGCGATGTCGCCGAAATCCGTCGCGACAGCGTGCAGATCTGGGACGCCGCTGGCCAGGCGGTGCAGCGCGAAGCTGTGCAGTACCACGAAGGCGCCGAGGCCGCCGACAAGGGCGAGTACCGCCACTTCATGCTCAAGGAGATCCACGAGCAGCCCAAGGTGGTACAACGTACCCTGGAAGGCCGCCTGGGCAGTGATCACGTACTGGTGCAGGCCTTCGGCCCACAGGCCGCCGAGCTGTTCGCCAAGGTCAAGAACGTGCAGATCGTCGCCTGCGGCACCAGCTACCACGCCGGCATGGTCGCCCGTTACTGGCTGGAAGAGCTGGCCGGCATTCCCTGCCAGGTCGAGGTGGCCAGCGAGTTCCGTTACCGCAAGGTGGTGGTGCAGCCGGATACCCTGTTCGTCAGCGTCTCGCAGTCCGGCGAGACCGCCGACACCCTGGCCGCGTTGCGTAATGCCAAGGAGAAGGCACCGGGGCAGGGCGGCTACCTGGCCAGCCTGGTGATCTGCAACGTCGGCACCAGCTCACTGGTGCGTGAATCCGACCTGTGCCTGCTGACCCAGGCTGGCCCGGAAATCGGCGTGGCCTCGACCAAGGCCTTCACCACCCAACTGGTCGGCCTGATGCTGCTGACCCTGGCCCTCGGCCAGGTACACGGCACGCTGAACAAGGCACTGGAAGCACAGCTTGTGGACGAGCTTCGCCGCCTGCCGACCCGCCTGGGCGAAGCGCTGGCCATGGACAAGACCGTGGAGAAGATCTCCGAACTGTTTGCCGAGAAGCACCACAGCCTGTTCCTGGGTCGTGGTGCGCAGTACCCGGTGGCCATGGAAGGGGCACTCAAGCTCAAGGAAATCTCCTACATCCACGCCGAGGCCTACCCGGCGGGCGAGCTCAAGCACGGCCCGCTGGCCCTGGTGGATGCCGACATGCCGGTGGTCACGGTGGCGCCGAATAACGAGCTGCTGGAAAAGCTCAAATCCAACCTGCAGGAAGTGCGCGCCCGTGGCGGCGAGCTGATCGTCTTCGCCGACCAGCAGGCCGGCATGAGCAATGGCGAGGGCACCCATGTGGTGGCCATGCCGCATATCCACGACCTGCTCGCGCCCATCCTCTACACCGTGCCGCTGCAGTTGCTGTCGTATTACGTTGCCGTGCTCAAGGGCACCGACGTCGACCAGCCGCGTAACCTGGCCAAGAGCGTGACAGTCGAATGAAGCGCCAGGACGTGATCGAGCGGTTGGCCGATGGCGTGGTTTTCCACACCCAGGTCATGGTCAACCCGGCCAATACCAGCGAATGGATCGTGTTCTTCAACAAGGATGCGGGCCGCAGCTTCTTTCTGGTGGACGATGCTGAGCAGGTGCAGACCTTTACCAGTTTGGATGCGCTGATGGTCGAGCTGCGTGGCTTGGGTATCAAACGGGTAGAAGTGCAGCTCTGAGCAGTTGCTCACAGTTAGCGTGGATCAAGCTGTGGATATCCTCGTGACAGCTGGCTGAAGCCCTTGCGAATAGGGCCTTACAGCCAGTTGTACAGAAAGTGCTCGCCAGCTTGCCCACTATCCACAGGGTGATTGGATAAGTCGCTTTCTATCCTGTTGATAAAGCGCTGAAAGCCATACATAGCAAGGCTTTCAGCGCTTTGTACAGTTTCTCGCCAGGGTTCAATCACTGCCGGGACGGTAGAGGTGCCGATGCGCTGCGTCATACAGCGCAGATTCCGCGAAGGCACCTGGATCGAGTACGCGTCCGACCACGATCAGCGCCGTGCGGCGGAAGTCTTTGGCGGCGACCCTCTCTTCGATATCGGTCAGTGTGCCCAGCACCCAGTCCTGATCCGGCCAGCTCGCTCTGTGGATAACCGCGATGGGGCAGTCGGCGCCATAGTGCGGCAGCAGTTCTTCGACGATGGCCGGCAGATGGCGCACACCGAGATGGATGGCCAGGGTCGCGCGGTGCCGCGCCAGGTCATGCAGTTGCTCGCCCTCAGGCATCGGCGAAGTGGTGCCGTAGCGGGTAAGAATCACCGTCTGGGCGATGCCCGGCAGAGTCAGCTCGGATTCCAGCAACGCCGCACAGGCAGCGGTGGCGGTAACGCCGGGAATGATCTCGAAGGGAATGCCGAGCGCGCGCAGCTCGCGAATCTGCTCGCCAATGGCGCCGTACAGCGACGGGTCGCCTGAGTGCACGCGGGCCACGTCCAGGCCGCGTTCATGGGTCTCCTGCAGCAGCGTGATGATCTCGCCAAGGTTCAGCTCGGCGGTGTTCACCACCTGTTCGGCGCTGTGACCCTGCAGCACCGCCTCGGGCACCAGCGAGCCGGCGTAGAGAATCACCGGGCACGAGCGGATCAGGCGTTGTCCCTTGACGGTGATCAGTTCGGGGTCGCCGGGGCCAGCACCGATAAAGTAGACGGTCATGCAGGTTCTCTATCGAAGGAGGCCAGCGCACAGGTGGCGCTGGCACTACGGTTTTTCTCGCCGAGCAGGCAGGGCGATGTGCCCAGGCGCGCTGCCAATGCCAGGGCGCAGGGCTCGGCGACGGCAGGGCTACCGGTAGCTGCCTGGGTCAATGCACTGCCGGCGGTCATGGCTTGATAGGTGCTCAGTTGCTCGGGGGCGAAGAACACCAGCTCCAGGCCCAGATGCTCGGCCAGTTCATGCAGGCTGGCTTCGTCGCGCTTGTGGGCGATGCTGGCTAGGCCGGCGAGGTTGTCCACCGTCAGCTCATGCCGGGCCAGGCTGTGGATAAGCAGGTCGAGCAACTCGTCCAGGCTGCAGCCACGGCGACATCCCAGCCCGGCAACGACTTGTATCGCAGAAGGGTGAGCGGAGGTGGTCGGCAACATGAGTGACATTCGGGCTGAGCGGTGGCGTAGCTCATCATGACACCTGCCAGCGGTCAACCGCGATTGACCGGCCGCCGCGGCCTGCGTAGCCTTCTCGCTTTCGAGGTTCTTCCCGGCAAGCCGCCGGGAAGCTAAGAGGGAACAGGGTCGATGCCCTGGCTGCCCCCGCAACTGTAAACGGTCGTAAACCCTTCGACATACCACTGCCATCGGCGGGAAGGTGAAGGGATGCGCGTAGCGCAAGCCGTGAGCCAGGAGACCTGCCTCGATACACAGCCACATGCTCGGACGGGGTGATCCGACGCGGCCAGCACGCTCTTGCGTGCCCGCCTGCGCGTACCCGTCCGCCGAACTTAATGACGCCACGGGGCCCTCCATGAAAACCCTCGCCAAACTGCCAGTCACCATCGTCACCGGTTTTCTCGGTGCCGGCAAAACCACCCTGCTGCGCCACCTGCTGGCCAATGCCGGCGGCCGCCGTATCGCGGTGATCGTCAACGAGTTCGGCGAGCTGGGCATCGATGGCGAGATCCTCAAGCAATGTTCCATCGGCTGCAGTGAGGAGGAGGCGAATGGCCGCGTCTTCGAGCTGGCCAACGGCTGCCTGTGCTGCACCGTGCAGGAAGAGTTCTTCCCGGTGATGCGCGAGCTGGTGGCGCGTCGTGGTGACCTCGACCATATCCTTATCGAGACCAGCGGCCTGGCCCTGCCCAAGCCGTTGGTGCAGGCCTTCAACTGGCCGGAAATCCGCAATGCCTGCACGGTCGACGCGGTGATTACCGTGGTCGACAGCCCGGCAGTGATCGCTGGCACCTTCGCCGCCTTCCCCGATCAGGTGGACGAACAGCGCAAGCTCGACCCCAACCTCGACCACGAATCGCCGCTGCACGAACTGTTCGCCGACCAGCTGGCCAGCGCCGACCTGGTGATCCTCAACAAGGCCGACCTGCTCGACGTCGAGGCGCTGGCCGCCGTACGTGCCGAGGTGGCCGAAGAACTACCGCCGGCGGTCAAGGTGATCGAGGCGCACGGCGGCGAACTGCCGTTGGATGTGCTGCTGGGCCTGAACAGCGAGACCGAGCTGCATATCGACAGTCGCCGTACTCATCATGACGATGAAGACGAGGATCACGATCACGAAGAATTCGACTCGTTCCACGTGGAACTACCGGAAACAGAGGAGGCGCGCCTGCTGGCCGCGCTGAAGGACGCAGTGGCCAAGTACGGCATTCTGCGGGTTAAAGGCTTTGCGGCGATCCCTGGCAAACCCATGCGCCTGCTGGTGCAGGGCGTTGGCCAGCGCTTCGACCGCCACTTCGACCGCGCCTGGCAGGCCGACGAGCCGCGCCTGAGCCGCCTGGTGGTGATCGGCCAGCAGCTCGACCGCGCGGCTATCGAGGCCGAGCTGAAAGCGGCGCTGGCTTGATACAGAGCGTAGGGCGTACTTGATCGTAGGGCGGGCTCAGGAGCGAAGCGAACAGTCCGCCGGATAACTGAGTCCACCCTACGGCGCTAAGACCAATCGCGGCTAAAGCCCCCTCCCACAGAGCCGAATATGCACTTACTGCGCACCCAGCCCGGCGCCCAACTGCCGGCCGACAGCATCGCCGACCTTGGCCAGACGCCTGCCGAGCTGGTGCTGCTGTGCACGGGGGATTCGCATCTGTCGTTGCTGGCTGAAGCCGCCCGGCAACTGCCGGACGACTACCCCAGCCTGCGCCTGGCCAGCCCGGCGCAACTGAGCAACAACGCCTCGGTCGATTTCTACGTCGAGCAGGTGCTGCAGCATGCCAAGGTCATCCTGATCTCCGTGCATGGCGGGGTGAGTTACTGGCGCTATGGCGTCGAGCGCCTGGTGGAACTGGGCGCGCGCGGCGCTACGGTGATCATGGTGCCCGGTGACGACAAGCCCGACCCGGAGCTGAATGCGCTCGGCAACGTCAGTGGAGAAGACAGCCAGCGCCTCTGGCAGTACCTGCGCCAGGGCGGCTTGGATAATGCTCGCCAGCTATTTCGCTGCATCGGCAGCCGCTGGCTGGGCCGTGATGACAGCTGGCAGGAGCCGCAACCGCTGCCGCGTGTCGGCCTCTATCATCCGCAGCGCAGCCCGGCGGCGCTGGCTGACTGGCAGGCGCAGTGGCAACCGGATGCGCCTGTGGTGGCGCTGCTGTTCTACCGCAACCATGTGCAATCGGCGAACACCGCTTTCGTCGATACCTTTTGCCAGCACGTTGTCGCTCAGGGGCTCAACCCGCTGCCGATTGCCGTGGCCAGCCTCAAGGAACCGGCCTGCCTGGATCAGGTGCAGGCCTGGCTGGACGAGACGAGCACCGCGCTGATCATCAATACCACCGGCTTTGCCCTGTCCAATCCCGAGGCGCCGCAGGCGCGGGTGTTTCGCCGTGATATCCCGGTGCTGCAGGCCATCTGTTCGCTGGATAACCACACGCAGTGGCAGGCCAGCGCCCAAGGCCTGGGCTCGCGTGACCTGGCCATGCATGTGGTGCTGCCCGAGCTGGATGGCCGGCTGATCGGCACTGCCATCAGCTTCAAGGGCCTGGCCTGGCGCAGCGAGCGTAGCCAGAGCGATGTGGTGTGCTACCAGGCGCACGAGCCGGGTATGTCCTGCGTCGCCGAAATGGCGCGCAACTGGTGTCAGTTGGCGATCAAAAGCAACGATCAGAAGCGAATCGGCCTGATTCTGGCCAACTACCCGACCCGCGATGGTCGTATTGGTAATGGCGTGGGCCTGGATACGCCGGCCGCCGCGCTGAATATCCTGCAGGCGCTGCAACAGCAGGGCTATCCGGTGGATAACCTGCCGGAGAGCGGTACCGCACTTGTCCACAGCCTGCTCGGTGGCGTCACCAACGATCTCGATGGGCTGGATACACGGCCCTGTGCGCAGAGCTTGGCTTTGGACGACTACCTGGCGTTTTTCCACAGCCTACCGGCTGCCAACCAGCAGGCAGTGCGCGAACGCTGGGGCGAGCCGCAGGCCGACCCGATGTTCCGCAGCGGGCGGATGATGGTCGCCGGTCTGCGCTTCGGCCTGACCTTCGTCGGCATCCAACCGGCGCGCGGTTATCAGCTCGACCCGGCGGCGGTGTACCACGACCCCGATCTGGTGCCGCCGCACGGCTATATCGCCTTCTACGCCTGGCTGCGCACGGCCTTCGCTGCCGATGCGCTGATCCACGTCGGCAAGCACGGCAACCTGGAATGGCTGCCAGGCAAGAGTGTCGGTCTGTCCGAGGGCTGCTGGCCGCAGGCGCTGATCGGGCCGCTGCCCAACGTCTACCCCTTTATCGTCAACGACCCGGGCGAGGGCGCGCAGGCCAAGCGGCGTACCCAGGCGGTGATCATCGACCACCTGATGCCGCCGCTGACCCGCGCCGAGAGCTACGGCCCGCTGCGCGATCTCGAGCGCCTGGCTGACGAGTATTACGACGCCAGCCAGCTCGACCAGCGTCGCGCCGTCGAGCTGCGTGGCGAGATTCTGGCCAAGGTGCGCGAGGCCAGCCTCGACCGCGAACTGGGCCTGCAACTCAACGACGATGCCGACAGCTGGCTGCCGCAGCTCGACGCCTACCTGTGCGACCTCAAGGAATCGCAGATTCGCGATGGCCTGCATGTATTCGGTGAGTCGCCGGCTGGGCAACTGCGCCGCGACACCCTGCTGGCGCTGCTGCGTATCCCCCGTGGCGATGGCCAGGGCGCCAATGCCAGCCTGCTGCGCGCGCTGGCCCGTGGCCTTGAGCTGGGCCTCGATCCGCTGGACTGTGATATGGGCCAGCTCTGGGAAGGGCTACGTCCACAGGCGTTGCAGGCTGTGGATAACAGCCTGTGGCGTACCGTCGGCGATACCCGTGAGCGCCTGGAGCTGTTGGCACTGGAGTTGATCGTACGGCGCCTGAACGGAGAGCAAACCGACGCTTTCGGCGCCGAGGTGGCGCTGATCCTCGACGGCCTGGCCGAGCATATCGCACCGCTGCTGGATGCCTGCGGCGACGCCGAGATGGGCGGCTTGCTGGCGGCGCTTGAGGGGCGTTTCGTCCCTGCCGGGCCGAGCGGCGCGCCGAGTCGCGGGCGTCTGGATGTGCTGCCCACCGGGCGCAACTTTTTCACCGTCGACGTGCGCCATCTGCCCACGCCGACTGCCTGGCGCCTCGGTGTGCAGGCGGCGGATCGCCTGCTTGAACGCCATCTGCAGGACGAAGGCGACCACCTGCGCCAGCTCGGCCTGTCGGTGTGGGGCACGGCGACCATGCGCACCGGCGGCGACGATATTGCCCAGGCCATGGCGCTGCTGGGCGTGCGTCCGGTGTGGCAGCCAGGCAGCCAGCGCGTCGAGCGCTTCGAGGTATTGCCGCTGGAGCAGCTTGGCCGGCCACGGGTGGACGTCACCCTGCGCGTGTCGGGCTTCTTTCGCGATGCCTTCAGCAACCTGATTCGCCTGTTCGACGAGGCCGTGCAAGCGGTGATCGAGCTGGACGAGCCGGAAGACATGAACCCGCTGTCGGCGCGGGTCTGGCGCGAGTCGCTGGCACTCAAGGACGGTGGCCTGGATGAAGCCGAAGCGCGCCGCCAGGCCGGCTGGCGAGTGTTCGGCGCCAAACCGGGTGCCTATGGCGCCGGGGTGCAGAACGCCATCGAGGAGCGTCTGTGGCAGAGCCGCGCGGATCTCGCTGAGGTGTATCTGAACTGGGGCGGTTACGCTTATGGCAGCGGCGCCGAGGGTGCACCGGCACGCCAGCGCTTCGTCGAGCGCCTGGAGCAGATGCAGGCGGTGCTGCACAACCAGGACAACCGCGAGCACGACATCCTCGATTCCAACGACTACTACCAGTTCCAGGGCGGCATGCTGGCAGCGGTGGAAACCCTGCGCGGGCTCAAGGTGGCCAGCTACTTTGGCGACAACAGCCAGCCGGACACCCCGCGCATCCGCAGCCTCAAGGAAGAGCTGAACCGAGTGGTACGGGCTCGCGCCGCCAACCCCAAGTGGATCGCGGGCATGAAGCGCCATGGCTACAAGGGCGCCTTCGAGCTGGCCGCGACCATCGACTACCTGTTCGCCTTCGACGCCACCAGCGAGCTGGTCGACGATCACCAGTACGCGCTGCTCACCGATGCCTACTTGCTCGACAAGGACACCCGCGACTTTATCCAGCAGCACAACCCCGGTGCGCTCAACGACATCCTCGAACGCCTGCTGGAAGCCCAGCAGCGCGGCCTGTGGGAGAATCCCGGCGAGTACCGCGAAGCGCTGGAAAACCTGCTGCTCGATAGTGAGGAGTCATGAAGCGCTTGAGTGCGGCGGGGTTGTGCTCCCTCTCCCGCTTGCGGGAGAGGGCTGGGGAGAGGGTGGTTCAGGTCGCTCGGTGTCGCTGGATAAACCCTCTCCCCCGGCCCCTCTCCCATAAATGGGAGAGGGGAGGAATCTCTCTGATCCGCTGCAATCGCCAATTGCCCGTACCGCCATTCCCGGATTTCATCCGGGCTACCGTCGGAACCATGTTTATCCACAGGCCAGAGCCATGACCGAACATCACTTCCCCCTCGCCGCCGTGGTCGGCGCTGACTCGCTGAAGCTGGCGCTGTGCCTGGCGGCCATCGATCCGGCCATCGGCGGCGTGCTGATCGAAGGCCCACGCGGCATGGCCAAGTCGACCCTGGCCCGTGGCCTGGCCGATCTGCTGGAGGGTGGTCGCTTCGTCACCCTGCCGCTGGGCGCCAGCGAGGAGCGCATAGTCGGCACCTTGGATCTGGACGCCGCGCTGGGCGAGGGCCGCGCGCAGTTTTCCCCCGGCCTGCTGGCCCGCGCCGACGGCGGTGTGTTGTATGTCGATGAGGTCAACCTGTTGCCGGATCATCTGGTCGATCTACTGCTCGATGCCGCCGCCAGCGGGATCAACCATGTCGAGCGTGACGGCATCTCCCATCGTCACACCGCACGCTTCGTGCTGATCGGCACCATGAACGCCGAGGAAGGCGAGTTGCGCCCGCAACTGCTCGACCGCTTCGGCCTGAATCTGGCGCTGGATGGCCAGCCGCAGCCATCCGAGCGTGCCGAGATCGTCCGTCGCCGTTTGGCCTTCGATGCTGACCCCGCTGCCTTCCTGCAGCGCTGGCAAACCGAGCAGGCTGCCCTCGCGGCCCGTTGCCAGAACGCCCGCCAGCGCCTGGCCGATATCCCGTTGGATGACGCCGCCCTGGGCGAGATCAGCCAGCGCTGTTTCGCTGCCGGCGTCGATGGCCTGCGTGCCGATCTGGTCTGGCTGCGCGCCGCCCGTGCCCATGCCGCCTGGCGTGGCGCGGCGGGTATCGAGCCTGTGGATATCGAGGCGGTGGAAGACTTCGTTCTGCGCCATCGCCGTCGCCAGCCACAGCCGCCGGCTGCCACGCCGCCCGAGCGGAGCCAGGCGCCGCAACAGGCGCAGGAACAGAGTCAGGGGGAAGGTCAGTGGGGCGAGCTGCCGGCGCAGCCGCAGGCCATGGGCGAGCGGCGGGTGCCGCCGCGCTGGCCAAAAAAGCCCTGAGCATCCGCCCGCGCACAGCCACAGGCGCGGATGCCCGCAACCGGCCCGGACGACTCGGCGGCGGCCTGCGTGGTGCCGCACGTAGCGGTGTGGCTGGTCGTATCGATTGGCCGGCGACCCTGCGCCAGGGCCGACCGCAACGCCGCGAACAACTGATGCTGCGCCCGCGCAGCCAGCAGGCCGACGAGCTGTGGCTGGTGCTGGTGGATGCCTCCGCCTCGACCCGTCGCCATGGCGCCCTGAGCCTGGCCAAGGGCGTGCTCGCCGAGCTGTTCGACAGCGCCTATCGCCAGCGCGCGCGCCTGGCCGTGCTGCATGCCGGTGGCCGCGAAGCGCAATGGCTGTGGCAGGGGCGCAAGGCCAGTGCCGAGCTGCACCGCTGGTTGCAGGAGCTGGGCGCCGGTGGCGGCACGCCGCTGCTCGATGCGCTGAATCAGGCGGGTGACTGGCTGTCGCGTCGGCAACGAGCGAAGCCGAGCGAACGCCAGCGCCTGCTGATCCTGACCGACGGTCGCCTGCGTGACCTGCCAAACCTGGCGCCGCTGCCGTGCCCAACCCTGCTACTCGACACCGAGCGCGCGCCAATCCGCCTGGGTCGCGCCCGGCAACTGGCGCAGGCGTTGGAAGCCGACTACCACCATATCGACGACCTGGCGCCCGGCGCGCCGGGCCGCACCTGGAGAACCCCATGAAAACCCTGCTGCTGGTCGGCATCGGCGCCGGCGACCCGGACTACATCACCTACCAGGCAATCAAGGCGCTGCGCCGCAGTGACGTTATCTTCCTGATGGACAAGGGCGCGGCCAAGCACAAGCTCAACGCCCTGCGCCGCGAGATCTGCGCGCGCTTTCTCGACGGCCACACCCCGCGCTTCGCCGAAGGCCTGCAGCCGGAGCGTGAACGCGAGGCGGCGGACTATCGCGCCAGCGTCGACGAGCTCAACCGTGACAAACAGGCGGTGTTCGAGCAACTGATCGACGAGCAGATGGCCGATGGCGAAACGGCGGCCTTTATGGTCTGGGGCGACCCCTCGCTGTACGACAGCAGCATCCGCATCATCGACGCCATCGCCGCGCGCCGTAGCGACTTCACCTATGACGTCATCCCCGGCATCACCAGCCTGCAGGCGCTGACCGCACGCCACCGCATCCCGCTCAACAGCATTGGCCGCGCGGTGGAAATCACCACCGGCCGCCTGCTCGCCGAAGGCTGGCCGCAGGGTGTGGACAGCGTGGCGGTGATGCTCGACGCCAAGGACACCTACCGCCGCTACGTCGGCCAGGGGCTGCATATCTACTGGGGCGCTTACGTGGGCACTGCCGATGAAATCCTCATTGCCGGACCGCTGGATGAAGTGGCCGAACGTATCGTCACCACCCGCGCCGAAGCGCGGGAGCGCAATGGGTGGATCATGGATAGTTATCTGCTGAGGAAGGAGGGGGCGGCGGGGAATTGAGGTTAGAAGCGGTGGACAAGAAGAGCGTTGTCCACCCTACGCGCTAAGGACGATAAGCCTCGAACCGAACGGGTGCTTCGCGTTTTGCGGTCGTGACTTTGTATACGTCGAGAACCAGCGCACCGGCATCAGGATCCTGGCTGCTATTCAGAACCCAGTTCTCGAAGATTCGCTTGTGAAATACCCAGTCCTTCGAGGCCGGGTCGTAGCGGAAGGTAAGGTAGTCCGTCCAGTGCTGACCGCAGGCAACACCGTTTTCGACGGTGAAGTATCGATGTTTGATGGCTAGCCCCTGGGCATCGGCATCAAACGGGTCGCATTGACCGCCCTCATTTATCTTGAACACCACTTGGTCATTGCGAGCACGCAGCGCGTAAGTGCCATCCACTGTTTGGGTGAAGACCAGGAGAGGCCGGGGTGGTGCCTCCTGCTCTTTGGCCAATGTCGCTTCTTCGGGGTTATGCACAACGACGAGGTAATCGGTCAGCGTGTCGCCATCCAGCTCGCCAGACTCATAAAGCCACATCGAATAGCCGGCAGGAATCTGCTCGATAATGCTTGCTGGCAGTTCGTTGCCAGCCGCAAATGAAGAAAAGGCCAGTGCTGCATACAGGAACTTCTTCATCGGTTTTCTCCCTGTCTTACAACCAACTCCAAGAAATTCCCGTATACACCCCAAACCCTTCACCAGGCGTGGAGCGCGCCGTGTCTGCGCCGTTGTCGTTATAGCCCGGCGTCACGGTGGCGGCATAGCGTTTGTCGGTCAGGTTGCGCAGGTCGAGCCAGGCTTGCCAGTCGTCCTTGGGCGAGGCGTAGCCGAGGGTGGCGCCGAAGGTGGCGTAGGCATCGGCGTAGTAGGAGTTGGCGTAGTCCACCGCCACCTTGGAGGCGTACTGGCTGTTGAGGCCAGCGTAGAAGCCGCTCGGGTGGTCGTAGCGCAGCTCGGCCTGATAGTAGTGGCGCGGCAGGCCGGGCAGGCGGTTGTCGCCGAATACGTCGTCGTCGCGGTAGTGGAAGTCGCTGAAGGTGTAGGCCTGGCGCAGGCTCAGGGCGCCCGCCGCACCACCTTGCCATAGCGGGCTGGTCAGGCCGGCTTCGATGCCCTGGTGCACGGTGGGGCTGGCGTTGGATTCGGCGAAGACGTTGGGCTCGATCTCGACGGTGAGCAGTTCATGGCGCACCTGCGAGTAGTAGTAGGTCAGCTCCCACTGGCCCAGTGCGGACTCGCCCCGCCCGCCGACCTCGAAGGTGGTGGCGGTCTGGTTGTCCAGGCTGATGGCAGCGCTTTGACGGTTGCTCCATGGCTGGTTGCTGGTGGGGAAGCGCAGCGGCGAACTCCAGAGCATCGACCAGGCATGCGGCGGCTCCACCGAGCGGCTGATATTGCCGAACAGTTGCACATCGGGGTTGAGCTGATAGCGCAGGCCGAGGCGCGGGGCGTAGTCCCAGGTGTGTTCGCTGAGCCTGTTGTCGGTGGCCGGCCAGGTCACTTCGGCTTCACGGCGGGTGTAGACCAGTGCCAGGCCACTGGTCAGCCACAGATCGGGCATCAGCTCCGTATCGTTGCTGAAGTGCAGCACGTTGTCCGAACCCAGGTGCTCGTAGTCGCGCATCAGGGTACCGGCTGGATAGGTGACTGGGGTTCCAACAACCGGTGTTACGGTGATTGGCAGCGCCACGGTTTCCTTGGATTTGCTGCTCGGCAGGTTGGTGGTGCTGCGTAGTCCAAGGGTGGTCACGCTGTTCAGGCCGAACAAGCTGTGCCGGCGGGTGTAGTTCAGCGTGCCACTGATATCGCTGTAGTCCACGCGGATGCGATAAGCGCCGCTTCGATAGAAGGTCTCGGTGATATCCATCGGGTAGTGGTGGTAGGCCAGTCCGGCGACCAGGGTGGAGTCGTCGTCGATCTGCCAGGTGGTCTTGTTCGCCAGCCAGGTGCTGCCGGGTTGGTCGCGGTGGGCGTCGATGCGCAGGTTGTTGGCAACTGCCTGACGCGGGTCATCCTTGAGCTGGGCCTTGGTCAGGCGGCCGGGCGTTTCGTGCTCGGTCTCGCGGTAGCGCAGGTAGAAGCGCGTTTCCAGATTCTCGTTGAGCCGATAACCGAAGTTGGCGGCGATGCCTTTGCCCTTGCCGGAGGCCTGATCCTGATAGCCGTCGGTATGGCTGTCGGTCAGCGCCAGGTAGTAGTCGAAATCGCCCAGCACCTGACCGGAGGCGATGTTGCGTTTCTGGTAGCCGTAGCTGCCGGTTTCATAGCGCAGTTGCAGCTTGGGCGCGGTGTAGCCGGTGTGGGTGATGTAGTCGATGGCGCCGCCCAGGGCCAGCGAACCCCGCTCGAAGCCATTGGCGCCGCGCAATACTTCGGCGCGACTTATCCACAGCGGCTCCAGCAGTTCGTAGGGCGTGCCGCCGGAGCCGGTCAGCGGCAGGCCGTCGAGCAGGATATGGGTACCGGAGGCGTGCGAGCCGGGGCCTCGGTTGATGCCCGAGCCACGCAGGCTGATCTTCACCCCTTCGTTGCCGGGGGACTGCGCGTAGACGCCGGGCTGGTAGGCCAGCACATCGGCAACGCCGGCTACACGGCCCTGTTCGACCTTGCTCATGTCCACCAGGTTGCTGGCGCCGGGCACCTGCTCGAGGTCTTCGCGTGCGGCGTCCTCTTCACTCATCCGTACGCCGCTGACTTGCAGGGCATCGAGCTGCACGGGCTCTTCGGCGAAGGCGCTGTGAGCGCTCAGGCAGGCGAGCGTCAGCAGGGTAAGACGAGCAGGGTGGCGGGGAAGCGGCAGGGGCAGCATGCAAGGGCTCCATTGAGCGGGCGGCGAGTGAGTCTGATGGAGACGACGGGGGATTGGTCACGAAGCAGGGGCGGCATCGGGCGGATGGCAAACCGGCGCGGCGAGTCTTGCACTCTGGGCTTGCCAGGTCGACCCGTTCTGGCGAGACAACCCGGCCGACGTGACGAACATGCCCAGCCGCCAGGCCTGGCTGAGCCCATCAAGGCGCTCGCTTTATCCGTTACAGAGGCTGTGCATCCGCTGCCTGCTGCCGTGAGGCAATGGCCAGCGCCGCGAGCATCAGTACGCCGGCCAGGAGAAAGGTCTGTCGCATCCCTGCTGCGATGGCCGAGGCCGGTGCAAGCGCGAATGCATCCGTACCCACTGCGGCAGCGAATACGGCGCCCATCGCTGATGCGCCAACGATCAGGCCGAGGTTGCGTGACAGGCCAAGCAGGCCGGAGACCGTACCCTGCTGTTGCGATGGCGTTTGGGCGAGTGCTGCAGTGTTGTTGGCCGCCTGGAAGAGCTGGTAGCCCGGGGTCAGGACGATGATCGCCAGGACATAGCCGGCCATGCCGATCGCATTGGGCAGCAGTGCCAGCAGCCCCGAACCTGCAGCCAGCAGAAGGAGCCCCATGACGAGTACGCGGCGACTGCCCCAGGTGTCGACCAACTGCCCGCTGGGAACGCCACTGACAATGGAGATCAGCGGCCCGACCGACATGACGAGCCCTACCTGCGTCGCCGTCAGGCCGAGACCGGCACCGAGGTAAAAGGGGCCGACCACCAGCGTCGTCATCATCACGGCAGCCACCAGCAAGTTGATCAGGAGATTGGGCAGCAACTCGCGATTGATCACCGACCAGAGGCGTGAGGGCTGGGTCGACTTGCGCTGGCTGCCGTTCGGCAGCAGCGAGACGGCGAGGATCAGCGCCAGCACTGCCAGTGGCACCAGTACCCAGAAGACGGCGCGCCAACCGGCCAGCGGGATCAGCAGGCCGCCCAGTGTCGGGCCGAGTGCGGTGCCGAGAGCCGATACGGTGCCGAGCAGGCCCATGGCGCGCCCGATACGCGCTGCGCTGGCGGTTTGCCGCATCAACGTCATGGCGAGCATCATCAGAAAGGCGGCGCCGATGCCCTGCAGCGCCCGTGCGGCGATCAGCAGCCAGAGGTTTGGGGCCAGGGCACAGAGCAATGAGGCGCTGGCGAAGAGGGCAAGGCCGGCCAGCAGGATGTTCTTCGCGCCATATCGATCAGCGAGCCGGCCAGCACTGACGACCGATAGCGTCAGCGCGGCGAGATAGGCCACCACCACTGCCTGCACCTGGGCGAAGGGGGCTGGGAAGGCGGCCGCCAGTTCCGGTAGCGCGATATTGGCGATGCTGGTGCCGAGCGAGGCGAGCAGCATCGACAGCGCCAGAGTCACTGTGATGCCTGTCTGAGTCCGCCTCGAAGATGGTGAGTCGATCGCGTTCATTGCCGTGCCCTCTTGCCGAAATTGATGGTCGTGAGAAGCTTGCAACTTCAAGTCGACTTGAGGTCAAGCATGAAATTTCTGGATATCGGAGAGGTCGCGCAACGCAGTGGTCTCAAGCCCTCGACCCTGCGTTACTACGAGGAAGCCGGGCTGATCGCCTCGGTGACCCGCATCGGCTTGCGCCGCCAGTTCCCAGCCGAAGTGCTGCTGCAACTCAAGCTGATCGCCATGGGCAAATCGGCGGGTTTTTCGCTTGAGGAGATCGCCGGCATGTTTGGCGCGAACGGCGTACCGGAGCTGCCGCGCGAGTTGATCCGCACGAAGGCCGATGCCATCGACCGGCAGATCCGTGAGCTGAGTGCGCTGCGCGACACGCTGCGGCATGTCGCTGACTGCCCGGCGCCCTCGCACCTGGAATGCCCGACCTTTCGCCGTCTGGTCGAGGTGGCTGGCAGGCGTGGTGCCAAGCGCAAAAGCGGCAAGCGCGAAACCAACCCTGGCGTCGGTTGAGGGGCTTCATTCCCTCGGTGGGGTTCAGGGCGTGCGCTCGGCTATCGAGATCAGCGCCGGGCCTGCGACGGCGGAAATCCATACTGGCGCTTGAACGCGGCGCTGAAGCTGCTGAGGTGTTCGTAACCGGCCAGGCTGGCGGCGTCCTCCACCGACAGACCCTGCTGGCGTATGGCGTGATAAGCCCGGGCCAGGCGCTGGCGGCGCAGGTAGGCGGCAATGGTGGTGCCGTTGCGGCTGCGAAAGGCGTTCTGCAGGTCGACCGGGTTGGTGCCGAGCTGGCGCGCCATGTCGGCGATGCTCAGGGTGTCGGCCTCGCCGCTGTCGAGCCACTCCTTGAGGCGCGCCAGGCAGCGTTCGAGGTGGCTGCCGAGGCGTTTCTCCTGGGGCGTGTCGATGCCGCGCAGGATGTCGCAGGCCAGATCCAGGGCGAAGCTCTCGCGTTGCAGGCGCTGCAACAACGGCGGCAGCGTCGCGTCACGTTCGAGCAACTGGTGGGCGCGCTGGAGGATGTCCAGCGAGGGTTGCCAGGGCAGGTTGTGCCAGTGGCTGCGGCTAAAGCGCAGCAGGGCGTCGCTACGTAGTTGGCTGCCGAGGGCGACCTGTTGCAGCCAGTCCGGGGTGATGCTCAGACACACCTTGGTTTCTTCGCGGCCGCTGCGCCAGTGGCGCTGGAACTGGTCGGCATCGGTGAGGTTGACCAGCATGGCGCGCTGGCCGCCGGGACGGGCGTCGAACTGCAGGCGCTGGCGCGGCAGACTGACTTCGGCTTCACCCTGCAGCAGGAAGGCGGCAGTGATGCCCGGTGCCAGGCGGTTGTCGCTGCTGGCGTCGACCAGATCGCGGCTGTGGCTGAAGTAAAGCACCAGGCCTTCGCTCAGCACCTGCACCTGTTGTTCACCGTCGAGCACCGGCTGTTCGCCCGGCAGCTCGCGCTGGAAACGCAGGTTGCCGCCGAGGGTGTGGGCGACATCGCTGAGCTGACCGCAGGTGAAGACCGTCATGGTGGCGTGACCGATGGAAGTTTCGTTGCGGCTAATTTTTCCTTCTTTTCGCCTAAGCGCGCAACATTGTTCAGAATTATTCTCATGTGCAATGAGGTCGCAATCGTCCTGGTTGCGTCACCAATGATCATGGGAATCACACAGCGATGGGTTTGCTCCTCACGCAAACGACGGTGGTCGAGGCGGTCTTCCACGACCATGTCGACGCGGCGCAGATACGCCAGTGGCTGGACGGCATCGAGCGTCTGATCGAGGGCCGTCAGCCGTTCTTCTTCATTTCCAGCACCCGCGAGGGCAGCACCTTCGCCGAGGATTACCGGGCCATCCAGGGCGTCTGGTACAAGCAGCACAAGGCGGCGTTCCGCGAGATTTGCCAGGGGCTGGTGCGCATCGCCGCTGACGCCGACGAGCAGGCCCGGCTCGACACCCCGGCGCTGCATGCCGCCTGGGGCGTGCCTTATTTCGTCACCCTGGACAGGACGCACGGCTATCGCTGGATCGCCGAGCGCATGGTGAATCATGCAGCGTCCGTCTGAGCAGGTGCCGGTGACCCGGCTGGCGCTGGCGGTGATCGTGGTGCTGTACCTGGCCCACGCGCTGCCGCTGTACTTCTTCAACGTGGCGATGCCGGCCATTCTGCGTAGCCAGGGTGTCGACCTGCGCTGGATCGGCATGCTCTCGCTGCTGTACATCCCCTGGGCGTTCAAGTTTCTCTGGGCGCCGCTGGTCGACCGGCATTACCTGCACAGCCTCGGCCGGCGTCGTACCTGGTTGTGGCTGACTCAGGCGGCGCTGGTGGCCGGCATCCTGGTGCTTGCCTTGACCGGGCTGGAGCACGGCCTGCTGCTGTTCGTGCTGGTGAGCCTGTGGATATCCACCTTCGCCGCCACCCAGGACATCGCCATCGACGGCTACACCGTGGAGTCGCTGGCCAGCGAGGATCATCGTCTCGGCAGCATGGCGCAAAGCATCGGCGTGGCTCTGGGCAGTATGTTCGGCGGTGCCGGCGTGCTGTGGTTGTACCAGGTGGTCGGCTGGCAGAGCGCGCTGCTGACCCTGGCCGGCCTGAGTGCCTTGACCATGCTGGCGGTGGTGCGGGTCGATGACCGCCTGCCGGCACAAGCCGAGGCGGCCAGGCCGGGCTTCATCGCCACCTTCAAGCGCCCGGAGATCCGCTGGGCGCTGCTGCTGATCCTGGTCTATCGCTTGGTCGAGGCACCGGCCATGGCCATGCTCACGCCGATGCTGGTGGATCGCCAGTGGTCGCTGACACAGATCGGCCTGCTGATGTCGGTGGCTGGCGCCAGCGTCGGGCTGCTCGCCGCCGTGGCGGCTGCGCGCCTGTTGCAGCGCCAGCGTGCGGCGACCCTGCTGCTGCGCGCCGGCTGGCTGCGCAGCCTGGCCTATCTGGCGGTCGCCGGGCTGCTGTTCAGCGGCCTGGCCGACGGCTCACCGCTGTGGCTCGGCGCCATGGTGCTGGTGCTCCTGGCCATCCGCTACCTGGCGATGACCAGCCTCTACGCCCTTTTCATGCAGCTCTGTTCGCGGCAGCAGGCCGGCACCGACTTCACCGTGCTGGTGTGCTTCGAACTGCTGGTGTTCTTCGTTGGCGGTTCGCTGTCGGGCTTCCTCGCCAAGGGCCTGGGTTACGAAACCTATTACCTGCTGCTGGGCGCGCTTTCCGTGCTCAGCGTCCTGCTCTGCAAACCCATCGTCCGGCGCATTCAGGCCGGCACCGACAATCATTGACGCGCTTTCTCTGGGGGAAACCATGAGGCATCTTTCGGCATCCATGCAGGTCACCTTGCTCAGCCTGGCGGTGAGCGGCGCGCTCCACGCGCAGGCCGACGACACATCGACCAGCCAGGTTCAAGAGCTCGGCCCGGTGGTGGTCACCGCCACCCGTTCGGCCAAGAGCGTCGCCGAGATCGCCGGCACGGTGTACAGCATCGAGCACGAACAGGTTGCCGAGCAGGCCACGGCCGGGCGCTCCACGGCGGATATCCTCGGCCAGCTCGTGCCTTCCTTGGCGCCGAGCAGCGGCACCACCAGCAACTACGGCATGACCATGCGCGGGCGCACCGTGCAGGTGATGATCGACGGTGTGCCGCTGACCGGTTCGCGTGACGGTGCGCGCCAGCTCAACAGTGTCAGCCCGGCGATGATCGAGCGCATTGAGGTGATCTCCGGCGCCACCAGCATCTACGGCGCCGGTGCCACCGGCGGCCTGATCAACATCATCACGCGCAATGCCGACGACGAAACCAGCGACTTCAGCAGCCGCATCGGCCTGCGTACTCCCGGCAAGGCTGCGCGTGACGCCATGGCCTACGAGGCCTCGCAGACCGCCACCTTCCACCAGGGCGCGGTCAGTGGTTTCGCCGGCCTGAGCTACACCCAGCAGGGCGAGATTCGCGACGCCGACGGTGATCGCATCGGCCCGGAAATCTCTCAGACCGACCGCCAGGACACCACCAGCTTCGATTTCAACGGTCGCCTGACCTGGCACCTGGACGACGACCAGCAACTGAGCGGCGGCGTACGCTACTACGACGACGAGCAGGACAGCGACTACGGCCCTGATTACGGCCCCAATCTCAATGTCCTGCTCAACAGCGCTGCCCCCAGCCACAAGGCCGTGGATGGCCTGCAACTCGACGACCAGCCGCGCACCCGTCATTACGGCGCCAATGTGCAGTACCTCAACCGCGATCTGCTGGGTGGTCAGCAACTGACCGCCGAAGCCTACTACCGCAAGGAAAAGTCGCGCTGGTTCCCCTTCGCCAGTGCCGTGACCAACTCGGCGTTGCCGGGCGGTGCCGCTTACGTGGCGATGCAGTCGAGTACCGACATCGACGTCTGGGGCTTACGCACCGCCTTGCAGAAAGGCTTCGAGCTGGCCGGGCGCGACCTGCAACTGAGCTATGGCCTCGACTACGAGCGCGAGCAGGATCGTCAGGACGGCCAGTTCTACGACTTCACCACGTTCTTCACCAGCAACGGCCTGGACTACCGCGAGACCTACAGCTCCTCGATGGGCCCGGACGTGGAAGTGAGCAAGACCGGCGCGTTCCTGCAGGGCGACTACCAGCTTACCGAGCGCCTCAGCCTGCAGGCCGGGGTACGCCGCGAAACCATCCGCAACAAAGTGGACGATTCCATCCCCTATGGCGAGGCAGTCACCGCCGCCACCGTGGCCGGCTACCAGGCGCGCACCCTGGAAGGCGGTAACGTGCGCCACAGTGAAACCCTGTTCAACCTCGGCGCGGTGTACAAGCTGACCGACAGCCAACAACTCTTCGCCAACTTCTCCCAGGGCTTCAGCCTGCCCGACACCCAGCGCATGCTGCGCGACGTGCCGGCCAGCTTCGTCATCGATAGCAGCAGCATCGATTCGATCAAGGTCAACAACTACGAACTGGGCTGGCGTCTGGGCGAGGCCAGCGGCCTCAACGCCGGGGTGACCGCCTTCTACAACACCTCCGACAAGGTGGTGCAGTTCAACCGTGATTTCAGCGTCTCGGTGGCCGATACCGACGAGCGCGTGTGGGGCGCCGAGGGCAACCTGCAGGTGCCGGTCGCCGAGGGCTGGACGCTGGGCGGCACCCTGGCCTACACCCGTGGCCAGTACAAGGACGCCGCCGGCGACTGGCGCGAGCTGAATGCCTTCCGCGTCTCGCCGCTGAAGGCCACCGTCTACAGCGACTGGAAATTCCAGGAGGGCTACGGCGTGCGCCTGCAGGCGCTGACCGTGGGTGGCAGCGACCGTGCCTACGACGACGCCCAGAAGGCGGCGATCAGCCCGAGCATCCGTGCCACCCCGGCGAGCAAGATCCAGGGTTACACCGTGGTCGACCTGATCGCCCATGCGCCCTGGTTAGGTGGCGAGGTCGGCTTCGGCATCTACAACCTGGCCGACCGCGACTACAAGACCGTCTACGGCCAGCAGGCCGAGGCCACCTACGGCGCCATCTCCAGCCTGCCGGCAGCCGGACGCACCTTTGGCCTCAGCTACTCGGTGGCGTACTGATCGGCTTTCAGTCCGCGCGGTAGTTCAGCGGCCGTTTCGACGATTCCGGCAGCGCCAGGCCGCCCGCCAGGGCGATCAGGGCTATGACGATCAGGTAGTAGGCCGGCGCCATGCGATCGCCGGTCTGCTCGATCAGCCAGGTGGCCACCAGCGGCGCGGTGCCGCCGAAGAGCGTATAGGCCAGGTTGTAGGTGAAGGCCGAGGCGGTGTAGCGCACCCGAGTAGGGAACTGCTCGGACAGCAGCACTGCCGTCACCACGCCGCAGATCACCGCACCGACGGCCAGCAGCATGGCGCCCAGCGCCGACGGCAGCAGCGCGCCGGAGGTGGCCAGGGTAAAGGCCGGGTACACCGCGACGATCAGCGCCACCCCAGCGGTGAGAATGGTGCGCCGACGGCCGACGTAATCCGAATAACGGCCGATGAAGGGGCACAGCAAACCGGCGAAGATCAGCGCCATCAGGCTGGCCAGCAAGGCGGTCGGCCGTGTGGCGCCGCCGACCACCTGCATGTAGGTGGTGAGGTACGTGGTGAACATGTAGAACGACAGCGCCGTGGCCGAGATGAAGGCACCCAGGCAGGCGATGGTCGCGCCGTGCAGGCGCAGGGTTTCCTTCAGCGGCGAATGTTCCGGCGCTGGTTCGGACGCCATGGCCTTGAATGCCGGCGATTCATCCAGGCGCAGGCGCATATACAGGCCCACCAGCCCCAGCGGTGCGGCGATCAGGAAAGGCAGGCGCCAGCCCCAGGCCTGCATCTGCTCGCTGCTGATCAACTGATCGAGGCCGAACACCAGGCCGGCTGCCGAGGCGAAGGCGAGGAAGGTCGACACCGGCACGAAGCTGCCGTAACGGGCCTTCTGCTCGGTGGGCGCATGCTCCATGACGAAGGCACAGGCGCCGGCATACTCGCCACCGGCGGAGAAACCTTGCAGGCAGCGCGCCAGCGCCAGCAGCAGCGGCGCGAGCAGGCCGATGCTGGCGTAGGTCGGCAGCAGGCCGATCAGCGTGGTGGCGCCAGCCATCATCAGCACGGTGATCGACAGCACACGCTTGCGCCCGATGCGGTCGCCAAGAATGCCGAAGACGATGCCGCCCAGCGGGCGCAGGGCGAACGACACCGCAAACACCGCGAAGGTCTGCAGCAGCGCCAGGGTCGGATTGCCCGGTGGGAAGAACAGCGAAGCGATGGTCACGGCGAGAAAACCGTAGACGGCGAAGTCGAACCACTCGACGAAATTACCGATGGCCGAGGCGGCGATCACCTTGCGCAAGGTGGCCGGGCTGACCTGCTGACTGCTGTGTGTGCCATTCATGCAACGCTCCTGATCCCTGATTTAGACGGCTTCAGGCAGGTTACGGAGCGATGACCGGGGCATGCGCCACGCAGGCGACGGTGACGTTGCCGTGAGCGACCTGGCTGGGCGAGTATCGCCATCTCTCATCCATGCCCAGTTTGGAGACACCATGCAGCCCCATCTCGCCCCGGTCGACCTGGTCAAGGCCTACCGTTTACTCAACCACGGCCCCACCGTGCTGGTATCGGCCCGTCACCAGGCTGTGGATAACGTCATGGCGGCGGCCTGGTGCTGCGCCCTGGACTTCGATCCGCCGAAGCTCAGCGTGGTGCTGGACAAGGCCACCCGCACCCGCGCGTTGATCGAGGGCAGCGGTCTGTTTGTCATCCAGGTGCCGACCGTGGCGCAACTGCAACTGACCCAAGCAGTGGGCAGTGCCAGCCTGGCCGATGATCCGGCGAAGCTGGCACATGCCGGCGTCGAGCTGTTCACCCTGGATGGCCACGATCTGCCGCTGGTAGCGGGCTGCTCGGCCTGGCTGGTCTGCCGGCTGATCGAGGAGCCGCACAACCAGCAGGCCTACGATCTGTTCATCGGCGAGGTGATCGCGGCCTGGGCCGACGAGCGTGTGTTCCGCGATGGTCGCTGGCATTTCGAGACGGCCGACCCGAGCCTGCGCAGCCTGCATCATGTGGCGGGCGGGCATTACTACGCGATTGGCGAAGCACTCAAGGCCTGACGCACTCAGCGTGCCAGCGGCAGCGCTACGCCGATCAGCACGAAGAGCACGCCGCAACTGCGATTGAAGGTACGACCGCCGCGCTGCAGCCAGGGCCGCACGCGGAAGGCCAGCAGCGCCAGCAGCAGCTCGACGAGGAACTCGACCACGGCGAAGGTCGCTGCCATCACCACGAACTGCATGGCCAGGCCGCGTTGCGGGTCGAGGAATTGTGGCAGAAAGGCGCCGTAGAACAGGATCACCTTGGGATTGGACAGCGCCGACAGCAGGCCCTGGCGAAACAGCCGGGCGGCGCTGGGGCGGGTGCCGCTGTCGGCCAGGGTCAGGTTCATCGGCGGCGAGCGCCACAGTTGCACGCCCAGCCAGATCAGGTAGGCACCGCCGATCCACTTCAGCGCCAACAGCGCGGTGGGTGCGGTCTTGAGCAGCGCGCTGAGGCCGAACATGGCCAGGGCGATCAAGGTACTGAAGCCGACTACGCCACCAAGAATGGTCGCCAAGGCCATGCGCGCGCCGTACAGCCCGCCGTGGGTTAGCGCCAGCAGGCTGTTGGGGCCGGGCGTCAGCGCCAGGCCGAGTGTGGCGACGAAGTAGACGAGCCAGAGTTCGAGGGCCATGCGGGTCTCCTGTGAAGGCGCGGCCAGTCTAGTCAGCGGCAGGTGTGGTAATGAGGTAGATTCTGGTCATCTAACGGTTGATTCTGGACGGTCATGGTCGAAAGCCCCGATCTGCGTTTTCTCCTGCTGCCGTTGCCGGAGTTCGCCCTGCTGCCATTCGGTGGCTTTCTCGACAAGCTGCGCTTCAGCGCCGACGACGAGGACTACAGCCGTCAGCGCTACTGCGCCTGGACGATTCTCGGCCTGCAGCCAGGGCATGTTCAGTCCAGCAGCGGTGCGGCGCTGCGTATCGAGGCCACGCCGGAGCAACTCGACCTGGCCGACTATGACTATCTGGTGCTGTTCGGTGGGCGTAACGCGCAGGCCACGGCCGCGCTGGCGCCGGACTATCAGGCGTTACTGCGGCGCGCTGCACGCGCCGGAGTGAAACTGGTGGCGATCGACAATGCCAGCTTCCTTCTCGCCGCTTGCGGCCTGCTCGACGGGCATCGGGTGGCGGTGCACTGGCGCCACGAGGCAGAGTTTCGCGCCAGTTTTCCGCATCTGCGCCTGGCTCGTGAGCGCCTGTATTGCATCGATGGTGCGCGGATTTCCTGCGCCGGTGGCGCTGCGGCCATCGACCTGGCGGTGGAGTTGCTGGCCCAGGGCAGCGGTCGGGCGCGGGCGCTCAAGGGGTTGGCCGACATGCTGGTGGACGAGACGCGCAGCGGCCAGCATGCGTTGCGTTCGCTGCATACCACGTCGAGTGGCGAACGCCATGTCGACCGCGCCATCGCCCTGATGCGCCACGGCCTGGCCAGTGCCGACGGCATCGAGCAACTGGCGGCCAGTGTCGGCATCAGCCGCCGTCAGCTCGACCGCCTGTTCCAGGCCAGCCAGGGCATGAGCGCGCGCGAATACTGGAACGAACTGCGCCTGCAGCACGTGCGCTGGCGCCTGCTCAACTCCAGCCACAGCCTGGCGCAGATCGCCGACGAGATCGGCGTCAGCGATGCCAGTCATCTGGGCAAGTTGTTCCGCCAGCGCTTCGGTACCACGCCTGGTGTGATGCGCCGCCAGGCCAAACCCACGGCGTAGGAGCGGCTTCAGCCGCGAAGCTGGGACAGCAACGGCACCCACACCGAGGCCAGCAGCAACAGGGCCATGCAGCGGTTGAACGACAGCAGCCTGGCCGGTTGTCGCAACAGGCGCGCGCTGCCGATGCCGAGCAGGCCCCAGGCCAGCAGGCAGGGAGTGGACACCAGCAGGAACAGCGTTGCGTAGCTCGCCACCGCGCCGAACGAGGCCTGGCCGTCGAGAAAGATCGCCGTGACCGACAGGGTCATCAGCCAGGTCTTGGGATTGATCAGTTGCAGGCCGGCGCCCTGGACGAAGCCCTGACGCCGGTCGACGCTGCGCTCGTCCAGACCGGCGGTGTCAGCGCGCATCAGCTTGCAGGCCATCCAGCTGATCCAGGCGGCGCCGGCCCAGCTCATCGCCGTCTGCAGCAGCGGCGCATGGGCCAGCAGTTCACCGAGACCCAGACCGACTACCAGCAACATCAGGCTGGCGCTCAGGCTCGCCCCGATGGCAATGGAGAGGGCGATGGCCAGACCGAAGCGGGCGGCGCTGCCAAGGATCAGCAGGTTGGTCGGGCCGGGGGTGATCGAGGCTACCGAGGCGAACAGGATGAAGGGCAGCCACTGGTTCATGGCAGTGAAGGGCATTGGGCATCGCTCCATATCAGGTGTGGCGCGATTGTCCGGCTCGGTCTATCCGTGGTCTTGAAGCTTTGTGCAGCGGTTGCGGTAGGCGCCTGGGGTCAGGCCATTGGCGCGGCGGAACCAGCGGCCCAGGTGGCTCTGGTCGGCGAAGCCCAGATCACTGGCGACATCCGCTGGCGCCGTGCCGAGGGCCAGCAGACGGCGGGCGCGTACCAGGCGCAGCTGGATCAGGTAACCATGCGGGGCGATGCCGAAGGCTGCCTTGAACGCGCGGCTTAGGCGAAAGCGGTCGACGCCGCAAGCCCGCGCCAGTTCGTCGAGGCCGATGTTCTGCTGAAAATGTGCGTGCAGGTAGTCGCGGGCGCGCAGGGCCACGCTGGGAATCTGCGGATTACCCGGCAGGCGCTGGCGCCAGTGCAGGCTACGTGAGATGCGTTCCAGCAGCGTATCGAGTGCTGCGTCGCGCACCATGCGTGGCTCTCCGTCGCGTAATGCCTGCAGGGCGTTGGCGATGCACGGCAGCAGGCCGGGGTCGTCCGGCTGGGTGCGCGGCACGCCGGGCAGGCAGTCGCCAGGTGCCTGCTCGAACAACGCCGGCAGCGCACGCTGCAGCCAGGCCGGCTCAAGATAGAGCGTGGAGTAGGTGAAACCGCCCGGCGTCGGCGCATGGCCGTCGTGAATATCGCCGGGCTCGAGGAAGAAGGTCTGCCCCGGTACGCTGCTGAACAGCGCACGACGGCAGTGGAATTGCTGCACGCCCTGTTCGGTGAAGCCGATCAGGTAGCTGTCGTGCCAGTGCGGATCGTAGGCATGGCCCTCGAAATGCGCACGGATCACCTCGATGCCGGTATCGGCATCCTGCTTGAGGTCGACCCATGATTGCGCGTTCATTGCCCGGCTCGCGTTGGAAAGTGGAACGCCTGAGCTTAACCCCTTTGCCGGGCGTGCCTAGAACGTTTGTGCAGATGGCTGGGGCTGTGGATAAAACTCAGTGCCTTGGCCCTACAAACGTTTGGCAATCCTGCTTGAGGGCGATGCTCTAGTCGGCCGGCGCTGGATACCAGCGCGGCGTATACACCCACTCGCCGCCATCGGCGCGCGGGAAGCGGCGGGTCTGGCTGGAGCCGATGATCACCAGGGTGCGCATGTCGACCATCTCCGGCGTCAGCTCGCCGAGGGTGAGACTGCGCAGCGCCTCGGCGGGGCGACCGATATCGCGGCCGAGCACTACCAGGGTTTCCGGCGCGCGGTGCTGGCGCAGCAAGTCGAGCGCGCGGCCGAGCTGCCAGGGGCGGGATTTGGAGATCGGGTTGTAGAAGGCCATGGCCAGGTCGGCGAGGGCGGCGTGCTCCAGGCGTTTCTCGATCACCGCCCAGGGCTTGAGGTTGTCCGATAGCGAGATCAGGCAGAAGTCATGACCCAGCGGCGCGCCGGCCTTGGCAGCCGTGGCCAGGGCAGCGGAAACGCCCGGCAGTACTTCCAGTTCGACGCCTTGCCAGGTCTCGTCCTGCGGGCTTTCCAGCGCCTCCATCACGGCGGCGGCCATGGCGAACACGCCGGGATCGCCGGAGGAGATCATCACCACCCGCCGACCGCTGGCGGCCAGCTCGAAGGCATGGGCGGCGCGTTGCAGCTCCTCGCGGTTGTCGCTGGGGTGCAGGCATTGATCGGCACGCAGCGGGCCAGCCATCTTCACGTAGGTGTCGTAGCCGAGCAGGTCTTCGGCCTCGTCAAGGGCACGGCGTACGGCGGGAGTCATGTGCTCGGCCGCGCCGGGGCCGAGACCGACCACGCTGAGGCGGCCACGGCGCTGGCCGAGGCGTTCGATATCCAGCGGCTGTTCACTCAGCAGCAGGCGCAGGCCGTCGCCGGCATGGTGCTCGGTTGGCAGCTCGGTGGTGCTGTGGATAAAGCGCAGCGGCAGCTTCAACTCGTCTGCGGCGGCTTGTAGCTCGGCGTTGGCCATCCAGCCTTTGTCCGCAAGCAGGCAGGCAAGTGCTTGCGGCGCCAGCTTGGCATCGCTCAGCGCCTGCTGCAGACGTGCCGGCAACTCTGTATCGGGGCGTTCGATCAGTGCGGCGGCGCTGCGCGGGTGGATCAGCAGTTCGTCCGGCTGCGCCGGGCGTGCCTGCGGGGTGATGTGGATGACCCGACTGGCGGCGTTATCCACAGGCAACTGCGCGGCTTCCAGCCAGGGCGCCTGGCCTTCGATACGCACCGTTTCGCCGCCGAGCAGGTCGCTGACGAATCGCTTGCCTTGCTGCAGATCGGCCAGTGCATAGCCGGCAGGCGGCTCCAGCAGGCAGGTGCCGAAGCGCAGCTCACCGCTGGTGGTGATGGCTGGCGTGACGCCCAGGTGCGCGGCGATCTCGCGGGCCAGGCGGTTGACCCCGGCCAGGCCGCCGAGCAACGGCACCACGGCGCTGCCATCCTCGGCCAGGGCCAGCACCGGTGGCTCGGCGCCTTTTTCCGCCAGCAGCGCGGCAAGGCTGCGGATAACGATGCCGGCGGCGCACAGCACCAGCAGCGGCTGACCGGCGCGATACAGCGCGCGCAGGTGCTCGCCGAACTCGTCGTAGTGGCGCTCTGCACCGTCGGCACGGCCGCGCAGACCATGGATCACGGCCTGTGGATAAAGTGCCTTGAGGCGTTGTGCAGTGGCCAGCGCGCTAGCGCCGAGGATGACGATGTTCATGCGGTAAATCCTGTAGCCCGGATGCAATCCGGGGAATGGGGCTCCCGGATTTCATCCGGGCTACGGCCTTATGACGGGTAGGGCGGGTGCAACCCGCCAGTTCGCTGTTGGCGGGTTGCACCCGCCCTAAGAATCTTATCCGGACGAGCTTGCGAGCTAGAGACCTACAAGGCAAAAACAGGCGAGGACGCGGAGTTTACGAGTTGTAAATGAGCAGTCCGAGCCTGTTTTTAACGCCGTAGGGCCGACGCGCAGCAGCTCGTTCACCCCCGCCATTTCTGGCCAGGCACAAGAATCATGGAGAAGTACGGCGAATCCATCGGCTCTACTTCATCGAGCGGCACGATCTTCTGGCTGGCCATGGTGGCGCGTTCGACATAGTGGGCGCGGTCGTCCAGGCCGAGCTTGCGCAGCACGCGGCGTACCTTGTCGAAGTTGCGCCCGAGTTTCATCACCACCGCCGCTTCGGCGTCGCGCAGGCGTTGTTCCAGTTCGTCTTCCGGCAGCACGCCGGAGAGCACGCTCAAGCTCTGGTTGCGGTACACCAGTGGCGTGCCGAGCACCGAGGCGCATCCGAGCATCGAGCAGACGCCGGGCACCACCTCCACCTCGTAGCGCTCGGCCAGGCGGTCGTGCAGGTACATGTAGGAGCCGTAGAAGAACGGGTCGCCCTCGCAGATCACCGCCACGTCCTGGCCGGCATCGAGCAACTGGGCGATCTGCTCGGCGCAGGTGTCGTAGAAGTCGGCGATCACATCTTCGTAGGACAGCGGCGGGGCGAGTTTCTCGGTGGTTACCGGATAGACCAATGGCAGACGCTGCTGGGCATCGCTCAGGTGCGCCTCGATGATGCCGAAGGCATTACCACCGTGGCCGGCGTTATGCTTGGCCTTGGCTACGAAATAGGCCACCACGGGGGCGGATTTGAGCAGGCGCAGGGCCTTGAGGGTGAGCAGCTCGGGGTCGCCAGGGCCGACGCCGAGGCCGAGCAGACGGCCAGCCATCATTCCACCTCCGAGGCGAGGGCGTTGACCGCTGCCACCGCCATTGCGCTGCCGCCACGGCGGCCACGCACGATCACGTAGGGCACGCCACGGCTGTCTGCGGCCAGCGCATCCTTGGATTCCGCCGCGCCGATAAAGCCCACCGGCATGCCGATGATCAATGCCGGCTTGGGTGCCCCGGCATCGAGCATTTCCAGCAGGTAGAACAGGGCGGTGGGCGCGTTGCCGATCACCACCACGCTGCCCTCCAGATGCTCGCGCCAATGCTCCAGAGCCACCGCCGAGCGGGTGTTGCCGACTTCGCGGGCCAGCTCCGGTACGCCGGCGTCGTGCAGGGTGCAGATCACCTCGTTGTTCGCCGGCAGGCGCGGGCGGGTGATGCCCTCGGCGACCATGCGCGCATCGCAGAGAATCGGCGCACCAGCCAGCAGCGCTGCTCGGCCAGCGGCGCCGGCACCGGGTGAGAAGCGCAGATCCTCGACCACGTCGACCATGCCGCAGGCGTGGATCACCCGCACGGCGAGTTTTTCCAGGTCGGCTGGGATGCCGTCGAGGTTGGCCTCGGCGCGGATGGTGGCGAAGGAGCGGCGGTAGATTTCCTGGCCGTCGCGGATGTAATCAAGCATCGGGTTTTCCTGCGGGGTGTTGGCGGGCGAACCAGGCGCCGGCCTCGTCGATGGTCATGGCCGGCACCAGCAGACGGCCGAAACCGGGCGCCTCGGGCGTGCGTTGATAGAGCTGGTAGTGGTCGGGCGTGCTGGCCAAAAGGGTGTAGGGCTGCACGCGAGCGCTGGCGCAACTGCGCGGACAGGCGCTTAAGTGCAACTGTGGGCGCGCGCCGTTTGCGCGCAGCAGCTCGGCCAGATGCAGGGCGTGGTGCTTGCTGTCGGCCAGGCCGCGCGCGCACGCCGCCGAGCCGGTGCAGGCAACCAGGCCGAGAAGCGGTTCGTCGAGCTGGGTCAGAAGGCCCAGTTCGCTCAGTGCGGCCAGTAATTCGTCAGCCCTTTCCTTCGCCACGTTGCCCAGCAGCACGCCCTGCCAGGGTGTCAGGTGCAGCTCGCTGTCGCCCAATCGCTCGCTGAGCTCTGCGAGCGTCAGCAGCTGTTCGGCATGCAGACGGCCCAACTGCGCACCGGCCACCACCATGCACAGGCCGTTCTGCGCCTGTGGATAAATTCCTGCCGGCGCACTCTGGTGAACAACGGCGGGCTGCCGAGGGTTAGCAGCAGGCTGCAGGGCAAAGGCCAGCCGTGCCTGCAATTGCTGCAGCAGCTCGCTGGGCGTGATCTGCGCCAGCAAATGGCGCATGCGGGATTGTTCTGGCGTGGCGCGTTCGAGGAACAACAGCAGGAGTTCGCGTACCACATCGAGCGCTTGTGACGCTTCGATGCGCACCAGCGGCGTGTCGCCGGGGCAGCCAGCCAGGCCCAGCAGCAAGTGCTGCTTGTCCTCGGCGGCCAGCCACAGGTCGTGCGGGTGTTCGCGCATGGCCAGGGCTTCGCCGCCGTCCAGTTGCAGGGCGAACTTGGGTGACAGGGCATGTAGCGCCGGGGTGTCCTGCAACAGGTCGAGCAATTGGCTGGCCAGCGGCCGCACATCCATCCGCGCCTGCGGGTCGAGGCCGGCGGCTGGGCTGAGCATCAGGTTGCGCACGTCATCGGCGGCGGCTACGCGCGGGCCGAGCCCGGCAGCGAGCAGGGCATCGATCAGCGGTGCTTCCTGGCCGGGTAGCACGCCACGAATCTGCAGGTTGCTGCGGTTGGTCAGCTCCAGTACGCCGCTGGCCTTGTGCAGCGCGGCCTCGGCAATCGCCCGCGCCTGGGTGCTGCGCAGCACGCCGCCGGGCAGTTTGACCCGGCAGATGCCGCCGTCCAGCGCAGGCACGATGCGCAGCAGGCCGGGGCAGGCGGAAGGGCGGACGGATGCGGGCAAAGGATCACCTGTGGATAACGACGCGGCGACCAAACCAGCGAAATCCTCAAGGGATTCCATGGCATCGGTACACCCCGCCCGATGTTGGCACTCGCGACCAGCGTTCGTCGGCAGGTCTCCTGGCTGACAGGTCTTGGTCTGTTGCGGCCTTCCCGGACATCCAGTGGCGTGGGTGCAGCAGACTCGCTGTTTACAGTTGCGGGGGCAGCCACGGTTTAGCCGTGTTCCCTCTTAGGCCCGTTGCGGAGTCGTATCGACTCAAGGGCACCGACGAAGCCTGTATTATGCCCGCTTTGCCCGGAGCGCGGACAGGCGCTCTGTCGGGCCCGTGCGAGGACATTGGATGAAACCCTGGTTGACCCTGGTCGGCATCGGCGAAGACGGCTACTCCGGTCTCGGCAAGGCCGCGCGCCGCGCCCTTCTGGCGGCGACTCGCATCGTCGGCGCGCCACGGCAACTGGCGCTGCTGCCGCCGTGCATCAGTGGCGAGCGGGAAACCTGGCCGAGCCCCTTCGACCTGCAACCACTGCTGGCGCGGCGTGGGGAGGCGGTGTGCGTGCTGGCCAGTGGTGACCCGATGTTCTATGGCGTCGGTGCCAGCCTGGCGCGCCAGGTTGCCGCCGACGAGCTGCTGGTTTTACCCGCGCCGTCCTCGGTGTCCCTGGCGGCCGCGCGTCTGGGTTGGCCGTTGCAGGAGGTTGAGGTCGTTTCGCTGGTGGGGCGGCCGCTGGCCATGCTCCACGGCAAACTTTTTCCCGGCATGCGCCTGCTGGTATTGAGCGCCGATGGCGACACGCCCGCTCAGGTCGCCGAAGCCCTGCGTGCCCGTGGTTTCGGCGCCAGTCGTCTGACCCTGCTGGAGCACCTTGGTGGCCCTGATGAGCGCCGCCTCGATGGCCAGGCCGCAAGCTGGAACCTGCCGCGTGGCGCCGATCTCAACCTGCTGGCCGTGGAATGTCTGGCCGATGCCGGGGCGCAATTGTTGCCACCGACCTGTGGCCTGCCCGATGACGCCTATCGCCACGATGGTCAACTGACCAAGCGTGACGTCCGCGCCGTCACCCTAGCACGCCTGGCGCCGCTGCCTGGCGAGCTGCTGTGGGATGTCGGCGCCGGTTGCGGCTCCATCGGCATCGAGTGGATGCGTGCGCACCCGGCTTGCCGCGCTATCGCCATCGAGGCCAACGAGGGGCGCCAGGAGCATATCCGCCATAACCGTGATGCCCTCGGTGTGCCGGCCCTGCAACTGGTCGCGGGGCATGCGCCCGAGGCGCTGGTGGGGCTGCCCGCGCCGGACGCGATCTTTATCGGTGGCGGCGTCACCGTGCCCGGTGTGCTGGATGACTGCTGGGCTGCGCTCAAGCCGGGCGGGCGTCTGCTGGCCAATGCCGTGACCCTTCAGAGTGAGGCGGCGCTGGTAAGTTTTCGCGAGCAGCACGGCGGTGAGCTGTTGCGTCTGACCGTGGCCCAGGCGCAGCCGCTGGGTGGTTTCGACACCTGGCGTGCGGCGCTGCCGATCACCCTGCTGACGGTGCGCAAGCCATGAGTGCGCGGATCCTGCTGCTCGGCGGCACCACCGAGGCGCTGCGCCTGGCGCGCCGGCTGGGGCCGGAGACGGTCTACAGCCTGGCCGGTCTGGGACGCGTGCCGGACGACCTGGCCTGCCGTGTGCGCGTCGGCGGTTTCGGTGGTGCCGAAGGACTGGTCGCCTTTATCGCCAGCGAAGGCATCGAACTGCTGCTGGATCTGACCCACCCCTACGCCGCGCAGATCAGCCATAACGCCGCCCGTGCCGCCGAAATCGCCGGCGTGCCCTGCTGGGCGCTGCGTCGACCCGGCTGGCAGCCAGGCGTGGAGGATGACTGGCGCGAGGTGGACGGCTGGGATGAACTGACCCGCGCATTGGCGCCATTCGAACGGCCCTTCTTCACCTCCGGACGCGAGCCGCTGGCGCATCTGCATGAGATTCCTGAGCACCAGCACTGGACGGTGCGCTGCCTGCAGGCCGAGCTGGCACCGCCGCGCGCCGAGATCATCGGCGCGCGCGGGCCGTTCTCCCTGGACGAGGAGCGTGCACTGTTCGCCCGCATCCGCTGCGACGTGCTGATCAGCAAGAACAGCGGCAGCGCGTCCACCGAGCCGAAGCTGCAGGTGGCGCGTGAGTTGGGCCTGCCGGTGCTGCTGTTGCGTCGTCCCGAATTGCCGGTGGTGACGCGCGAGTTTGCGGAGTTGGACGCCCTCTGCGATGCGCTGCCCCTGTAGGGCGGGTGAAACCCGCCAACGTCAGCCCGGCGGGTTACACCCGCCCTACGCTTGACGCCACGCCGCCTGCCATTGCCAGTGGTGACGCGCGAGTTCACCGAGTTGGATGCCTGGGGCGAAGCGCTGCTTCTGTAGGGCGGGTGAAACCCGCCAATGTCGGTCTAGCGGGTTGCACCCGCCCTACGCTTGCCGTTGCGCTGCTAGACTGCCGCCCCGTTTTGGAGACTGTCATGAGCCAAGCCCCTTACGCGCGCATCCTGTTTATCGGCCCCGGCCTGGGGCGTGGTGCATCGTCCGAGCGCCTGCAGCAGCGTATCGAAACGCTGCTGGGCGAGGCGCATCTGCATGACAGCGAGCAGGACAGCTTCTGGCAGGCCATCATTGAGGCGCCACGCCCGCTGCTGGTGGTCGATCTGGAGCCGCGCGCCGATGCTGCGCACCGCGACTGGCTGCGCGAGTGCATCGCCGAACGCGGGAACGGGAGCGAGGTATTCGTGGTTTGCACCGCCATGCAAGACACCTGGCTCGATGGCCTGGGCGCGTTGCTCGAGCGCCGCGAAGCGCATATCCCCTGCAGCGACGTGCCAGCCGTGCCGGAACACCATGCCTGGTCGCAGATTCCGCCGCATGCGCAGCGCCTGCTGCTGTGCAACGGCCCGCGCTGCACGCGCAAGGGCGCGCTGGGCCTGTGGAAAACCCTGCGTCAGCGGCTCAAGGCCGCCGGCAAGCTGGAGTGCGAGGGCGGTGTGCATATCACCCGCAGCCAGTGCCAGTTTCCCTGCGACCTGGGCCCGACCGCGAGCCTTTATCCACAGGGCGAGTGGTATGGCATCAAGGATGAAGCGGCGGTGATCCGCCTGGTCGACGAGCGTCTGGTGGCGGGCAGGGCGTTGCCGGAGTTGCGGATCGATGAGCAGGCTTAATGTCCGCCCCCTTTCGCGGCTGACGCGCAATGCCGCCCAACTGCTCCTATAGAAGAGCAATCGCCGCTAAAGCGCCTCCCACAGTCGGCCCCGCGCCTTGACTTGAACGGAGGCGGGTGGTCATATCCGCCCCGCTTCAGGTGTCTCACGCCGCCGCGCGTGAGGTGAAACGGGAAGTCGGTTGAAGTCCGACGCTGCCCCCGCAACGGTAAGCGAGCGACCGCATCGATACGCCACTGTGCGCCACGCGCATGGGAAGGCGATGCGTTCATGACCCTCGCAAGCCCGGAGACCGGCCTGGAGTCGTTTGTGTCTGGCAACCCGCGGTGGGCGGGCGTTGACTCCAGTAGGGCGCGCTCGCGCTCCTGTCTGCTGTTGCGCATTTCCATCGGATTGCCGTGCCTTTTCCCTGACGATGGAACACTCATGGCGCGCCATTTCCGCTTCAAACAACCTTCTCTGGCCATTTCGGTCACGGCTCCTGCTTGCCTGTATTCCAGGCTGCGAAGATCGATAATGTTATGTTATAACAATTACATTCCATCCTTCGATTCTCCGCGCAACAACGGAACTACTGCCGTGCGAAACCCTGTTCTTCACTGCACCTGGCCGCTGGCCCTGCTGTTCAGCGGCCTGGCCCTGGCCGACAAGGCTGTCGATCTGCCCGCACTCGATGTCCAGGCCAAGGCCGCCGAGGAGGGCGAAAGCGACCTGCGCACGCCCACCACCAGCGGTTCGCGTCTGGAGCTTTCGGCCATGCAAACCCCGGCCAGCACCAGCAGCCTGAGCGGCGCCGAGGTGCGTGAACGCAACAACCTGACGGTACAGGATGCAGTAACCCGCACGCCCGGCATCAGCTTTATCGGCACGCCCGGCAATGGTGGCACCGCGCTATCGGCACGCGGCTTCACCGGCCACTCGGCGACCATGCAGCTCTACGACGGCACCCGCCAGTACGTCGGCGCCGGCACCGTGACCTTTCCGGTGGACACCTGGTCGGTGGCGCGTATCGATGTGCTGCGAGGCCCAGCCTCGGTGCTCTATGGCGAAGGCGCCACCGGCGCGGTGATCAACGTAGTGCCGAAGAAGCCCTTCGCTGGGCCGGTGGAGAATCACCTGCGCCTGGGTTATGGCAGCGACGACCGCCGCCAGGCCGCGCTGGACAGCGGCGGTTCGTTGAGCGACGCACTGAGCTATCGCTTCAACCTCAATCAACAGGCCAGCAATGGCTGGGTCGACCGGGGTGATTCCGACAGCCTGGCGCTGAGCGCCGCGCTGCGCTGGGATGCCAGCGAAGACTTGAGTTTCACCCTGTTCCACGACCAGGGTGAGCAGAGTCCGGAGCGCTACCTCGGCACGCCGCTGGTCGATGGCAAGTTCCGCGAGAGCCTGCGCGAGCGCAACTACAACGTCGCCAACGCCGATATCCACTACAACGACCAGATCACCCGCCTGGTGACCGACTGGCGCATCAACGACGCACTGACGGCCAACAACCAGCTTTACTACGTCAAGACCCAGCGCTACTGGCGTAACAGCGAGGCCTACCGCTGGCAGCCGGGCGATACGGTCGAGCGCGGTGACTTCTGGCGCATCAAGCACAACCAGGAGCAGCTCGGCGACCGCCAGAGCTTCAGCCTCGATCACGCCCTGCTCGGCCTCGACAGTCGCACGGTGGTCGGTGTCGACTACAACCATATTCGCTTCTCCCGCCACCACGATTTCGACAACACCTTCACTGACAGCGTACCGCTCGGTCAGTCCGGCGGCGGCAGCTACCAGAGCACCGACAGTTACCGCCCACGCGAGCTGAACCTGGCCCGGCAGTTCTCGCTGTTTGCCGAGAACCGCACCCAGCTCACCGAGCGCCTGGCGCTGGTCACTGGCGTGCGCCGCGATCAGGTGCATCTCGAGCGCAGCAATCGGGTCGATGACAGCCGTGTCGACCGCAGCCTCACGGGCGACAACTGGCGTGCCGGCCTGGTCTTCGCCCTGACCCCGGAACTGTCGCTGTACGGCCAGTACGCCACCAGCACCGAAGGGGTGAGCAACCTGCTCACTCTCAACCCGAGCCAGCAACAGTTCGACTTGAGTGAAGCCAAGCAGACCGAGATCGGCCTCAAGCAGCTTTTCTGGGGCGGGCAGGGCGAGTGGACGCTGGCTGCCTATCACATCGTCAAGGAGAAGCTGCTCAGCCGTGAGACACCGACATCACCCACCGAGCAGATCGGTCAGCAGTCCTCTGATGGCCTGGAGGCCACGCTTGAACTGGCGCTGGGGCGTGGCTGGCAGGTTTCGGCCAACGCGGCGTTCGTGCGTGCCGAGTACGACGATTTTGTCGATGGCGGCGGCGACCGCAGCGGCAATCGCCCGGTCGACGTGCCCAGGCGCACGGCCAACCTGTGGCTGAACAAGGCTCTCGGCAGTGGTGTGGAGGCCGGCATCGGCGCGCGTTATGTCGATGCACGTTATGTCGATACGGCCAATACCGAGAAGGTGCCGGGTTACACGGTGGTCGATGCGAATATCGCCTGGCAGATGCTGTCGGACGTGCGCCTGGGCCTGGAGTTGAATAACCTGTTCGACCGCCAGTACGCCACCAGTGCCAGCAGCGATGGTCAGCAGTGGTTCCTTGGCGCGCCGCGTTCGCTGTTCGTCACGGCGGATTACAGCTTTTGAAGCGCGCGTGCCTGTCTCGGCGCGCCGCACGTGGAGAGTTCTTGTGTCAGTGAGTAGCGCCTCGGGCTGGTCGTTCAGCCTGTTCTCGCCGCCCGCGAGCCGCCGTACGGCGGCACCCGAGCCGCGCCTGCGCATCCGTGACCTGGCCTGGTCGCCGGATGGCCAGCGCGCCTTGCTCGAAGCCATCGACCTGGACATCGGTGACGGCGAGCTGCTCGGCCTGATCGGCCCCAACGGCAGCGGCAAGACCAGCCTGCTGCGTTGCGCCTATCGCTTCCAGCGGCCGTGCAGCGGCAGTGTCGAGCTGGGCGGCGAGGCGCTGTGGCAGCGCCCGCCACGCTGGAGCGCGCAGCGCGTGGCCGTGGTGCTGCAGGAATTCCCGCAGGACTTCGGCCTACGTGTGCACGAGGTGGCGGCCATGGGCCGCACGCCGCACAAGGGGCTGTTCGACGGCGACGATAGCGAGGATCAGCGCCTGGTCGATGAGGCGCTGGCGCGGGTCGGCCTGAGCGAGCGGGCGCAGCAGGATTTCGCCCGCCTGTCCGGTGGCGAGAAGCAACGTGCCTTGCTCGCCCGTGCTCTGGTGCAGCAGCCGCAACTGCTGATCCTCGACGAGCCGACCAACCACCTCGATCCGCGTTACCAGATCGAACTGTTACGGCAAATCAAATCGCTGGGGCTGGCGACCTTGGCCAGCTTCCATGACCTGAACCTGGCGGCGGCTTTCTGCGACCGTCTCTGCGTGATCGACCAGGGCCGCCTGGTGGCCGTCGGCACGCCTGCCGAGGTGCTCACTGCCGAGCTGCTGCAACAGGTGTTCGGTGTGCAGGCGCTGGTCGACACCCATCCACTGGCGGGTTACCCGCGTATTACCTGGATCCTTTGATGAAGCGCTCACGAACGGTCGAACCTGTAGGAGCGAGCTCTGCTCGCGAATCGTGGGTAAAGACAAAAGCTTCGCGAGCAAAGCTCGCTCCTACATTCATTGGTGCAATCCTGCTGGCGCTGGCCAGCCCCGTCTGGGCCGTCACCGTCACCAGTTGTGACCGACAAATCACCATCGCCCAGCCGCCGCAACGGGCCGTGAGCCATGACGTGAACATGACCGCCATGCTCCTGGCCCTCGGCCTGAAAGAGCGCATGGCCGGCTACACCGGTATCAGCGGCTGGAAGACCCTCGATCCGAGCATGCGCGAACAGCTCGACGGCCTGCCTGAACTGGCCGCGCGCTATCCGTCGCTGGAAAACCTGCTGGGCGCCGGCACCGATTTCGTCTTTGCCGGCTGGAACTACGGCATGCGCATCGGCGGCGAGGTCACGCCGGCCAGCCTGGAGCGCTTCGGTATCCCGGTGTACGAGCTGAGCGAGTCCTGCGCGCATGTCATGCCGGGACGCGTCGCCAGCCTCGACGATGTCTACACCGATCTGCACAACCTCGGGCGCATCTTCGCCGTCGAGGATCGCGCTGAGGCGCTGGTGCAGGGCATGCAGACGCGGGTGGCGGCGGTGCAGGCGCGCCTGGGTGAACAGCCCAAGCGGCCACGGGTGTTCGTCTACGACAGTGGCGAAGACCTGCCTTTCAGCACCGGGCGCCAGGGCATGCCGCAGCCGCTGATCGAGGCCGCTGGTGGGCGCAACGTGATGGACGGTGTGGCCGGCAGTTGGATCAAGGTGGGCTGGGAATCGGTGGTCGAGCAAGATCCCGAAGTCATCCTGATCGTCGACTACGGCGAGCGCACGGCGGCGCAGAAGCGCGACTTCCTCCTGCAGCACCCGGCGCTGCAGGGTGTCACCGCGATCCGTGAACAACGCTTCGTGGTGCTGCCTTACCTGGCGGTGACGCCGAGCCTGGACAATGCCGCCGCCATCGAGACCCTGGCCGCTGCGCTGCATCCGGAGGCCTTCGCTCGGTGAGTCGTTATCGCCTGCTGTTGCTTGGGCTGGCCGGGCTGCTGGCGTTGTCCTGCGCCTGGTCGCTGGCCTTCGGCGCGGCGCAGGTGCCGCTAGATCGCGTATTGGCGATCCTCGGCCAGCACCTGTTCGGCATCACGCCCGAGATGCCGATCAACAGCGGCCAGGACAGCATCGTCTGGCAACTGCGCGCGCCACGGGTGCTGCTCGGTGCGCTGGTCGGCGCCGGGCTGGCGCTGGTCGGCACCGTGCTGCAGGCGGTGACGCGCAACCCGCTGGCCGATCCGCATCTACTCGGAGTTAGCTCCGGTGCGGCCTTCGGTGCGGTGATCGTGGTGCTCTATCTGGGCGAGTTCGCCGGGCTGCTCAGCCTGCCGTTGGCGGCCTTCATCGGCGCCCTGGCGAGCATGCTGCTGGTACTGGCCATCGCCAGCCGGGGCGGGCGTCTGGAGAGCGACCGCCTGCTGCTGGCCGGGGTGGCGGTGTCGTTCGTGATGATGGCGGCGAGCAACCTGCTGCTGTACCTGGGCAACCCGCATGCGGCCAGCTCGGTGCTGTTCTGGATGCTCGGCGGCCTCGGCCTGGCGCGCTGGGAACTGCTTTGGCTACCGGCGTTGTGCCTGGCCCTGGCCATGATCGTGCTGCTCGGCCTGGGCCGCGCACTCAACGCGCTGATGGCCGGCGAGCAGAGCGCCGTGAGCCTGGGCCTGGAGCCGCGCCGCGTGCGCTTGCTGGTGTTCGTGGTGGCTTCCCTGCTCACCGGCGTGTTGGTGTCGCTGTCCGGCGCCATCGGCTTCGTCGGCCTGATGCTGCCGCATGTGGCGCGCTTTCTGGTCGGCGCTGAGCACCGCCGCGTGTTGCCGGTGGCGGCGCTGCTGGGGGCGCTGTTCCTGGTCTGGATCGATGTCGCCGCGCGCACCTGGCTGGCGCCGCAGGATCTGCCCATCGGCATCGTCACCGCGGCTATCGGCGGGGTGTTCTTCGTGGCCCTGCTCAGGCGCCGCTAGTCGCTTTTACAGACGGAAACGCTGCACCTGGCTTTGCAGCGAGCTGCCGAGGCGTGCCAGCTCCTGGCTGGCCTGGCTGGTCTGCTCGCTGGCGGTGTAGGTCTGCTCGGTGATGCCACGCACGTTGAGCACGCTGCGGTTGATCTCCTCGGCCACCGCACCCTGCTGTTCGGCGGCGGCAGCGATCTGCTGGGTCATGCCCTGAGCGTTGCCGATGCTCGCGGTGATGCTGTGCAGGGCCGCGCCGGCCTGGCGGGCCAGTTCGACGCTGCTGTGGGTCAGGTTGCGGCTGCCTTCCATGCGTTGCACGGCCTTGAGCGTGCCTTGCTGCAGGGCAGCGATCAGCGTCTCGATTTCCTGGGTGGACTGTTGCGTGCGCTGGGCCAGGCCACGGACTTCGTCGGCGACCACGGCGAAACCACGCCCGGCTTCGCCGGCACGCGCTGCCTCGATGGCGGCATTGAGCGCCAGCAGGTTGGTCTGCTCGGCCACCGATTTGATGACATCGAGCATGCCGCCGATACGTCCGCTTTCCTCGGCCAGGGCACTGATGGCCTCGCCGGTCAGCTCCACCTCGCTGGACAGGCTGTCGATCTGGGCGATGGCCTTGTTGACGATCTGCGCACCACTGCTGGCTTCCTGGGCGCTGTGCTCGACCGCGTGCGCCGTTTCCACTGCATTGCGCGCCACGTCCTGCACCGAGGTGGCCATCTCGTGCATGGCGGTGGCCACCTGATCGGTTTCCAGCTTCTGCTCGTTGGCGCCGGCACGGGTCTGCTGGGTGATGGCGGAAAGCTCTTCGGTGGCGCTGGCGATCTGCGCGGCGCCGTCGCCGATATGCCCGATCAACTGCCGCAGGCTGCTGGTCATGGCATTCATGCCTTGCTGCAACTGACCGATCTCGTCACTGCGCTGCACCTGATCCTGATGGCTGAGGTCGCCGCTGGCGATGCGTTGCACGTTGTGTAGCACGCTGCGCAGGGCCGGGACGATCTGCCGGGTGATCAGCAGGGCGCCGACGATGCCGAAGATCAGCGCCAGTGCCAGGCAGCCCAGCAGCATCCCCGAGGCCTGCTGGGTGTCTTCGTTGCGCCGTTGCATCTGGTTGTCATACAGCGCCTGACAGTGCTCGACCATTGCCAGAACCAGCGCATTGGCTTTCTTCTGATCCTGATCGATGCGCAGCAGGGCGGCCTGGTGGGTGTCGAGCGTATCGCGGTAGGTGCGGATGGACTGCTCCATCTCCTGAAACAGTGCGGGCGGCGCATCGCTCAGCGTCGCACGCAGGGGCTGGAGATTGCCCAGGGTCTTGTCGATGGCATCGAGGGTCGACTGGTATTGATCGGTCTTGCCGCTGTAGCTGTAGGCGCGCGTCTCGAAGCGGGCGAAGAGGAACTGCATCTGGATGGTCTTCACCACCTTGTAGCGTGCGTATGTCCGCTCGACGTCCAGTGTGTCGCTACTGACATAGCTGTCCAGCTTGTCCAGGGATGCCAGGGCCTGATCGCCGCTGCTGCGGCGCAAGTTTCGCGACGAGGCGATCTGCTGGTAAGCCCCTTCCATGTCCTTGATCAGCGCCTGGTAGTTGCCCAGCGCCTCGTCCATCTGGGCGATCTTCTGCTGGTTTTCCTGGGTCATGAAATAGCCGCGCAGGTCGGCCAGATTCTGCTCGATGGTGACGATCTGCTGCTTCAGCTCGGCAGCCGCTTTCTCTTCGCCGTTGCTCTGCAGATACGCGGCACGCGCCAGGCGCATGTCCGAGAGATGCTGCATCAACTGGTTGACCGCACTCATGCGATCCATGCGGTAGGACAGGTTGGAGAGGGCGTACCAGCCAGCCGAGAACATCAGAACGCTCATGATCAGCAGCAGGCCGAAGCCGGCGATCAGTTTCTTGGCGACACTCAGGTTTACCAACCAGCGATTCATACGACGTGCTCCTTGAGTGGCGGATGGACGGTGCGTGTGTTCGAGGGCAGGCACACAGCAGTCCAGCACCGATTGAACGGAGCCACGTCAGGATTCTCTTGGCAGCGGATGACTCGTGGAGTCAGGCAGGGAGTCGAGGGCATGGGCAGTCGTTCTTGTTGTCTTATTAGCTTCGATGGTATCGGCCAGGTTTTCTTTATGAGTAGGCGGCTTACCCATCATCTGGCGGCAGGCGCTAGAGGATCGCCCTGACCTGTAGGGTGGAGTCAGCCTTGCGGGACTATGACAGGGCTGGATAAATCGATCCAATGCAATTCTGGCGTCTTTTATTTCTTTTGAAGCATTAATCAGTGCGGCCTGTGCTGCGCTTCTGACGGGTGGTTCAGAGCAGCCTGTTGCCGTTAGTCAGCTTGAGCGAACCTGGCCAGGCATGGCCCGGTCATCTGCTTCAGGTTCCATCACACCTGATCAGGAGGGACGACCATGCTTGCGCAACTGCCCACCGCACTTCGTGACCTGCAACTGCCGCTGCGTCGAAACTGTGGGACGGCAAGCAGATGGATCTGGGGCCGAAACCGCGGCTGACGCTGGTGGTCAAGGATCCCAGCCTGGTTAGCCAACTGGCCCACCCCAGCCTGGATGCGCTGGGCGCGGCCTATGTCGAGGGCCGGGTGGAGCTGGAAGGCCCCATCGAGGCGGCCATCGAGTTGGGCGATGCACTGAGCAGCGCGCTGCTGGGTGACGACAGCGCGCCGGTGGAACTGCACACGGCCCACGACAAGCGCAGCGACGCCGAGGCGATCAGCTACCACTACGACCTGTCCAACGAGTTCTATCGGCTGTGGCTGGATCGCGACATGGTCTACTCCTGCGCCTATTTCGAGACTGGCAAGGAAAGCCTCGACCAGGCCCAGCAGGCGAAGATGCGCCACCTGTGCCGCAAGCTGCGCCTGCAGCCGGGCGACAAGCTGCTCGACGTCGGTTGTGGCTGGGGCGGCCTGGCGCGTTTCGCCGCCCGCGAGTTCGAGGCCGAGGTGTATGGCATCACCCTCAGCCAGGCGCAACTGGAGCTGGGCTTGCAGCGCGTGGCCGAAGAGGATCTGAGCGAGCGCGTGACCCTGGAGCGCCTCGACTACCGCGACCTGCCGCAGGATGGCCGTTTCGACAAGGTGATCAGCGTCGGCATGTTCGAGCATGTCGGTCACGCCAACCTGGCGCTGTATTGCCAGCGTCTGTTCGGCGCGGTCAGGCCCGGCGGGCTGGTGATGAACCACGGCATCACCTCGCGCTTCACCGATGGCCGCCCGGTCGGTCGGGGCGCGGGCGAGTTCATCGACCGCTACGTGTTTCCGCAGGGCGAGCTGCCGCATCTGGTGACCATCGCCACGGCGATCAGCGAAGCCGGGCTGGAGATCGTCGATGTCGAGAGCCTACGCCTGCACTATGCGCGCACGCTGCAGCTGTGGAGCCAGGGCCTGGAGCAGCAACTGGACAAGGCCGCGCAGTGGGTGCCGGCGAAAGCCCTGCGTATCTGGCGCCTGTACCTGGCCGGCTGCGCCTACGGCTTCCAGCATGGCTGGATGAACCTGCACCAGATTCTCGCGGTGAAGCCACGCGAGGACGGCAGCCACGATCTGCCCTGGACGCGTGCCGACCTCTATCGCTGATGCAGTAACATGCGGCTCGTGCCCACCTCCGCGAGCCGCCCATGCCCCTGCTGCAGCGCCCCCGCTACCGCGTTCCGCTCACCGCCCTGGCGATCCTCGTCGGCCTGCTGCTGAGTGCCTGGCTGGGCGGCCGCTATGCGGAGCGCCACGCCTGGGACGAGCGCAGCGTCGAGGCGCGCGGGCAACTGCAGCTCTATGCGCAGTCGATTCGCACCCTGGTCGAGCGCTTCAGCTCGGTGCCCGAGGTGCTGGCGCTGGACAGCGACATCAAGGCGCTGCTGCGTACGCCACATGATCGACAGTTGCGCCAAGCCCTGAACCATCGCCTCGAACGCCTCAATGCCGCAGCGGGCTCGACCGTGCTGTATCTGCTCGACACCCACGGCGACACCCTGGTGGCCAGCAATTGGCGCGACTGGAGCAGTTTCGTCGGCAACAACTACGCCTTTCGTCCGTACTTCCAGGGCGCGTTGCGCAACGAAGGCTCGCGTTACTTCGCGGTGGGGGTCACCACCGGCATTCCCGGCTACTTTCTTTCCCATGTGGTGCGTGACGACGACGGCCGCCTGCTCGGCGTGCTGGTGGTCAAGCTGGAGCTGGAAGAGCTGCAGCGCGAATGGGTCGGCCAGCCTGGCGTGCTGCTGGTGGCCGACAGCTACCAGGTGGTGATCCTGAGCAATCGTCCGGCCTGGCGTTTCCGTGCCCTGCAACCGTTGAACGAGGCGGCGCGCGCCGAGCTGGTGGAGGTGCGCAAGTACGCCGAGCAATCGCTGCAGCCGTTGACCAGCGTGCAGCACCGCCGCATCGACGATGACGCCGAGTGGGCGCGGGTCGACGGCCCGGATGGCAATCGTGATTACCTCTGGCAGCGCCTGCTGATGCCCGAGGAAGGCTGGACGCTGCACCTGCTCAGCGAGCCCTCCGGCCTGGCCGACAGCGTGCGCAGCTATCGCCTGGCCGCCGCCGGGGTGTGGACGACCCTGGCCTTCCTGCTGCTGTTCCTCGTTCAGCGGCGCAAGAACCAGCGCCTGCAGGCCGGCATCCGCGAGCGCCTGGAGCGGGAGGTCGAGCTGCGCACCAGCGAGCTGCGCGAAGCCCAGGAAGGCCTGGTGCATGCCGCCAAGATGGCTGCGCTGGGGCAGATGTCGGCGGCCCTGGCACACGAGATCAACCAGCCGCTGACCGCCCTGCAGATGCAGCTCGGCAGCCTGCGTCTGCTGCTCGATAGCGGCCGCGCGGAGGCCGTGCGCGACGGCCTGCAGCGTGTCGACGGCCTGCTGCAGCGCATGGCCGCGCTGACCGGCCACCTGAAGACCTTCGCCCGCAAGAGCCCGGCAGGCTTGAGCGAACGCCTGAGCCTGGCCGACGTGCTGGAGCAGGCCCTGCAACTGCTGGCGCCCCGCATGCGCAGCGAACAGGTGGAGTTGCGCCGTGAGGTCGATGCCGGGGTGCAGGTGCTGGGCGATGCCATCCGCCTCGAACAGGTGATTCTCAACCTGCTGCACAACGCTCTCGATGCCATGGCCGAGTGCGATGCCCGCGTGCTGCGGGTACGTATCGCCCGTGACGGCGATGACTGCGTGCTGAGCGTCGAGGACAGTGGCGGCGGTATTGCCGAAGAGACGCTGGGGCGCGTCTTCGAGCCTTTCTTCACCACCAAGCCGGTGGGGCAGGGGTTGGGGCTCGGCTTGGCGGTGTCCTACGGCATCGTGCGTGATTTGGGCGGTAGCCTGGAGGCCGACAATGGCGAGCTGGGCGCGGCGTTTACCCTGCGTTTGCCCGCCGCACCGTAATACCGGTGGGAGGGGCTTTAGCCGCGACGGCGATGTCATATGTTCGCGGCTAAAGCCCCTCCCACATAAGCGCGCTCGGGCTACACTGCCTGCCGTTTTGATGAGGAGGTGGCATGAGCGCTCAGGTCATAGTGGTCGACGACGAGGCGGCGATTCGCGAGGCGGTGCAGCAGTGGCTGGAACTGTCCGGTTTCACCGTACGCACCTGCGCCAGCGCGGCCGAGGCCCTGGCTGCGGTGGACCGCGATTACCCCGGTATCGTCGTCAGCGACGTGCGCATGCCCGGCAGTGATGGCCTGCAACTGCTCGACAAGCTGCTGCAGATCGATAGTGACCTGCCGGTGATCCTCATCACTGGCCACGGCGATGTGCCCATGGCCGTGCAGGCGCTGCGCAACGGCGCTTATGACTTCATCGAAAAACCCTTCGCCCCCGAACGCCTGCTCGACAGCGTGCGCCGTGCGCTGGACAAGCGCCGCCTGGTCTGCGAGAACCGCCTGCTGCGCCAGCAGGTGGCGGACAAGGGGCGCATCGAGAGCCAGTTGATCGGCATCTCGCGCCCGATGGAGAACCTGCGCCGGCAGATCCTCGAACTGGCCGGCACCTCGGTCAATGTGCTGATCCGCGGCGAAACCGGTAGCGGCAAGGAGCGCGTGGCGCGCTGCCTGCACGACTTCAGCCCGCGTGCCGACAAGGCTTTCGCCGCCCTCAACTGCGCGGCGATCCCCGAGACCATCTTCGAAAGCGAGCTGTTCGGCCACGAGAGCGGCGCTTTCACCGGCGCTCAGGCGCGGCGCATCGGCCGCATCGAGCATGCCGATGGCGGCACGCTGTTTCTCGATGAGGTGGAAAGCATGCCACTGGCGCAGCAGGTCAAGCTGCTGCGCGTGTTGCAGGAAAAGACCCTGGAACGCCTCGGCTCGAACAAGAGCATCAAGGTCGATCTGCGGGTGATCAGCGCGGCCAAGCCGGATCTGCTCGACGAGGTGAAGGCCGGGCGCTTCCGCGAAGACCTGGTGTATCGCCTGAACGTCGCCACCCTGCATATTCCGCCTCTGCGCGAGCGCCGTGAGGACATTCCCCTGCTGTTCGACCACTTCGCCCACGAGGCTGCCCTGCGCCATGGGCGCGAGGCGCCGCCGCTGGCGCCGAGCGAGCTGGCGCGCCTGCTCGGGCATGATTGGCCGGGCAATGTGCGCGAATTGATCAATGCCGCCGAGCGCCATGCCCTGGGCTTGTCCCGCCCGTCGCCGGACGAGCGTTTTGCCGGCCAGGCGCTGGCCGAGCAGATGGAAGCCTTCGAGGCGCGCTGCCTGCACAACGCCCTGCAGCAATGCCAGGGCAACATCACCGCGGTGATGGAGATGCTGCAACTGCCACGGCGCACCCTCAACGAGAAGATGCAGCGCCACGGGCTGGCGCGCAGCGACTATCTGCCCGCCGGTGAGGAATGAAGCGGGTTCTGCGCTAGCCAGCCTGCCGAGAAAGTTTTTCAGCGTAGCCCGGATGCAATCCGGGTAAACAGCGCGCTCCGGCCCCGGATTGCATCCGGGCTACGTATAGGCGGATTTCTGCCGATGGCTCCGCGGGTATGAGCGGTTTCCCGCTCAGTGACCCCTGAGTCATTTGATAAAACCCCTCTATCTCGGGCCTTTCAGGCGCTGGCACGGCATCTGCTAAAGCAATGTCAGCCGCGCGGTGTCTTGCCGATGCGGCGACCATAAGAACGACAAGAGGTCAGCCCATGAACTGTCATGCCCCCCGCGCCATGCCGCCTGTATTGCCGTGCATGGGCCGCCATCCGACCGCCAACGCTGCGGTACTTGTCCGACGCTGCACCCTGCGCCGCTGATTGCGCGGTACGACTGCGCTCGCCGTGTGCTGCGGAGGGCGTCGTCTACAGTGAACCTCTGCATAAAGCCATAACAACGACGGAGATACTTCCATGCGACTGACCAAGAAATTCGGCCTTTTCGCCGCCGCTGCAGCCCTGACTGCCAGCACTGCCGTGCTCGCTGCGCCGACCTTCATCAACGTGCTCACTGGCGGTACCAGCGGTGTGTACTACCCGATCGGCGTTGCCCTGTCGCAGCTCTATACCACCGGCATCGACGGCGCCAAGACCTCGGTACAGGCCACCAAGGCCTCGGTGGAAAACCTCAACCTGCTGCAGGCTGGCCGTGGTGAACTGGCCTTCGCCCTCGGTGATTCGGTCGCCGACGCCTGGAACGGCGTGGAAGATGCCGGCTTCAAGGCGCCGCTGAAGAAGCTGCGCGCCATCGCCGGTACTTACCCGAACTACATCCAGATCGTCGCCAACGCCGATTCCGGCATCAAGACCCTGGCCGATCTGAAAGGCAAGCGCATCTCCGTGGGTGCACCGAAGTCCGGTACCGAACTCAACGCGCGCGCCATCTTCGCCGCCGCCGGCCTGACCTACAAGGACATGGCTGCGGTGGAGTTCCTGCCCTACGCCGAGTCGGTCGAGCTGATCAAGAACCGCCAGCTGGATGCCACCCTGCAATCCTCTGGTCTGGGCATGGCGGCCATCCGCGACCTGGCCTCGACCATGAAGATCAACTTCGTCTCGATCCCGGCGGATGTCACCGCCAAGATCGGCAACGCCGCCTATCAGCCGGCGACCATCCCGGCCGGCACCTATGACGGTCAGGACGCCGACGTGCCCACCGTGGCCATCACCAACATCCTGGTGAGCCATGAAGGCGTGTCCGACGAGGTGGCCTACCAGATGACCAAGCTGATGTTCGACAACCTCGACCGCCTGGGCAACGCCCACTCCGCGGCCAAGGACATCAAGCTGGAAAACGCTGCCAAGAACCTGCCGATCCCGCTGCACCCAGGCGCCGAGCGTTACTACAAGGAAGTCGGCGCGCTGTAATGCCGAATCAGGCCGCGACATGAGTCGCGGCCTGATCGCTCTGCATCCACGCCGACCTTGCTTTTGTAGGAGCGGCTTCAGCCGCGATGTTTGCGAGCTGATCGCGGCTGAAGCCGCTCCTACAGCGCAAAGACCGGAATGGGCAGAGCTCCCAGAATCGCGAATAAAACCGGCGTTAAACGGCGGTGGGTTTTGTTGGCGAGTCTGTCTCCGCATCCTATGTAGTCATGAGGTTTGCACTCCATGAGTGATCAGAACAACGACCTGGCTGCCAGTCCTTCGGATTGGCCCAAGGCACTCTTTGCCGTCGCGCTGCTGTTTTCCGTCTTCCAGATCATCACGGCGGCCTTCCACCCGGTGTCGACCCAGGTGCTGCGTGCGGTGCACGTGGGCTTCCTGCTGCTGCTGGTGTTCATCAGCTTTCCGGCGCTGGGCAAGGGCCGCCCGTGGCAACCGCTGGCCTGGCTGCTGGGCCTGGCGGGCATGGCCACGGCTTTCTACCAGTGGTACTTCGAGGCGGATCTGATCCAGCGCTCGGGTGACATGACCAGCACCGACATGATCGTCGGCCTGACCCTGATCGTGCTGGTGTTCGAGGCCGCGCGCCGGGTCATGGGCATTGCCCTGCCGATCATCTGCGCGCTGTTTCTCGCCTATGGCCTGCTCGGTCAGTACCTGCCGGGCGACCTGATGCACCGGGGCTACGGCATCGACCAGATCGTCAACCAGCTGTCGTTCGGCACCGAAGGCCTGTACGGCACGCCGACCTACGTCTCGGCCACCTACATCTTCCTATTCATCCTGTTCGGCGCCTTCCTCGAGCAGGCCGGGATGATCAAGCTGTTCACCGATTTCGCCATGGGCCTGTTCGGCCATAAGCTGGGCGGCCCGGCCAAGGTCTCGGTGGTCTCGTCCGCGCTGATGGGCACCATCACCGGCTCCGGCGTGGCCAACGTGGTCACTACCGGGCAGTTCACCATCCCGCTGATGAAGCGCTTCGGCTACAAGCCGGCCTTCGCCGGTGGCGTCGAAGCGACCTCGTCGATGGGCAGCCAGATCATGCCGCCGATCATGGGCGCCGTGGCCTTCATCATGGCCGAGACCATCAACGTGCCGTTCTTCGAGGTGGCCAAGGCCGCGCTGGTTCCGGCGCTGCTGTACTTCGGTTCGGTGTTCTGGATGGTTCATCTGGAGGCCAAGCGCGCCAACCTGCGCGGCCTACCCAAGGATGAATGCCCGAACCCCTGGAAGGCCGTGCGTGAGCGCTGGTTCCTGCTGATCCCGCTGGCCATTCTGGTCTACCTGCTGTTCTCCGGGCGCACGCCGCTGTTCTCCGGCACCGTCGGCCTGGCGCTGACCGCCATGGTCATCCTCGGCTCGGCGATCATCCTGCAGGTGTCGTCCAAGGCCATGCGCTTCGCCTTCTGGATCGCCCTCGGCGTGCTCTGCGCCGGTTTCTTCCAGCTCGGCATCGGCGTGGTGTTTGGCGTCATCGCGGCGCTGGTGGCGGTGTGCTGGTTCGTCAAGGGCGGTCGCGACACCCTGACTCTGTGCCTGCACGCACTGGTCGAAGGCGCGCGGCATGCGGTGCCGGTGGGGATCGCCTGCGCCCTGGTCGGGGTGATCATCGGTGTGGTGTCGCTGACCGGGGTCGCGTCCACCTTCGCCGGCTACATCCTCGCCATCGGTCAGGACAACCTGTTCCTCTCGCTGGTGCTGACCATGCTCACCTGCCTGGTGCTGGGCATGGGCATCCCGACCATTCCCAACTACATCATCACCAGTTCCATCGCTGCCCCGGCGCTGCTCGATCTGGGAGTACCCTTGATCGTCTCGCACATGTTCGTCTTCTACTTCGGCATCATGGCCGACCTCACCCCGCCGGTGGCGCTGGCCTGCTTCGCTGCCGCGCCGATCGCCAAGGAGACGGGTCTGAAGATCAGCCTGTGGGCCGTACGTATCGCCGTGGCCGGTTTCGTCGTGCCCTTCATGGCGGTCTATTCGCCCGCCCTGATGCTGCAGGGCGACAGCCTGTTGGCAACGGTCTACGTGGTGTTCAAGGCGGTACTGGCTATCGGTCTGCTCGGCGCAATCTTCACCGGCTACCTGCAGGCCAAGCTGAGCTGGTGGGAGCGCCTGCTGGGCTTCGCCGCCGGTGCCAGCCTGATCCTGGCCACGCCGTCGAGCGATGAAATCGGCTTCGCCCTCAGCGCGCTGTTCATCGCTCAGCATCTGTGGCGCGCGCGACGCGCCCAGGTGGCGACGGCGTGATCGGCCTGTGCCTGGGGATGGCCGGCGTGGTGTGGGCATCGCTGCCCACGCCCGCGTTCACCCTGGCCTGGAACCACACCATCGAGAAGATCCGCTGGGAAGAGGATTACCGCGTCAGCGCCGAGGGTTTGATCCTCGGCGAGGCGCGGGTCAAAGGCTCGGGCGCCGGGATGGAGATTCCTGACGGCGCCGAACTGCGCAATGGCAGCTGGCACTACCAGCGTCAGCTACCGCCCTTGCAACCCCTGCGCGTTGGGCGCACGCCCGAAGCGGGGGATTACCAACTGTGTATCGACCAGCGTTGTCGCCCGATGAGCGACTGGCTCGGCCCGCCAAAAGCGAGCCAGCCGGCGTTGGAACTCTGGAGCTGTGAGCTGAGCACCCCCGCACCCTCAGCGGGTTAGGTTCGCCAGCGCGAACCAGGCTCCCGGCGCCACAAGCGTCGGCGCAAAGAAGAAACCCCCATACGGTGCGAGCCTGTGGGGGTTTTGTTCGTTTGGGCCGTCGATTCCTGTCAGAGAGGCTCTGCTCATTCGAGAAATTAGAGCAAATGCAAATAATTAGCGTTGACCAATAGAGGATCTGCTGTGACCATATTGAGGATAATCATTAGCATTTGCGTTGTGCAGATGCGCCAGTGAGGCAAAGGCTGCAAAGGGACTGTCAGCAGCAATCGACAGCGCATCAGGAGACCGTCCCTTGTTCAGTAAAAAGACCCATCTGGCCGTGGCCGTCGCGGCAGCTTGCAGCTTCAACCAGGCCTTGGCCGACGAGCAGCAGAGCATGGAACTCCAGGCCATATCCGTGGTGGGCAGCGGCGAGATGTCCGATACCGACAGCTACAAAGCCAAGCGCAGCAGCGCCGCGACCAAGCTCGATCTGACGCCACGGCAGACGCCGCAGGCGGTTTCCACCATTACCGAAGCGCAACTGCGCGACTTCCAGCTCACCAGCGTCAACGATGCGCTCAAGGCAGCGCCAGGCGTGCAGGTGCAGGAAGTCGAGACGGATCGCACCTACTACACCGCGCGTGGCTTCGACATCACCAACTTTCAGTACGACGGCATCTCCGTGCCCTTCGTCTACGGCAACGTCGAGGGTGATCTGGACACCGCCATGTACGAGCGAGTCGAGGTCATTCGCGGTGCCAACGGCCTGATCTCCGGCACTGGCAACCCGTCGGCGACGGTCAACTTCGTGCGCAAGCGACCGACCGTCACGCCCAAGGCGCGGGTCGACCTGACCGCCGGCTCCTGGGACAAGCGCCGCATCGACACCGACGTATCCGGTGCGCTCAATGACGCTGGTACGGTGCGCGGGCGCCTGGTGTACGCCAACGAAAACAAGAACTCCTACCTCGACCGCTACTCGCGTGAGAAGAACGTGTTCCATGGCGTGCTGGATTTCGATCTGGACGACAGCACCGTCTTTACCCTGGGCCATACCCTGCAGACCAGCGATGCCAACTCGCCGATGTGGGGGGCATTGCCGCTGAATTACACCGATGGTTCGAAAACCCACTACTCGCGTTCCACCAGTACGTCGGCTGATTGGGCCTACTGGGACGTCAAGGAGAACCGCACCTTCGCCGAGCTGGCGCACAGCTTCGCCAACGACTGGCAGGCCAAGGCGGTGCTGACGCGGGTGGAGAAGAAGGGCGACGGCTCTCTGTTCTACATGGCGGGCACGCCGAACAGGGAGACCGGCCTAGGGCTGACCAGCTATCCCTCCGAGTACAAGGACGAGAACAAGCAACTGATCGTCGACCTGCAGGCCAGTGGCCCATTCAGCCTTGCCGGGCGCCAGCATGAGGCCGCGCTTGGGGCCAGTTGGTCGCGCTCGGAACTGAGCGATATCTCCTATTACGACTCGACCACCGGCAGTGCGTTGCCGCCCCTGGACGACTGGAATGGAGACATCGGCAGACCCTTGAACGATCAGCCCACTCGGGGCAGTGATTTCACTGATCGCATGAAGAGTGTCTACGGCGCAGCCCGCTGGAGTCTGACCGATGACCTCAGTCTTATCACTGGCACCCGAGTGGTCGATGTGAAGAGTGATGGCAACAACTACGGTGCGGACAAGTCGTCGAAGAACAGCGGCAAGGTGGTGCCCTATGCCGGTCTGGTTTACGACCTCACCGATGAGTACTCGGTCTATGCCAGCTACACCGAAATCTTCGATCCGCAGACCAAGACCGATATCACAGGCTCTCGCCTGGCACCGGTCGAGGGCGTGAACTACGAGGTGGGGGTGAAGGGCGAGCTGTTCGACGACCGGGTCAACGTGGCTCTGGCGGTGTTTCGTACCGAGCAGGACAACTTTGCCGAACAAGCGGGAACGGATGCGGGTCGCGCTTACTACCGTGCGGTGGAGGGGCTGACCAGCGAAGGGTACGAGCTGGAGTTCTCCGGCGAACCGGTGCAGGGATTACAGCTCAGCGCGGGCTATACCTTCGTCGATATCACCAATGCCGATGGCTCGCATGGTGTGACCTATTCGCCCAAGCACATGGTCAAGACAGCGGCCACCTACCGTGTACCCGGCCTGGAAAAGCTCAAGGTGGGGGGCGCCATGCGCTGGCAGGACGATATTCGCAACGGTATCGCCGAGCAGGATGCCTACGCCGTGGTCGACCTGATGGCCAGCTACGACATCGACCGTAACTGGAGCGTGTCGGCCAACCTCAACAACGTCACCAACGAGAAGTACCTGACCAGCCTGTACTGGACTCAGGCCTATTACGGCGCGCCACGTAACGTCAGCGCCACCCTGACCTGGAAGTACTGAGCGAACGGGCCGCTCGCTGCAGCGGCCCGCACGTTCGACGAGAGACTGTCATGCGCCCGATTCTGGTACTGCTGCACCGCTGGTGCGGTCTATTCATCGCCCTGTTCCTGTTCACCGCCGGTCTGACCGGCGCGATCATTTCCTGGGATCACGAGCTGGACGAGTGGCTCAATCCGCACCTGTTCGACGCGCAAAGCGCAGGGCCAGCGCAGGAACCGCTGCAACTGGCCGATGCTCTGGAGGCGCGTGATCCGCGTCTGCAGGTGAGCTTCATGCCGCTGGCGCTGGAACCGGGCCATGCGCTGAATATCTTCGTCGATCCGCGCATCGATCCGGCCGCCGGCAAGGCTTACACGCTGGGCTTCAACCAGCTCGGCATCGATCCGGTCAGTGGTGATGTCCAGGGCCAGCGCGAGTGGGGCGCGATCTCCCTGAGCCGGGAGAACCTGCTGCCATTTCTCTACAAGCTGCACTACAGCCTGCATATCCCGGATGGTTTCGGTATCGAGTTGGGCATGTTGGTCTTCGGCATCGTCGCCATCGTCTGGTTTCTGGACTGCTTCGTGGCGCTGTGGCTGTCGTTTCCCAACTGGCGCAGTTGGCGCAAGTCGTTGGCCTTTCGCTGGCGTCAGGGCGGCTACAAGCTGAACTTTGACCTGCACCGCTCCGGCGGCGTATGGATCTGGCTGCTGCTGTTGATCCTGGCGGTCACTTCGGTATCGATGAACCTCGAACGCCAGGTGGTGCGCCCCTTGGTGGAGCTGGTTTCGCCGCTGACGCCGAGCCCTTTCGCCAGCCGTACGCCGGTGACGCTGGACAAGCAGATCGTGCCGCAGATCGACCGTCGCGAGGCCATCGCCATCGCCGCAGCCGAGGCCAAACGCCTGGGCTGGCAGGCGCCGCCCGGCGGCCTGTTCCATTCCGCCGAGTTCGGCGTCTATGGCGTCGGCTTTTATGCGCCCGGCGAGGATCACGGCGATGCCGGCCTGGGCAACCCGTGGATCTATGTCGACAGCCGCAGCGGCGAACTGGCCGGCGCCCATGTGCCGGGTACCGGCAGCGCTGGGGATATCTTCCTGCAGGCGCAGTTCCCGCTGCACTCGGGGCGCATCATCGGTCTGCCGGGGCGCATCCTGGTGTCGCTGCTGGGCCTGGCGGTGGCCGGCCTGTCGCTGACCGGGCTGGTGATCTGGGCGAAGAAGCGCCGCTCGCGGATGCTCGCCGAGCAGCGCAGTCGGGCGACGGCGCAGCTCGTCGGTTGAGCGTCAGAGGATCGGCGAGATCAGCCGCGCCACGCGCATGCCCAGCTGTTGCAGGCGGTGCAGGTTGCGGCGGTCGGCATTGACCAGCTCGCGTGAGCGGCTGAAGTCCGCTTCCAGCATGCTGGCGACCTGCGCATTGAAGGCCTCGTCGAAGGTCAGCAGGCTGGCCTCGAAATTCAGGCGGAAGGAGCGGTTGTCCAGGTTGGCGCTGCCCAGCACGCAGGCATCGTGATCGATCAGCAGGGCCTTCTGGTGCAGGAAGCCCGGTTGGTAACGGAAGATTCTCACTCCGGCGCGCAGTGCCTCGAAGGCATACAGGCTGGAGGCGGCATAGACGATGCGGTGGTCGGGGCGTGACGGCAGCAGCAGGCGCACATCGACGCCGCGCATCACCGCCAGGCGCAGGGCCGCAGACAAGGCTTCGTCGGGGACGAAATAGGGGCTGCTCAGCCACACCCGTTCGCGCGCTGCGTGGATCGCTTCGACGAACAGCAGCGAGCAGGTTTCCTGCGCGTCGGCCGGGCCGCTGGCAATCACCTGGCAGAGCAGGCCGGGGTCGTCCTGTTTGCTTGGCAGCAGCAGTGGTGGCAGCTTGCGGCAGGCCCAGTACCAGTCTTCGGCGAAGGCTTCCTGCAGGCTCGCCACCACGGGCCCGAGCACTTCTACGTGGGTGTCGCGCCAGGGCGCCAGGGGTGGCTTCTGCCCGAGGTATTCGATGCCGACGTTGAGCCCGCCGAGAAAGCCGATCTCGCCGTCGACCACGACGATCTTGCGGTGGTTGCGAAAATTCAGCTGGAAGCGATTGAACAGCCCGGCGCGCGTCGGGAAGGCATGCACCTGCACGCCGCCCCGACGCAGATGATCGATGTAGGCACGGGGCAGCGAGTGGCTGCCAACGCCGTCGTACAGCACGTGCACCTGCACGCCAGCGGCAGCACGCTCCAGCAGCACGTCGCGCAGGCGCTGGCCGAGCGCATCGTCGCGGATGATGAAGAACTGCAGCAGGATCACCTGCCGAGCGCTGGCCAGTGCGGCAAAGATCGCTTCGAAGGTGGCCTCGCCATCGATCAGCAACTGTACGCGGTTGCCCGTCAGACCCGGCAGATGTGACAGGCGCGGTAGCGCACGCAGGCGCTCGTAGGCAGGGGACAGGTGCGCGGCCTTGGCTTCCTCGACCCAGGGGCGCCAATCCTGCTCGGCCATTGCCAGGCGCATTTCCCTGTCGGCCTGGCGCCGGGCGCGCACGTAGGCATCGAAACGGCTGCGACCGAACACCAGATACGGCAGCAGCGTCAGGTAGGGCATGAAGAACAGCGACAGGCCCCAGGCCAGGGCGCCCTGCGCGGTGCGCACGGTGAGCACCGCGTGAATGGCCGCGAGTACGCCCAGGGTGTGAATGACGGCGATCAGGTAGGCGAACAGGTGGGGAATGCCGAAATCCGCGGGCATGCAGCGTCTTCCTTTGCACGAGCTGTAAGCAGCTGACCACGTGGGGTGCGTAGCGTTCGCGACCATCCTGCCATGCCCGTGTGGGCAATGGCAGAGGCGGGCAAAAAGCCATCTGCTGGGGAATTATTCGGGGCTTTCACGTGTCTTGGATTCTGAGTGAGCGGAATTCATGTGTTACCCTTTTCGGTTCGACCTACTCGTCGGTCGACTTCAACTGGAGGAGGGCATTCGTCCTGTTCACGCTCGTCTAGCGAGTCAAACGCATCAAGGAGCACGCCAACCATGGGAAACGTCCCTTCGCATGACACGACCCCGCCACCCGCAGCGGAAATTCAAGAGGGCATCCCGGCACCGACCGGTGAGGCCAACCTGATCGACACCGATTACGTCATCGGTCAGGACAACATTCAGGGGCAGTTCGTCTTCTCCCTGGACATTCACGGCAAGGTCTTCACCATCTCCGCGCTGGTCGCGGTGATCTTCGTGGTGCTGGCCCTGGCCCTGCAGAACCAGATCGAGCCGCTGTTCAGCGGTGTACGTGACTGGCTCACCCACCACATGGCCTGGTTCTTCATCGGTGCCGCCAACATCTTCGTCCTGCTCTGTATCGGCTTGATCTTCTCGCCCTTGGGCCGAGTGCGCATCGGTGGCAAGGACGCGACGCCCGACTACACCTACATGGGCTGGTTCTCCATGCTGTTTGCCGCTGGCATGGGCATCGGTCTGATGTTCTATGGCGTTTCCGAGCCGATGTCGCACTACAGTTCGGCAATGGGCGGCATCACCGTTGGAGCCGATGGTGTGCGCACGGACTGGGCGCCGCTCGGTGGTGCTCAGGGCAATGCCGAGGAGGCCGTGCGCCTGGGCATGGCCGCGACCATCTTCCACTGGGGTCTGCACCCCTGGGCGATCTACGCCATCGTCGCCCTGGCGCTGGCGCTGTTCTCCTTCAACAAGGGCCTGCCGCTGTCGATCCGTTCGATCTTCTACCCGATTCTCGGTGAGCGCGTCTGGGGCTGGCCGGGGCATGTGGTCGACATCCTCGCGGTGTTCGCCACGCTGTTCGGCCTGGTCACCTCGCTGGGCCTCGGTGCCGAGCAGGCGGCTGCCGGCCTGGAGTACCTGTTCGGCATTCCCGCCACGGACATGACCAAGGTGCTGTTGATCGTGGCCATCACCCTGATCGCCCTGGCTTCGGTCGTTGCCGGTCTGGACAAGGGTGTCAAGCGCCTGTCGGAGATCAACATGGCCCTAGCCCTGGCCTTGTTGCTTTTCGTGATCATCGTCGGGCCGACCCTGGTGATCTTCACCGACTTCTTCAAGAACCTCGGCGCCTACCTGCAATACCTGCCGGCGCTGGCCAACCCGGTGGGGCGTGAGGACGTCAACTTCAGCCAGGGCTGGACCGCCTTCTACTGGGCCTGGTGGATCAGTTGGTCGCCGTTCGTGGGCATGTTCATCGCGCGGGTCAGCCGTGGCCGCAGCGTGCGTGAGTTCCTCGTCGCCGTGCTGCTGGTGCCGTCGCTGGTGTCGGTGCTGTGGATGACCGCTTTCGGTGGTACCGCGATCAACCAGTTGCTGGTCGATGGCTTTACCGGTGCGCAGGACGCCGGCCTGGAGCTGAAGCTGTTCAGCATGCTCGGCGAGATGCCGCTGACCGGCATCACCTCGTTCATCGGCATCGTGCTGGTGGTGGTGTTCTTCATCACCTCGTCGGACTCCGGCTCGCTGGTGATCGACACCATCACCGCCGGCGGCAAGGTCAATGCGCCGGTACCGCAGCGCGTGTTCTGGGCCAGCATCGAAGGCGTCATCGCCATCGCCCTGCTGCTCGGCGGCGGCCTGGTGGCGCTGCAGGCCATGGCGGTGTCGACGGGGCTGCCGTTCACCATCGTGTTGCTGGTGGGCTGCATTTCCATCGTCAAGGGGCTGATGAGCGAACCACGCTGACGCGCCCGTCGGCTGGATGAAAAGAGCGCGCCTTCGGGCGCGTTTTTTCATTCCCGCCTGGCGGTCGCTAATGGGAAAGCCCGCGCCGCTTGCGCAGCGCAGGGCCGATTTTCCTTCTGATAGCGTCTGCATCCGCGTATAGCAGCGGCAATCGCCGCATTGCTCGCGAATAAAAAAAGAAGGAGCAGCCCCTTGAGCCAAGGCCCCGCGTCACGCAAGAACGACTCAACAGCAGACGGTATTCCCGCCCCAAGTGGCGCGGCAAATCTCATCGACACCGATTACGTGGTCGGCCAGGACAACATCCGTGGCCGCTATCTGGTCAATCTGGATATCCACGGTGTGGTGTTCCTGGTATCGGCCGTTGCCGCACTGGTTTTCGTCACCCTGGCCATGGCCATGCACGATCAGGTCGAACCCCTGTTCAAGTCCGTGCGTGACTGGCTGACCGTACACCTTTCCTGGTTCTTCATCGGCTCGGCCAACATCTTCGTGCTGTTGTGCCTGGGTCTGATCGTTTCTCCGTTGGGCAAGGTACGTCTTGGCGGCACCCTGGCCCGCCCCGACTACTCCTATTTCTCCTGGTTCGCCATGTTGTTCGCGGCGGGCATGGGCATTGGCCTGATGTTCTACGGCGTTGCCGAGCCGATGTCGCACTACGGCACCGCCCTGGGCGGTACGGTGGTCGATGCCAATGGCGTGCGCACCGACTGGGCACCGCTGGGCGGGGCTGCCGGCGACTCCGCTGAAGCGGCGCGTCTGAGCATGGCCACCACCATTTTCCACTGGGGCCTGCACCCCTGGGCGATCTACGCCATCGTCGCCCTGGCGCTGGGTCTGTTCGCCTTCAACAAAGGCTTGCCGCTGTCGTTCCGCTCGATCTTCTTCCCGCTGCTCGGTGAGCGCGTGTGGGGCTGGCCAGGCCACATCATCGACATCCTGGCGGTATTCGCCACCCTGTTCGGTCTGGTGACCTCGCTGGGTCTGGGTGCCGAGCAAGCCACGGCGGGCCTGCATGTGTTGTTCGGCCTGCCGGCCGATACCACCACCAAGGTCGTGCTGATCGCCGTGATCACCCTGATCGCGCTGTGCTCGGTGGTGACCGGCGTAGACAAGGGTGTGAAGATCCTCTCCGAACTCAACATGGGTCTGGCCCTGGTGCTGCTGCTGTTCGTGCTGATCGCCGGCCCCACCGCGCTGCTGCTGAGTGGTGTGCTGGACAACCTCGGCGCTTACTTGCAATACCTGCCGGCGCTGTCCAACCCGGTCGGTCGTGAAGACGCCAACTTCAGCCAAGGCTGGACGGCCTTCTACTGGGCCTGGTGGATCAGCTGGTCGCCGTTCGTGGGCATGTTCATCGCGCGCGTCAGCCGTGGCCGTACCGTGCGTGAATTCCTCACTGCCGTGCTGCTGGTACCGTCGCTGGTTTCGGTGATCTGGATGAGCACCTTCGGTGGCACCGCGCTGCACCAGGCCCTGGGTGGTCTGACCGAGCTGAGCCAGGCTGCGCTGGAGCTGAAGATGTTCGTCATGCTCGATCAGTTGCCGATCAGCGCCATCAGCTCGTTCGCTGCCATCGTCCTGGTCGTGCTGTTCTTCATCACCTCGTCGGACTCCGGTTCGCTGGTGATCGACACCATCACCGCAGGCGGCAAGATCAACTCGCCGGTTTCGCAGAAGGTGTTCTGGGTGGTCATGGAAGGTGCGCTGGCTGTGGCACTGCTGCTCGGCGGTGGCCTGGTGGCCCTGCAGGCCATGGCGGTGTCCACCGGTCTGCCGTTCACCATCGTGCTGCTGGTCGGCTGCGTGGCGATCATCAAAGGGCTGATGAGCGAACCGCGCTAAGCAGTAAGCCGGTGCCGCTGTCGGCGGCCTTGGCCCGATACAACGCCTCTATCTCGGGATAGGGGCGTTGTCGTTTATGGGCGTTGAGCATGGATGAGCGTCACTGCTCAAGGCTGGAGACTTGGTGCATGGCGTGGGCTAGCAGGGGCTGTTTGATTGATACCGGATTGGCAAATTTGTGTTGATGTTTTGGATATCTGTTCCGAATTGCCGCGTTTTTGTTGATGTTTCTGGTTTCGCCCTCCCGGGCGAGTGACTTTTGACGGGCAAAAGTAACCAAAACCCTCCGCCCGTTCATCCGGCCCTGGCTGCGCCAGGGTTCGCTCACTCCATCGTCGTTCCAGAGGCCCGCCGCGGTGGGCCATC